>NZ_CP066356.1:8171831-8486379 GCF_023278185.1 Bradyrhizobium elkanii USDA 76 | reverse complement strand
GCAGCCTGTTGCTCCGATGATATGGCGAATTCCGGCGGTGCGCCTTTGAGGGGAAAGCCTTCCCCCTGGTCGGCGCCGCGGTCGCCGACGCACCCCCTTCTGCGGGGAGACCCCGCAACGCCCCCATTAGAGTGAGAGGACGGATCGGCTTCGCCGTGACGGGTTGATGATCGGAGGAGAGGCCTCCGGCGCCCGTCATGGAGATTGTCCCATGACCCAAGCAGAAGTTTTGATCGCTGCCCACGACTGCGCCGGCGGCTACAAGGTGGATGTGAGTCGCGGCGAGCGCATCGGCCGCGTTTCATCCGAATGGTTCTCGCGGCCGGCGGACGAACGCTATCTGTCCTTGTCGGATCTCTACTCCGCCGTGCGCAGCCGGAGCGAGCGCAGCCGGACCCGAACGGTCGAGAGCACCGCGATCCGAGTGGAGGCCAACCGCGACGATGCCGAGCGCCTGACGCTGATGCTACCCGGTTGCGACGCGCCGATCGCGCCGACTCATTGGAGCTTCGGTCAACTTGCCAGCTTGGTCGGAGCGCCGGCGGCTTACCTCCGTCAGCTTCCGGCACCGCTCGCTGGCATCAACCTGCAGTTCGGCCTCAGCTTTCATCGAGCCGAGCAGATAAAAACGCTTGAGGTGCAGGGCAGTCGCCTCGAGCTTCGCGCCGCGACGGGTCCGGAATATGGGCGTATATTTGACCACGAACTCGTGGCAGCTGTTCAGCGCATCGCCGGCAATGGCACGGGTGACACGCGCTGGAAGGTCCCAGGCGTGCTTGATTGGTCGACTGGCGTTTACAACCCGCGCGTCGACATCACCCAGGATACGACGACGCTCTACGCCTCCGATCGCGATGTCTTCCTGTTTCTGGTCGACGACCTCAATCCGATCGAGGCCGGCCGGCTGCCCGACGGCTTGCCGGACCTCTACTTCCGCGGCTTCTACTGCTGGAATTCCGAGGTGGGCGCGAAGACGCTCGGCATAGCGAGCTTCTATCTTCGCGCCGTCTGTCAGAATCGGAATTTGTGGGGTGTTCAGGATTTCGAGGAGATCACCATCCGCCATTCGAAATACGCCGCGACGCGCTTCGCCCATGAGGCGGCGCCGGCGCTGACACGCTTCGCGAACTCTTCGCCGATGCCCTTCGTCAACGGCATCAAATCGGCGCGGGAGCGGATCGTCGCCCGGACCGACGAGGACCGCAGCGAGTTTCTGCGCAAGGGCGGCTTCTCCAAGACCGAGACGGCGAAGATCATCGACACAGTTCTGTCCGAGGAAGGCCGGAAGCCCGAGAGCGTGTTTGATTTCGTCCAGGGCATCACAGCCGTCGCGCGCGACAAGACTCATCAGGACGCACGACTCGACATGGAGGCACGGGCGAAGAAGCTGCTCGACCGCGCGGCCTGATTCCCGGACAACCGGAGATACGGAACGGTGCTTTTCCGGTTCCGAGGCTTTCCGTCTTTCCTGTTCGTTGGCTTTGCGACGCCGCCCTCCAAAGTGAGAGGGCGGCGCTGCGCTTCGTGACGAGTTGATGTCGAGAGAGAGGCTCTCGGCGCCCGTCGCGGAGTATCATCCCATGGCGACTACCGTTCGCAAGATCACCCTTTCGCCCTCGCGCGATATCCCCTTCAACAGGCTCGTGCTGAGTCAGTCGAACGTCCGGCGCGTGAAGGCCGGCGTCTCGATCGAGGAGCTAGCAGAGGACATCGCCCGCCGGGGCCTTCTGCAGGGCCTCAGTGTCCGGCCCGTCGTCGACCAGGTCGGCGCCGAGACCGGCGTGTTCGAGATCCCGGCTGGCGGCCGGCGCTACCGCGCGCTGGAGCTGCTCGTCAAGCAGAAGCGCCTCGCCAAGACCGCCCCGGTGCCCTGCGTCGTCCGCGATAGCGGCATCGCTGAGGAAGACTCGCTCGCCGAGAACGTCCAGCGCGCTCCGCTTCATCCGCTCGACCAGTTCCGGGCATTCCTGGCGCTGCGCGAAAAGGGCCAGTCGGAGGAGGAGATCGCTGCCGCCTTCTTCGTCTCCGTCAACGTCGTCAAGCAACGCCTCAAGCTCGCGTCGGTTTCGCCGACGCTGCTCGACGTCTATGCGGAGGACGGCATGACGCTCGACCAGCTCATGGCCTTCGCTGTATCTGGCGACCACGAGCGTCAGGAAGTTGTGTTCGAGCGGCTGAAGGCGTCCCACGACAAGCAGCCCTACGTCATCCGCCGCATGCTGACAGAAGGCGCGGTCCGCGCTTCCGACAAGCGGGCGCTGTTCATCGGGGTTGACGCCTATACTGCCGCCGGTGGCACGGTGCTGCGAGATCTGTTTCAGGGCGACGATGGCGGCTGGATGCAGGATGTCGCGCTCGTCGACCAGATGGTGGCCGACAAGCTGAAGGCGGAATCCGAGACGATTGCCGCCGAGGGTTGGAAGTGGACCGAGGTCGCCCCCGATTTCGCTTACGGCCACGCTTTCGGTCTGCGACAACTTCGCGGCGAGATCGTCACCCTCACTGCCGAGGAGGAAGCGGCCCGCAACGCCTTGCAAGCAGAGTTCGATCAGCTGTCTGAGAAACACGCGGACGCCGATGAACTGCCCGACGAGGTCGACGAACGGTTGTCCGAGCTGGAAACAGCTTTGGAGGGGCTCGAGAGCCGGCCGGTTGTTTTCGACCCGGCCGAGATCGTGCGCGCAGGCGTCTTCGTCAGCATTGGCGCTGAAGGCGAGCTTCGTGTTGAGCGCGGCTACGTCCGGCCCGAAGACGAACCGTCGGCGGAGCCGGAGCCCGGTCTTGCTGAAGAAGATGGTGAGGCCGAACGGGCCAAGGCCGCGAGCTACGAAGGCGGCGAGCGCAACGTGTCGGTCGAGCCCGGCGCCGAGCAGGAGGAGGACGAGGGCCTTTCGCCCATCTCCGACCGGCTGATGACCGAGCTCACCACCCATCGGACACTCGGCCTGCGTCATGCCCTCGGTGAGCAGCCGCAGGTCGCCTTTCATGCGGCCCTGCATGCTCTGACATTGAAGACCTTCTACCACTACGGCTCGGATAGCTGCCTGGAGCTGGATCTGAAGAGCGTGAGTTTCGGCGCCCAGGCGCTCGGCCTGAACGACAGCGCCTTAGCCGAGGCGATCCGCGCTCGGCACGAGCGCTGGGCGAAGGCTTTGCCGAAGGAATCGGCCGACCTCTGGGACGCACTTCAGGCGTGGGACGGCGACAGCCAGGCGATGCTCTTTGCCCATGTCGTCAGCCTGTCGGTCAACGCCGTGCATGAACCCTGGAATCGGCGGCCGCGTGCGCTCGCTCACGCCGACCGTCTCGCCCGGGCTGTCGATCTCGACATGGCTGCGGCGGGGTGGAAACCGACCGTAGACAACTTCTTCGGTCGGGTGACGAAGACGCGAATCCTCCAGGCCGTGGTGGAGGCAAAAGGGCAGCGCGCCGCCGATCGGATCGAGCATCTGAAGAAGGGTGACATGGCTGCCGAGGCGCAGACCTTGCTCACCGACACGGCCTGGCTGCCCGAACCGCTTCGCACGCTGGGCCGAGCCATTGGCGACGAACCGGCGGTCGAATCTATAGTCGAGGAAACTCCAGAGCAGCCTAGCGAAAACAAACTGGAAGACGAAGAAGAGCGGACCGCCCACAATCAGCGAGCCGGTGAGCAGATTATGGCAGCCGAATAAGCCGTCGAGAGCAACAACAAGGTCCGCTGGCGACGGCGGACCTTTTCTTTTTGGGGATGACGATGGCCGATAACGCACACGATCTCGCACGGCGTCTCGGCCGGCAGGCTGAGTCCGTGTGCCGTCACTACCTCTCTGCCGGACGACGGGAAGGTAGCTATTGGCTCGTCGGCGACGTCCGCAATACGCCTGGCCGCTCAATGTTCGTGCGGCTCAAGCAGTCGGCGAAGGGAGCCGCCGGCAAATGGACCGATGCCGCCACCGGGGAACATGGCGATTTGCTCGATGTCATTCGCGAGAGTTGCCGCCTGGTCGACTTCAAGAACGTCCTCGACGAGGCGCGCTTGTTTCTCAGCTTGCCGCATCCAGAGCCCGAGCCCAATCAGCCGCGGCTCCGCAATTCCAGCGCGGCACGAGGATCGCCGGAGGCCGCTCGTCGGCTCTTTGCCATGTCGCAGCCGATCGAACGCACACTCATAGAAGCGTATCTCCGCAATCGCGGCATTACGTCTTTGCACGAAACCGGAAGCCTGCGCTTTCACCCACGTTGCTACTACCGGCCCGACGACCACAGCCCGACCGAGACCTGGCCGGCGATGATCGCCGCCGTCACCGATCTGTCCGGCGAGCTGGCTGGCGTACACCGCACCTGGCTCGACCCGCATGGTTTCAGCGAGGCGACGCTGGGCAAGGCGCCAATCGACACGCCAAAGCGGGCGATGGGCGACCTGCTTGGTCACGCTGTTCGATTTGGCGTCGCTGGTGAAGTCATGGCGGCCGGTGAGGGCATCGAGACGATGCTGTCGCTCCGCTGCGCCCTGCCGACCATGCCGATGGTCGCAGCTCTCTCGGCAGCGCATCTCTCCGCCGTCCTTCTTCCGGATACGCTCCGCCGGCTCTACATCGCCCGGGACGACGATCCTGCCGGTGACGGCGCCATGGCGACCTTGATGGATCGGGCGCAGGAGGCCGGCATCGAGGCAATCGTGATCTCGCCACAGCTTGGCGACTTCAACGAGGATCTTCGCCTGCTCGGATTTGACGCCCTTCGGGCCGCAAGCCGCGTACAGATCGCGGCGCAGGACGTCGCGCGCTTTATGGAGCTGGCGGCATAGCCGAAACGGGATGAGGGGCGACGCGGCCGCTTCGTTACCGCACGGTCGGTGAACGTGTTTCCCCTCGGCGCCAGAGGACTGCCCCACGGCCTTCTGAGAGGGCGATCGGGCGGCAGGCGGCCCGGACCGGCAACCTCGTGGGCCGACTATTTTCCGTCGGCGGCAGAGCCGCCTTTACATCGCGAGACAAAATAGTCGGCCCCCTTCGGTCCTCCGCCAAGGCTCCGGCCCTCCGCTGCGCTGCGGGTGCAAGTCCGTTCCGCCTGCCGCTTTCGTCGCCATGAAGGCCGCGATGGGCGCGGTCGATCCGACGAGGGAAAACCGCAATGACCGCCGACCACGACAACGATTTCGAGCCGCACCACAGCTCATCCCCGACCGACCAGGTCCTCCAGGAACTCCAGCTCCATGGCTACCGTCCCTTCCACGATGATCCCGATCCCCGGGGGCTTCCTGAAGCGCGAATCCTCGCCGGCAGCGTCGCCGACATCTTCGATGCCCTGGTGGTGGCGCTGTCCGATACCCGTCTTGAGCCCGACCTCGACGACCTGCTCTGGTCGATGGTAAACGTCTTCCATCGTGCGATCGACAGGATCGAGCGCGAGCTCGACGATAACGAGCTGGCCCAGCAGCGCTCGCAGCGGGAGCAGGACGGCAGCGAAATCAAATCCGTCGAGCTGGAGCGTCTGACGGCAGAAGGGCAAACGCTGATCGAGCGACGCAACGCCTTCGAGCTGATGCGCGACCAGGCCGCCGACGAGTTCGAACGCCACGCCCATTCCGCATGGCGGCCGCGCAACGGATCGAAGGTCAACCACCGCAATCTGACGTCAGCGATGATCGACAGCCGCGATTTCCTGGCCGCGAAGAAGCGCGCCGAAAATCAGGTGCTCATGCCACGCGGACCGAAAGTCGCGCTCACCGGTGGACTCGACTTCAACGACTACCGGCTAATTTGGGCTAAGCTCGACCAGGTGCACGCCAAGCACCCGGACATGGTGCTGCTGCACGGCGGATCGCCCAAGGGCGCCGAGCTGATTGCCGCCAAGTGGGCCGACAATCGCAAGGTCCCGCAGATCGCCTTCAAGCCCGACTGGACAAAGCACGCCAAGGCCGCGCCGTTCAAACGCAACGATGCGATGCTGGAGACGCTACCCATCGGCGTGATGCACTTTCCTGGCACCGGCATCCAAGACAATCTCGCTGACAAAGCGAAGAAGCTAGGCATCCCGGTCTGGAGGTACGGCGGCTCGTGAGCGCCGCCGTACCTTGTCGTGCAGAACGACAGACGAAATGAGAGCCCAATCGTGCCATGAAATGCCTAGCTGCCCTCAGGCGTCCTGATCATAGTAATGTGAGTCATCAATGGCGCCCGACGTCTCCAGCTCCGGCCGCATATAGCCGGTTCGACCGGCCACACGCTCAAATGTTATCATCGTCGTGAAAGCGATCGAATCCCCGTGGAACGGCTTATCCGGATCGTTCTCTCCATTGAGAGAACCTGAGACATTTGCCACGAGCACATCGTCTCCGACGTCTAGGCTTACTTTGTCTATGTAAAGCTCGTCAAAAAAAGCATTCGTCATAGCCATCTCACCCGAGAGAGCGTCCTCGATCATCATGGGATCTTCTTGAATGAAGGATACATCGATATACTCCTCGAGATCTCGGGTGTACCAAACCTCACCTGAAAAGTAGCCGTTTGCGTTAAGAAAGCTCGAGAGCAGCGAAGCCAGCTCGTCAACATTGGGTAGACCTGCAGGGAGACCATTGAGGTGCTGCACGCGCTGATCCATCAAGCGCAGATCAGGCATCAGGATCGCGGCTTTATCCAAAGCCGCAAGCTGATACTTCGGCTCGGCCCTTAGAGCCGCCGCGGTACCATAGCCGAAATACGCAGCCACGATCTCGTGGGCGTGACCTGATCCGAGCTTGCCGCCGGCCAGATCGTTGAAGGTCATACGCAGAAAGTCTGCGCACTTCTTTTGGATGGTAGACATGGCAAATCCATTTCACACCGGCGTCTTAGTGGCAGTCACAAGCGCTTCATGACCACCGCGCGCCGGCAGAATGGTTGCCGTTCGGGTGTTCGATTGGGAAATCGAGATGCCGCCTTTTGGGTCGCTTGCAGCCCGGGCGATCGGCTCCTGACGCTCAATATGGTCATTTTGTCATTCGCCCGCAACCGGATTTGTGACGATTCCGGTCGCTGGCATTTGCTGCTATACTGCGTTTGCGCCGTGGTGGTGGTGGAAGGCGCGACCGTCAGACCCCTATCTCACGGAGCCC
This sequence comes from Bradyrhizobium elkanii USDA 76, assembly GCF_023278185.1. Taxonomy (NCBI): domain Bacteria; kingdom Pseudomonadati; phylum Pseudomonadota; class Alphaproteobacteria; order Hyphomicrobiales; family Nitrobacteraceae; genus Bradyrhizobium; species Bradyrhizobium elkanii. The sequence goes on along the minus strand of NZ_CP066356.1, from coordinate 8,479,301 downwards.
ACCACCATGATTGCCTTGGGACCACTGCTTATTTTCCTCGCCATAGGCTTCTTCGCCTGGCTACTCTTCACGCTTGCGGTCTTCGCGGTGCCCGTCTTCGCCGGCGTGACGATTGGTCTTCGGGCCTTCCACACAGGGGCTGGCGCTCTGGGCGGAATCGCGGTTGCGTTCGCGGCTGGCGCCGTAACCTTCGGCATCGGCCAACTCGCGCTCGCCCTCGTGACATGGGCTTGGCTGCGGCTCTTAATCATCATCCTCTATGTCGCGCCCGCGACCGTCGCCGGTTACAGCGCGACGCATGGAATCGCCCAGATGGCGATGTCTTCGCCCACCTGGCAAACGGTCTTCGCGATCGCCGGGGCCGTTGCGGTCAGCATCACGGCCTTGGCTCGCTTCACCGGCATGGCCGCAGACGGGCCGGCAAGATAGCGCTTGACGCCGGGCTGATATCAATACCGGGGCGGGCCCGGCAGGAACCTAATCCGGCCGGATATCACGAAGGCTTCGAAGCTTACCGCCGATCGATGTGGACGCAGATACAATCAGCATCATGGGGCGTTCGAGTTCTTCGGCCAATTGCGGCATCTGCTGGATCTGCTCGCGTGTTGGGGCAAACTCCTCGATCCGCCGAATTTGAAGGCCTGCGCCGATCAGCGTATTCAAGGTAGTGCCAAGTGTCCTGTGGTATTTCAGAACGCCCTTGGCAAACCAGTCCGTCCGACGTTCGCCCTCGACGGAATATCGATTGACCGGCCAGGTTTTGCGGCCCTCCTCATCGGAAATCCAGTGCGGATGTGCCGCGGCCATGAAGATCGGATGCTCAATCGTAAAGACGAAATGCCCGTCAGGAACGAGCGTTTTGCGGATCACATGTACGAGACGGCCAAAGTCCTGAACATAGTGAAAGGTCAGTGCGCTGTAGGCGAGGTCGAAAGCCGCCTCAGGGAGGTCCAGTGTGTCGAGATCGGCGATGCGATACTCAATGGCCGTATCCGCTGTGTCCGCCCTGGCACGCTCGATCATGTTCTGCGACAGATCGAGACCCAGAACCGAGGCCGCGCCCTGCTCGCGCATCCAGCGCGAGGCCCAGCCGAAGCCACATCCGAGATCAACGACACGTTTCCCGACCAAATCGGGCAGCATGGCCCGGATCGCCGGCCATTCAGGAGCGCCGTCCAGCCCATGCACCTGCCGGGGCAATTGGCTGTAGCCAGCGAAGAAATCGGGATTGTCGTAGATATTCTGCGCCATATCTGCCTGCTATTCGGCTTTTCGCTCTGTGCCGCTCCGGATGATTCTTACGCATCCAAGTCGAATTGTCGCAGTGGGCTGCGCCATTTGACGAGCCTATCCGGTCAAGCTGCTTCTCGCGCCGGAAACGAAAAACCCCGGCATGAAAGCCGGGGCTCCCGTGATGCCACGACGTACATCCGGCCGCGACAAGCAGGCGACAGTTAGCACGGAGTTTTCGAAGAAAATGTGACCTTCGCCTCGTCGTTCTTGAATGCCGGCCGATTTCAGCGTGCTCGTTCATTTCATCGAGTGGGGCACTCTATTTCTTCTGTCCAAGACCTACGAACGGGCGGGACAACGGATCCCATCGAGCCGCTTTCGCGCGGAGACTTGCGATCGGCTCGTTCAATGATTTAGATGGGAAGGTGTTTTTTCTTTTTGGAGCAAATGACGTGGCGTTAGGGACTGTTAAGTGGTTCAACCCGACCAAAGGCTATGGGTTCATTGCGCCGGACGACGGTGGCAACGATGTTTTCGTGCACATCTCGGCGGTAGAGAAGGCCGGCTATACCTCGCTTGTTGAAGGCGCGAAGGTCAGCTACGAGCTGGTGATGAACCGCAGCGGCAAACAAGCCGCAGAAAATCTCCGCCTAGGATAAGGCGCAGCTCGACGTCCTGGCATACTTTGAGCTAGCCTGAATCTCGTGGTTTTGAGACCTTTGGAAGATATCCTAGTTGGCGCTCGAGGGCGGCCAAAGTCGAGTGGGCTGAATCCAAACGTGCGGTCGCCTCAGTTAGGTTGGCCCACGCTTCGTTCTGCCGCGAGACAGCTGCCGAGCCGATCTTAATGCTATTCTTAAGACACCGCGTGTCTTGGCTGCGTAAGGCGCGCCCCAATTCAGGCAGTATCCTGGTCACCGCTCGATGCGCGGAACGTTCTTTTCGCTCCAGGCGGCCGACCACGGCGAAGGCCTCACGATAGTTCCATATCGCTTCGATGGCTCTGTTTTCAAGATCGCTTTTGTCGCTCATCCGGTTCTCTTCTCACTCGAGCTCTTAGCGGTCATCATTTGCGCGAGATCCTCCTCTGGGTCCGCGCGGCGAATTGTCGTAACCCCTGTAGGGGCGGGAAGGCCTGGCGCAAGCCGGCAGCGTCCATTGGAAGGGGCTGACTCGATCAGACATCCAGCGTGCTCGCATTCTAGTCTGTGAGCTTCACACAGAGCGGCCAAGCATCGAGACACGACCGATCATCGCAGAGTGGCAGTTTCGTGGCAGTCGTTGTGCGGCATCGACCAAACGGTGACGGATCACAACTACGGCCAGCCGCTCTCGTGAATGGGGCGTGCTGCCGACGCGCGATCGCGGAAGCGGAGATCCGTCCGTCTCGATTACAGAGGGCTAAGCAGCATTGGATTCGTTGGGCCAGCTCTCTCGGTGGGCTCCCAAATCGCCACGTTCTCCTTGATGTCAGCTCTGTTTGGATCGAGCGCACCAACGGCCTCTTCGATGGATGGATCTGGCCGAAGGACGGCTGAAGCCTCGACCGCCTTTGGCGCAACAGCGGCGTCACAACTTTCTTCCCCTGCCGGCTGCGCCGCCATTCCTCGCGCGAGACAAGAAAGTTCCTCCTTTGCTGTCCAGCCCCTTCGGGGTGCGCCGTCGATCGCCTCCGGCCTGTCGATCACCATCGAGGCCGCAAGGTGCGGGCTCGAAAACAGAGATCAAGGAGAACTACCATGGCGACCATCGGCACCTTCAAGAAGACCGGCAACAACGAGTTCAACGGCGAGATCGTCACTCTCTCGCTCCAGGCGAGGAACGTCCGCATCGTCCCCGAAACCAGCCGCTCGGGCGACAACGCCCCCAGCCACCGGATCTATGTCGGCCGGGTCGAGATCGGGGCCGCCTGGTCCAAGCGCTCCAACGAAGGCCGCGATTATCTCGGCCTCAAGCTCGACGATCCGAGCTTCACCGCCCCGATCTTCGCCAACCTCTTCGCCGATGAAGAGGGCGAGGGCTTCAGCCTGATCTGGTCTCGCCCCAACCGTCGCAACGGCGACTGAGCCGATCCGCAATGCCCCGCCCGGCTGGCCCGGGCGGGGCACCGCCACGCTGAGGAAGCGCGAAGGCACCTCGTTTGCCGTGACGGCGCAAGCGGCAAGGGCGTAACCGATGCCGATCAGCGGCCGCGTGCCGATTTGATTGGACGTCTTTGGTTGGCCTCGATCACGCTCTCGACGATGTCTTCCCAGTCCGGACAAATGGCGACGAGACGATCCAGCACTGTGGGATCCCGTTCGATCTGGCCAAGCGCCTGAGCGCGCCACTGGTCGTTGAAACTAATGCTCATCAGTCCCAGGCATTCGACAACCGAACTGTCGGGGAGCAAGTGCTCCATCGTTGCCGTCACTATGCCGGTCCACTGTTGGATCAGATGCCACGGCTCCGCCTCGCGCCGCGCCTCCAACTTCTCTCCGAGCAGGCCAATCAGCGCAAAGAACCGCGTTGGCCAAGGTTGCGGCCTGAGTTCCGTGACCAGAGCATCCACTGTCTCGCGAATGTCGGCTGGCAAGTGCTCGTACAGAGTCATGAGGCCTACTCCATCTCCCCAGCATGCTCGTCCGTTTCTGAACTAGGCATGCGCTTTGGAGACAGATCAGATTTACGTAAAGCCGACTATCAACTTATGCGTGAGGCAATGCGGAGTTGATTCACGACGTGCCGGTGTTGCGGTGGGGCACAAAATTGTCGCGTCATCGAGCCCGATGGGAATGAACCGTCGTTCGCTTGACGAGATCGGTTGCTTCGACGCCGAGCGCCTCCGCGATTCGGCCAAGCACGGTCACGCTGGCCGACACATCTGCGCGTTCAATTGCGCCGACGTAACGGACGCTTAGTCCAGCGCCATCGGCCAACTCTTCCTGCGTCATTTTCTTCACATGACGTATCCGACGCAGATTGACCGCCATGACCTCCTTGAGATCCATGGCAACAAGGGAACTCACATCGGAATGATCGTTCCAGGAACGATCGTTCCGATTCGTGCGTCACTGTGCTATTCATATCGTCTGGCTAGGCCCTGGTGTGCCGCTTCCGGGGAGCGCCGCGATGCGATCTGCGCATCACGGCACAATTCGAGTGTGACGATTTCCCAGCTTGCAAAGTTCTGGAGCTTAGATGAATTCTAATCGCTGCATCAATGCTGAGGGGCAATTGCAATGAACGGCGCGCCATTCCAGGACCGGCCGCCAATAACGGATCGCGTCAACGCCTATGACGAGAAACATCTTGCTATCTACGTTCGGTTGTTGATGGCCGAAGAGGAGGGCGCCGACTGGCGCGAGGTGGTCAGCGTGATCTTCGGCCTCGACCCCACGCGCGAACCAGATCGTGCCAAAAATGTCCATGATAGCCATCTCGCCCGCGCGCGATGGATGGTGGAAGCCGGATATCAGGGCCTTTTGGAACCGCGGATGCAGTGATTTGCGCCCCAATCACGCAAATTGCGATCTCGCGTGATGCAACCTCCGGGTCTGGTCTCTTGTAGCGTCTTTAGGGATCGTGGTGCGGGGCACAGAACAAAAAGACGAGAAGACAGACCATGCCGACCCAGTACTGGCGCTCGCCGGAGACCATCGAACGCCTGAATCGTCTTGAGCGCCCGGGTTTTGCCCTCGAATTCCTTCGTCGCAATGCCGACTACCGCCGCGACTTCGCCCGCACTGAGCGACAGATCGCGCGCGGCGAATCCGATCCCAACACCATCCGAACCAGTTTCGCACGTCGATGGAGGTTGCGGTGTCGCCCATGACCCCGCCTCTCCGGTTTGGCCCGAACCAGCCATTTGGCTGCCCGAGGCATCACCGGGAACATTGATCCTGACGCCCGCGCCGCCGGACTTCGAGACCGTTCATTCGATTGATCGCAACGCTTTCGGACTGTCGATCGTCGGGCGGACAGATGCTGACGGTCGCGAGCTGGTTGTCGCCGACGGCTCGGGTGAGCTCCATGTCAGTTTGCGCGACGAGCAGGCCGCGCGCCGTCCCGCCGTGCTTGTGCCGCTCGACGGCATGGGCGAACTGCGGGCCGACGTGGCGCTACACTTCGTGCGTCGCCTCAGCGGCCAGCGCACCGGTCTTCTCCCGGCGGCGCTGCGGCTGACGTCGTTTCAGAAACGGCGACTGATTCAGCTCCTGCACGCCTTCGACGTCCACGACCTGGGTGGCGGCCCGCGAGACGTGGCAGCGAAGGTGCTCGCCTCCGACCACGCTCAGCGCCGCTCGGTCGAGTGGAAGGATTCTCATGCCCGCCGCAAGGCGAACCGGCTCATTCACGATTCAATCGCTTTGGTCGAGCGCGGCTATCTGAAACTTCTACGCGGCCTCTGATCGGCTCCCCGATTCCTTCAAGCCATCGACCTGATGAGTTAGTTGCGCCCCGGTAGTACGCCTGGCTTCGCCTGGTTGCGACGATGGGGGGACACAAACGTACGTCAATTTTCGTCCACCCCCAACGCCTGAACTCTCCGCCACTCTGGCCCGGACATGCCGCGACTTGGCCGCGGCACTTCGAGGCAAGACGGAGATCTCCCATGCTCGACAGGCCTGCGCAACTCGCCACCCGTTACGTGCGCACCCCCGAGGCCGCGCGCCTCCTCGGCATCTCGCCGCGCACGCTTGAAAAATATCGCTGCCATGGCAATGGCCCGACTTTTCGCAAGCTCGGCGGCCGCGTTGTCTACGCCATCGGCGATCTCGAAGCCTGGGCCGATCAGGCCGCCTGCAGCTCAACGTCGGATCCGCGCTACCTCGAAGCGCGCGCCGCCGGCAACGCGCATCGCTAAGGCAACGCTCGTCATGTCGTCGCGTCGCCTCATCACACCCAGCGAGCGAAGCAAGCTCGACCCGTTCGTTGTCGCCACCGGTGATGCCAGCCCGCGTGATCAACGCGACCTGATGGAGCGCCCGTTCTTTTCGCTCGCCAAGGCCAAGCGAACAAGACCGATCCTCTACCAGACCGGCGACGTGTGTGTCGAAGTCTATGCAGTTCCTGAGCACGGTATGGCGACCATTTGGGATGCCGACGTGCTGATTTGGGCGGCGAGCCAGATTGTCGAGGCCGAGAACCTCGGTCTGAAGACCTCGCGCTTCCTGCGCTTCACACCCTACCAGCTTCTGACCGCAGTCGGCCGGCAGACCGGCGCCCGCGACTACAAGCTCTTGAAGGGGGCATTGGCCCGCCTGCAGGCGACCGTCATCCGCACCAGCATCCGGCAGGGGGAGCATTGGCGGCGCCACCAGTTCTCATGGATCAACGAATGGGAGGAATGCGCGACGCGCGACGGTCGGGTGCAGGGAATGGAATTCGTCCTTCCCGACTGGCTCTATCGCGGCGTCATCGATCGCTCACTCGTTCTCACGATCGATCCGGCCTATTTCAGCCTGACTGGTGGGATCGAGCGCTGGCTCTACCGCGTCGCGCGCAAGCATGCTGGCCGCCAGCCGAGAGGTTGGCTGTTCGAGGTCGCACACCTCCATGAGAAATCCGGCAGCCTCGCCAAGCCTGCAGACTTCGCCTTTGATCTCCGCCGGATCGCGGCACGTCAACCGCTGCCAGGCTACTGCCTGAGCATCGAACGCAGGGAACGCCGAGAGCTATTGCGCATCCTGCCATCGAAGTCATTCACAGCTCCTGTGGACGGCGCTGTGAATCAGCTCGGGACTTCGGGCGTTCACACTATCGGGACTCCGGGCGTGCCGGTATCGGGATTCCGGGAGTGCAAACCACAGCTAACGCTTTGGCCAGGAAACACGATCGCCTGCCCTAACTTAGAGTCTAACTTAGAATCTAACTGTTGTAGTGGGGCCGCGCGTCTTGCGGATAACACCGACATCCGCGCTCAGCCGCCAACCGAGCACCCAAGCCAACCATCTCTGCCGCTTTCAGGTCGCAAGACGGGAGGCATGCGATGATCGTCGCCGTGCTCAACCAGAAAGGCGGTGTCGGCAAGACCACGCTCGCCCTGCACCTCGCCGGCGTATGGGCGCTGCGCGGAAAGCGCGTGACGCTGATCGACGCTGACCCCCAGGGCTCCGCATTGGACTGGTCGCAGCAGCGTGCGCGGGAGAATGTCGCACGGCTATTCGGCGTCGTTGGCCTCGCGCGCGATACGCTCCACCGCGAGGCGCCGGAAATCGCACGCACCGCCGATCATGTCGTCATTGACGGACCGCCGCGCGTCGCGGGACTGATGCGTTCGGCGCTGCTGGCGGCGGATCTCGTGTTGATCCCCGTGCAGCCGTCGCCATTCGACGGCTGGGCCTCGGCCGAGATGCTCGCTCTGCTGCGAGAGGCTCGCATCTATCGTCCGCAGCTTCCTGCTCGCTTTGTGCTCAACCGCTGCGGCGCGCGCACGATCATCGCCCGCGAGACTGCCGAAACTCTCGCCGACCACGATCCGCCGGTGCTCGCCAGCACCATCGGCCAACGCGTTGTCTTCGCCGACGCCGCTCAGTCCGGACGGCTCGTCTTCGAGTTCGTCGAGCAGAGCGCCGCCGCCCGCGAGATCGCCGCGCTCGCGGCAGAAGTTGCGAGGTTCGCGCCATGAGCGACCGCTCTATCAAACGCGGCTTCGCCTCGCGTCCGGGCGATGCCGAGAGCTGGATCAAAGCCAGTGATACGCCGCCACGCAGCGTGAATGATGCTGCCGCATTCACCGCGCGCCTGACGATTGACGTCACGCCCACGCTGCGCGGCCGCATCAAGGTCGCCGCGTTCCAGCGCGGCGTGACCGTCGCCGACATGCTGCGCGAATTGCTGGCGCGAGAGTTCCCCGCTGACGCCCCGGAGAACCGTCATGAACGACAATGAAGCCTTGCCGCCGCGTGCAGTGCCGCCCTCGCATCGACGGGATGTCGCGCTCACCCATGTCGAGCTGACCTGGATCGAGAAGCGGATCGAGCACTGGCTGCGCTTCGGCCGCCGCGCGGAGGAGAAGATTCTCGACCGTCGCCGCAGCATCTCGAGCTTTGAGCCGGGCAGCATCTTCGGCTTCGTCCGCTGGGCATCGAACGACTATGGCACCGTGGTGTCGCGCATGGACATCGTGCGTGCCGTGGAAGCCGGGCAGCGCTATCAGACGCTGCCCTTCGTCCGCCCCGGTGGCGAAATCCTGCTGCGCGTTGATAGCTGGCCGAAGGTCGAGCGCGTGTTGCAGGCCATCGACGCCATCGAGGCGCTCTCCATCGATCCGGCTGACGCCGCACCCGAATACTGGCGGCATCTCCACAACCGTCTCGCCGCCGACCATGTGCCGCGCGCCTACACGCGCGAGCAGCATATCGCCTGGCTCAAGCGCCGGAGCGTCACGCCATGACCCGCTTCGGCTATCTCATGTTGACCTACCTTGCGGCGCTGGTCGCCGGCGCCCTGGCCCTCGTTCATCCTGCGCCGCGGCTGATTTGGAACGCTACCGCGAGCACGCCAATAGGGCTCTACGCGCTGCATCCGCTCGGAGAGCTGCGCGACTTGGAACTGGTCGCGGTACGGCTGCCGGAACCGATCGCCAGCTTCCTTGCCGATGGCGGCTTTCTTCCAAAAGGTCTGCCGCTGCTGAAGCGTGTGATGGCGCTGCCCGGGCAAACCGTGTGCCGGTCGGGCGATGCCATCACGGTCGATGCTGTCGATGTCGGCGCCGCACACGAGCACGATCATCGCGGCCGTCCGCTGCCGCGTTGGAGCGGTTGCCATACCCTCGAACCGGGCGAGGTCTTTCTCATGAACCCGACCGTCCCAGACAGCCTGGACGGCCGCTATTTCGGCGCGCTCCCCGTCAGCTCGATCGTCGCGCGCGCAGTCCCGCTTTGGACGGACGAAGCCGCCGACGGCCGTTTCGTCTGGCGCGCCGCCACTCATTGACCCGTTTCCAACCCAGCAACCCAGGAGCTTTCCCATGGCACAAATCGGCCAGTTCACGCGCGATAAGTCCGGCTTCACCGGTCGCGTTGAAACGCTGTTCTTCGAGCGGATTCTCACCCTCGTCCCGGCCGAATCCTCGGATGCCGAGAACGCGCCGGACTACCGTATCCGCCTCGGCGATGCCGATGGCCCGGAGATCGGCGCAGGTTGGAAGCGGACCGGCGAGAAGGCCGGCGATTACGTTTCGCTCGTCATCGACGACCCGGCGCTGCCGCGGCCGATCCGCGCAAATCTCTTCCAGTCGGGCAACGACAAAGCGGCCTGGACGCTGAACTGGAATCGTCAGCCCCAACGCGCCGAGCGGGACTGATTGCATGCAGGATCCTGTCGCGCGTGCCGCCAACCAGGCGCATCAACGGTCCACCCCCTTGTTCGGGGAAAAGCCCTCTCATAACTCGGGTCCACGCAACCGTCGGGCGGCCGCCACGCACAGCGGCGGTCAAACCGGTGGTCCGTGCGCACCGCCGGTAGGCAGCAAGACGCCTCGCCATGATGGCGGAGACAGGGCGAGCCTTGCCGTTCTCCTCCTTACCGGCCTGCTGGTGATTGGCGGGCCAACGGCAGCAGTGTCCGGGCAGAGAGCACCGGCACGAAGTCAACCGGCGAGCGATCACTACGCATCTCATGTGGCAGAGGCCGCGCAGCGCTTTGGCATTCCGGCTGCATGGATACGAGCCGTCATGCGGGTCGAGAGCAATGGCGATCGGCGTGCCGTCTCACCCAAAGGCGCACTCGGCCTGATGCAACTCATGCCCAAGACTTGGGCGGACATGCGCGCGCGCTATGGTCTCGGGCGCGATCCCTTTGATCCCCGTGACAACATCCTCGCCGGCGCCGCCTTTCTTCGCGAACTGCACGACCGTTACGGCTCGCCGGGCTTTCTCGCGGCCTATAATGCAGGTCCCGGCCGCTACGAGGAGTTTCGGGATAGACACCGTCCACTGCCCGCGGAGACGACAGCCTATGTCGCGGCCATCGTCCCTTTTGTCGACGCGGAGGGAGCGCCAGGACCTCTTCTCCTCGCGGCTTCTTCTCGTTCATCCTGGACGCGGGCGCCGCTGTTCTTCGACCACGCTGACGGGCCGTCCCCTGGCGCGCGAGCGGCGCTCGATCAACCCGCGCACGGCGGCTCAGTCGGCACTACGGTGCACGATATTTCGGCGATTGCGCCGCAGTCGGAGGGCCTGTTCGTCGCGCTCTCGGCCATGGGGCGATCGCAATGACTGCACGGCATCTTCAACGTCAATGCGCGGATCGCGGTACGTCTGCAGGCACCCTTGTTGCGGCGGCTGCACATCGGGCAGCTCGCGATATCAGCTGTCAGTTTCCAGGTTCGCTGGCGCCCCTTGACGAACATTCGGTTTGCATTCGAAACGCTGCAACACAGTCATACGGGCGATGCCTTCGGCCCGCGCTCTACTCGTCGCTTCGCTCCTCACCGAGCCACCCTACGGGTGTCTCGGCCCTTCGCGTAACGATCGCTATCGCAAACACTCGCAAACAGTGGGGGCTTCCGCGAGTACCGACCGAACGATGGCGAGATAAAAGGCCGCAATGTGCGGCTCGGTCGGTTGGTTGTTTGTGCTGCTATTTTTCCTCGGGTCCGCAATGTGCGGCTTCGGCGCGCAATGTGCGCTCGACTATCAACCCGTTGCAGGGATTCTGCATTCCGCACATTGTCGAGGCTGGCCATGGCTGAAGACAGCGATTTTCAACCACGGCCCGGCCGCATCCGCTCCTCGAGGAGCCAGCGGGCCAAGCCCTTCATCGCCCAGGCGCTTGCCGCCGCTCAACGCGCTGGCGGCGGCATTTCGCGAGCCGGCCAGCTCGTCAGCCACCGTCATTCGCGCTTCGGCCGCGGCCGAGCCGCCAGCGTGCGGGCAAACCGTCTGCTCACCGGCCGCTCGCGTCTGGTGACCATCAAGACCCGGGTCGTCCGGCACAGGGCGAGGTCGGCGCCGCTCGCGACGCATCTCGGCTATCTCCGGCGCGAAGGCGTGACCCGGGACGGGGAGAAGGCCCACCTGTTCGGCCCGGGCACCGAGGATGCCGATCCCAAGGCCTTCGCCGAGCGCTGTCAGAATGACCGCCACCATTTCCGCTTCATCGTCTCCCCCGAGGACGCGCCTGACATGGCCGACCTCAAGGGTTTCGCCCGCGAATTGGTCGGCCAGATGGAAGTGGATCTGGGTACCAAGCTCGACTGGGTGGGGGTCGATCACTGGAACACCCAGCACCCCCACGTCCACATCATCGTGCGCGGCGTCGCAGAGGACGGCCAAGACCTCGTCATCTCCCGCGACTACATCAAGGAAGGGATGCGCGCCCGCGCCCAGGACCTGGTCACCCAGGAACTTGGACTGCGCTCCGATCTCGACATTCGTCGCTCGCTCGAGAGCCAGATCGGAGCCGAGCGCTGGACGCAGCTCGATCGCCAGCTTGTTCGCGATGCAAACCAGCACGGTGTTATCGACCTTGCGCCGCGTCCCGAGCAGCAGCCCGATCAATTCCATGCGTTGAAGGTTGGCCGGCTGCGACACTTGGAAAGTCTTGGCCTCGCTCATCAACTCGGGCCCGGCCAATGGTCCATGGACGAGGCCGCCGAAACGACCTTGCGCGAGCTCGGCGAACGCGGCGACATCATCAAGCGTATCCACCGCAGCTTGACCGAACGCGGCATCGAGCGCGGGAGCGCGAGTTACGTGTTATCAGGCGAAAATCTTGACGTCCCCGTCATCGGGCGTCTCGTTGATCGCGGTCTCGACGACGAGCTCAAGGCGACCGCCTATGCCGTGGTCGACGGGGTCGACGGCCGCACCCACCACATCCGGCTGCCCGACCTCGACGCTGCCGGCGACAGCGCGCCAGGCTCAATCGTCGAGCTTCGCAAATTCGATGACGCAAGAGGGCAGCGTCGCGTGGCGCTTGCCGTCCGCTCCGATCTCTCGATCGAAGCGCAGGTGACCGCGAGCGGCGCGACATGGCTCGATCGGCAGGCCGTCGCGCGCGACCCTGTGGCGCTTGGCCAGGGCGGCTTCGGCGCCGAGGTCCGCGACGCTATGGAACGGCGGCCCGAGCAGCTCATCGGGCAGGGGCTCGCCGAACGCCAGGCGCGTGGACTGGTGTTCGCGAAAAACCTTATCGGCACGCTGCGCCGTCGGGAGTTAGAGGATCTCGGCAAGCAGCTCGCCGCCGAGACCGGTCAGCCGTTCAACCCGTCGGCTAGCGGCGAGTATGTGGCAGGCACCTATCGGCAGCGCTTCGCGCTCGCCTCCGGCCGCTTCGCCATGATCGACGACGGTCTCGGCTTCCAGCTCGTGCCTTGGACGCCCTCACTCGATAAACAGCTCGGCCGGCATGTCTCTGGCGTCGCGCGCGCGGATGGCGGCATCGATTGGGGTTTTGGGCGCAACCGGGGGCTCGGCTTGTGAGTGATCCTTCCAATCACCGACGTCAGGAGAGGGCGGCCGCCATGTCGGCGACCAAGATTCTTTGGGGGCAGGTCATCATGGTCTTCGGCATCGTCCTGCTCACGATCTGGGCCGCGACGGAATGGACGGCTTGGCGCCTCGGCTTTCAGCCGCAGCTCGGGCAGCCCTGGTTCGAGCTGCTCCATTTTCCGTTCTACCTTCCGCCTGCCTTCTTCTGGTGGTGGTATGCCTACGATGCTTACGCGCCCTCAATCTTCACCGAGGGCGCCTTCATCGCGGCATCCGGCGGCATCATCGCTGCGGCGGTCGCGATCGGTATGTCGGTCTGGCGCGCCCGCGAAGCGAAGAATGCCGAGACTTATGGGTCCGCGCGGTGGGCGAAGGCAAAGGAGATCGAGCAGGCTGGATTGCTTGGACCCGACGGCGTGGTGCTCGGCCGGTTCGAGCGCACCTATCTTCGCCATGATGGACCGGAGCATGTCCTGTGCTTCGCACCCACGCGATCGGGCAAGGGCGTCGGCCTCGTCATCCCTTCGCTCTTGACGTGGCCGGGCTCGGCTATCGTCCACGACCTCAAGGGGGAGAACTGGCAGCTCACTGCCGGCTTTCGCGCCCGACACGGCCGTGTCCTTCTGTTCGATCCGACCAACGCGAAGTCGTCGGCCTATAACCCGTTGCTCGAGGTGCGCCGCGGCGAGTGGGAGGTGCGCGACGTCCAGAACATTGCCGACATTCTGGTCGACCCGGAGGGCAGCCTCGAGAAGCGGAACCATTGGGAGAAAACCAGTCACGCCCTGCTGGTCGGCGCGATCCTCCACGTCCTCTATGCCGAGGAAGACAAGACGCTCGCCGGTGTCGCAGCCTTCTTGTCCGATCCCAAGCGGCCCATTGAGACGACGCTTGCCGCAATGATGCGAACCGCGCATCTCGGCGAGGCCGGTGTTCATCCCGTCGTCGCGTCCGCTGCCCGCGAGTTGCTGAACAAGTCCGGCAACGAACGCTCCGGTGTCTTGAGCACCGCCATGTCGTTCCTGGGCCTTTACCGAGATCCCGTGGTGGCGGAGGTGACGCGGTGCTGCGACTGGCGGATTACCGATATCGTTGGCGGAGAGCGAGCGACCACGCTGTACCTTGTCGTGCCGCCCTCCGACATCAATCGCACCAAGCCGCTGATCCGTCTGATCCTCAACCAGATAGGCCGCCGCTTGACCGAGGATCTGCAAGCCAAGGCCGGCCGGCGCCGGCTCCTCCTGATGCTCGACGAATTCCCGGCGCTCGGCCGGCTCGACTTCTTCGAGTCTGCGCTGGCCTTCATGGCCGGATACGGCATCAAGAGTTTCCTGATTGCTCAGTCGCTGAACCAGATCGAGAAGGCCTACGGGCCCAACAACTCGATCCTTGACAACTGCCACGTCCGGGTCAGCTTTGCGACCAACGACGAGCGCACCGCAAAGCGCGTGAGCGACGCGCTCGGCACGGCGACCGAGATGAAGGCGATGAAGAACTATGCCGGCAGCCGGCTGGCGCCTTGGCTGGGCCACCTCATGGTGTCGCGGTCCGAGACCGCCCGCCCGCTGCTCACGCCCGGCGAGATGATGCAGCTCCCGCCCTCCGACGAGATCGTCATGATGTCGGGCCTCCATCCGATTCGGGCGAAGAAGGCGCGCTATTACGAAGATAGACGTTTCCAGGAGCGCATCATGGCGCCGCCGATGCTGACGAAATCCAATGGCGGCCGGTTGGACGATTGGAGCTCAAGGCCATTGCCGCCGCGCCCAAGGGCATTGGAGACGTTGAACGACGACCAGACGGATGACGAAGATCCAAAGGCCGCCGACCGCAGGCAGCAGCCGGAACTCGATCGAGACACGGTGGAGAATAAGGAACCACTCGAGAACGAGTTCGCTTCGGACCTCGTGGATGAGCTCGATGAAGATGTCCCGCGGATCAGGCGCATGAACGACATGATGCAGGGCGTGGCGCGCCAAGCCTCCCTCGATCCCGGCGACGATCTCGGATTGTGAGGTAGCCATGATCGGGACAAAAAAGAAGGCTCAGCTGTCGGTCTATCTCGATCCTGATGTCATGAAGGCGCTATCGGCCTACGCCGCCCGGCGCGAGCAGTCGCTGTCGCTTATCGCGGAAGCCGCGATCGCTTCCTTTCTGTCGCCGGACGCCGATGAACGGCGAGAGGCTGCTACTGCCAAGCGTCTTGACCAGATCGACCGCCGGATCGCGCGCCTTGAGCGGGATGTCGGGATTTCGGTCGAGACTATCGCTCTCTTCATCCGCTTCTGGCTCACGACAACACCATCACTCCCCGAACCCGCCGCCAAGGCCGCGAGAGCACAGGCCGGAGCGCGTTATGATAATTTCCTTGCCGCATTGGGCCGCCGGCTCAATCAAGGGCCGAAACTGCGGCAAGAAATCCCGGAGGATGCCCAGCAGACTGACTCGTCCCCAGGCGAGTGATGCTCAACCCCGACGGTCGGCTCTGGATCGATTGGCTGTCTGGCGGGTTGGAGGATAGCGGACGAACGATGTCCGCCGCCGACGGCGAGCGGATCGTGGACCATCCAAAAAGTGTTAGGCGACCCGCGTGCTCAACTGCGAAATGCATGCCCTCCCCTGGATCAACTCGATCAGAGGCGACCCCCTGGCCCCGTATGCGACCGTCTGATGCGAGCTATATCCCTCGACGGCCTGCCAGGATCGACTGCGACCTAGCGAGTGATGTCAACGGGATGAGGGGGGATCCTGTGTTTGCGACAATTGTACAAGCGTTGCCAAGATTGCCTCAGTCGAAGACACGGATAGTGTTCGCACATTCACGCTCGATTTCCCAGACTGGTTAACCAATGACCTCGCCATTGAAGCGGGCGTATCTTTAGACGGTGTGTGTCTCAAGGCGACGACTGGCATTTCTTCCACCCGAGTTCTTCTCGACTCCAATCGAGCGAGTAAGCCAGGAGCCAATCAGCGCGCCGCGCCCGTGACTTGCTGGCGGAGTTGCGGCTATTATGTGTTTGCGAACAGGATCAACGAGATTTTGTCAGGCCCCATCCGTTGATCTATCTTCGGTCGGGCTTCTAGAGACAAACCGCCGATGATGAAGACGTACACCGGCTCGTGTCACTGCGGCACCGTCCGTTTCGAGATCGACGCCGATATCGACCATGTGCGGGTTTGCGACTGCTCTATCTGCTCGAAGCGTGGCGCGCTGATTTATCGCGTCGCCGAGGGCGACTTCCGGCTCCTGACGCCCCTCCAGGAGTTGTCGGTCTATCGCTGGGGTTTATTCACTGCGGCTGACTATTTTTGCCCGGTTTGCGGTATTTTGCCGTTCCGCAAACCAAGCCAGCCCACCGCAGCAGAACGCGAAGCCGGCATTCGGCCGTTCGACGGATGGGCAGTGAACGTGCGTTGCCTGAAGGACTTCGATCCGTTTTCAGTGCCCGTTCGGCAGATTCACGGCAGCAGGCTGACAATTGATTCGCCATAGCGGCCCTTGCCATGGATTTCCGTTCGACTGCACGTGTTTATAATTGGTGATGTTCGTTGGACGTCGGCACTCAAAGAACGAAATCGGCCCTTTCCACCACGCTGAGTTTGGGAGTAGTGCCACTTCATAGCCGAGCATCGGGAAAACCTTCAGAAGATGCTCGTTTTCGACAGGCATCCTCGAAATCATGACGCGTCTCTTGATCGGTCGCGTGGATGGCCGGCCAAGGCGGAAGCGATGAACACGCGTCGATGATAGTGGCGTGCCTGTCCGAGTTCCTTGTCGCCGGCTCGCCTGTCACGCGTTCGAGACCCGCTGCGGCGTCGATCAGGCCGCGATCGAATAAACCCAGCCGTCGAACGCACTCGCTCGCGTCAGGTTTTCAAGGGAAAGATCAAACGCACTGTGCAGGCGCGCTTCAATACCTGTCCCGGGCAACGCGGGAACGCCCGACTCCAATTCCTTCCTTACGACCGGGCGTCCAGGCTCATCTATCGTCGCGTAGCCGCGTCGGCCGAGTTCGGTCAGCAGCGTGGACTTCCCACAGCCGGGGCATCCCGAGATCACGGCGAATCGATCAGATATTCTTCAAGCTCAATTGGCGCTCCAATAGACTTGCCTGATGAGGCGTAATCTCCGCGCCTTTGCGCCTCCGGACACATCACACGTGGACTACGAAAGATCGCCCCAGTGGGGATGAACCCGGTTGCCGTGGTCAATCGGCTGCGTACAAATGGTTGAAAAAGTCGAGGCAATTGCGATTATCGAAGTCTCCTCTTCCGATGCGACCGCGCCCGCCAATGCATTTCGCGAACCTGCATCCGGCAACCAGTCGTCACTCACTCCCGTGCTGTGAAACGCACTCCAATTTAATCACAGCCCTGTTCGGCCGGCAAAGAAGGCTTGTCGGGCGAAATTGGTGTTCTAAGTCCCTCAATTGGCTACGTAGAAGCCGTTGAAATTCGCTATTTTTTCTTGCGACGTGGACCCGCTGGCTTGCGGCTTTTAGGCAAGGTCTTCGGAGACCTAGCACCTTTGGGCGGCAGAACAAAGAACTCGGACAACTGCACGTCCAGCGTTTCGGCGATGCGGTCGAGAAGATCAATCGTCGGGTTCTTCGATTGCCGCTCAAGACTACTCATGTAGGAGCGGTCGATCCCGGCCTTCCAAGCCAATTGCTCCTGCGAGATACCCCGATTCACGCGAATCCGACGCACATTCCAGGCTACAATCGCACGAGTTTTCATACGTCAACTCATGCCATGGTGCTAGGCCTCAAAACACTGGCTATAATCCCGCTATTATTTCTTGGTCGGTGTTCCTCGACGTGATCTAGCCTCAAACGCGGCCGGGACCGTGATCGATGCACGTGGGCAGTCGGCGTCCCACGCGCTTCGCACGATGCCCGCGGCTTAGGATGTCGACAGTGTATCGGGGTATTTCGCCTCTAAGCTTTGGCCTATCTCCGAAAAAGCGCTCAAGACCGCATCGATCTGATCCCGTCCTATTCCAGCGTAGATGACCAACCGTACGTATCGATCGCCATAAGGGACGACAAGCACGCCCAATCCCGCTTCACCCAGCGTCCAAGATTTGAGGGCAGGAGCTCCGGAAAGACGTAGAACCACAGGAACATCTGGATCAGCAATGGCACGTTCCGAAAGAGAGCTGTGTAGACGAAGCCTATTCCACGCACCGCTCTCGATCGAGCAGTGCGGGCTGTACCGACTAAGGTTCCGATCGCAAGCGCTAGGAGGAAGCTCACCACCGCCATGACTATTGTGAGACGCAGACCTTCCAGCAGCCATCCAAGCTGCGGCTGCTGGAAGAGAATACTCCAGTTCCAATTGTAGGAGAGCATTCGACCCAGCCGCTATTGAGGGACTGCTTGCGCTTGCAAAACGGTCTCGAGCTTCTCGCTCAGTGGAATTCCAAATTGGTCAAACCACTTGTGGTAGAGAGATGTTATCTCTCCCGAGCGAAAGAGCTCGGCCAGCGTCTTGTTGACAGCCAAGCGAAACGCAGAGTCGTCACGGCGCATCATTAACCCGTACGGCTCGAAGGAGAGCGGGCGGCCGACGACCTCCAGACGGTCGCGAGCCGGCTTTTGTCGCAAAGTGTAGAGGATCGCGTCGTCCGAACAAAACGCGTCGGCGCGATCGCTATCGACAGCCAAGAGTCCTTCTGAAAAATTCGAGATGTTTAGGATTTTCACGTTTGGGACCTTTAGTTTCTGGACCCATCTGCGCCGCCGAGATCGATACTGCGCCGTCCGACGCCGAAGGCCATATGAACTTGCCGCGATCCAGGCGCTTGGCGTAGAGCGACATGCCCAGCCCGTCATGCCAGAGGATCTTGACCAGATCGCCGCGGCGACCCCGGAAGATGTAGAGATCGCCAGCATGAGGATCGCGCTTCAGGCTCTCCTGGACCGCAAGCGCCAGGCTTTGCATCCCGCGGCGCATGTCGGTGTGGCCGGTGGCGATCCAGACCCTGACGCCGCTCGGGATCGGGATCATCGCCGTCTCAGAAGCTCAAGAACCCGCTGCAGCGCCTCCGCGTCCACGTCCCGGTCAACGCGCACGCGACAGCCGCCCCCAAGCTCGATCTCGATAATGCCGGCCCGTGCACGTTGCGCAGGCGGTGAAGACACCGGTTGTGGCGCGCCACTCGAGATCGGAGCCGCCGCAGGCGTCATCTCAACCGGAACAAGCACCGGCGCGGCATCCCCGCTCAACTTGCCTTCCCGCGCCAACCGGCGCCACGTGAACAATTGGCTTGTCGACAGCCCGTTACGTCGTGCCGTGACCGACACCAGACGTGGCCCGCCATAGCTCTCGGTGACGATTCGCTGCTTTTCTTCCAATGTCCAACGACGTCGAGCGCCTGTCGAGACGACTTCAAGTCGGGAAACCTTCGGCATAGGCATATGGTCAGTCATACGCCTATGTCTTCATCCTCCATCAAACCGCACAAGGCGGTCCTCCCCGGAGCGATACGTCGTCTATGCCGAGTCGCTGGACGACCTAGCAGCATCAGCCAGACTGGCCAGCAGATCTGCAGCGCCAGCTCAACATCCAGCCGACGCTGACCATCCGGCCAGGTTTCCCCGTGCGGGTCATCGTTACCCGCGATTTGGTATTGGCACCCTACGGCAAGGGAGGAACGCCATGACGAAGCTCAAACTCGGTCCGCTACGCGACATCCCGGTCTGGCGTATCTTGATCCATCATGCGTTGCCGAACGCGGCCGTGCCATATTGACGGTGCTCGGGTTGCTTGTTGGGGGAGTGGTCACGGGCTCAATCCTTGTTGAGACGGTGTTTTCGTGGCCCGGGATGGGCAATCTGCTTATCACGTCGATCGGCAGCTGTGGTGCGCTACGGTGTGGCCCTGGGCGGCCATACGCCGCACGAGCTCGGGAAATTCCGCCGAGGATCGGCCCACCAGAAAGAACGTGGCTCGCGCGCATTCCTGTGCGAGCGCAGCCAACACCTTATCCGTGTTCGGCGGCCGCGGTCCGTCATCGAAGGTGAGGACGACTTCATAGTCCGCCATCTGCGAGTTCGGTTTGATTCTACGCTTCATCGCGCGATTCAAACACGGTGCACCTTTGTGTGTCGATATAATTAATGACTCAATACGTGTTATACAAAAGAATACAACTTAAACGTTGACATGGCCGAATGGTATTTCCTATCGTCGCATCCAGAAAACCTCGTACGGCAGGCGTAAGCCATCTTGCGCGCCGGCAGTTTGCCGAAGGCGTAACTGACGATCGTAGAGCGCTCCGTAGGGAGCGCTCTACGTATTTGAGCAACGCGGCCGGCAAAAGCCGGCATCTGATGGCCCCGGCACGCTCCGAAAAGGTGGTAATAACCCGTGCGAGACCTGATCATCGAAGCCTTTGACAGCGTCATCCGCTGCGAGATCGCGGAAGCAGACGACGTTCGCAAGGAAATCGCCCAGCGCGGCGCCTACTGGGCCGGCGACGAGATATGGAAGCTGGGCCGCCAAGTCGCCGCGCTGCGCAAGCGTATCGCCGAGCTGGAAGAAACCGACGCATGATCTCAGCAGACCGCGAGTATCTGCTCGATGCCCCTCTAGAACCGTGGCTTCAATCGCTTCGAGCGGCACCGTGCGCCGGTTATCACAGAAACCAGTTTCCTTCATGCGCGTGCAGATCGTTTGCCTCAGCAGTCATCCACTGCTCGCGCGGGTTTTCGCGGCTGATGCGCTTGCCGGTCTCCGGGACCTTTATGAACCTTTGGCGGTTCCAGATGATCCGCCCGGCGTACTGAAGGATGCCGTTCAAGCGCTTGCGGCTACCGTCAATGGTCGAGGCGTTCCAGGCGCCGCCACGTGGCCCGGGTACGCCTTTCTTGTTCAAGGCAGTTGCGATGTCGCGTGGCGAGTTGCCGCCTTCAACGGCTTCTTCATCTGCGGTGTTAGACTCACGAAGGCTTTTCCTTGCCGACGCATTCGATGAGGAAGCGTGACAGCGCTTCGAACGTGTCAAATCGGTTTATGGTGCGGCCCTTATAGACTTCCTTTGAGAACCAGAACATGCGACGACTGAAGGTGAGCCACGCCGAGGGCATCAAGACATAGTCGAAGATCGCTTCGTTCTTCTCGTCCAGCCGAACCGCGACAACCCATCCCTTCGGCCACCTCACGCGGTATTGCAGCGTCCAGCGCAAGGGCCGGTTTTCATAGTTGCGGCATCTCGCGACCCGAAAGACGACATTCACGACATTGTCGATTCGAAGACATTCAGTCGAAGCATTGAGGGTGGCACTGCGACCAAGTCTCTCGAAGGCGTCTCGAAGGCGAGCAGCATTGCTAAGCTGAAGGGCGGCCCACCGTTGGTGCGACGCGTATTTGTCAAACCATTCTTGATTGCCGTTGTACCCAATAAGACGGTAGATGTTCCGCAGCGCGCCGAAGTGCAAAACATACGATGACATGGACGGCAGTCCCGGACTTGAATTGATAATCGTCTTACTAAGCTTGCCTTTCTTCATCAGGACCTTACGGAGCCGAAGCAACATTTCCTCTTCGGGAATGCTGACGCGCCCCTCACCCATAATCTTTTGCGCGCGCCGGAATGCGTCGCGATGGACGATAGGTTCGATGGCATTCTCTTTTCTGATCCAGAGCTCCCTTGGGTTGCGCGTCACCTTGGCGCCAAGTTTTCTGCTTTTGCGATTGTAGGTCAGAACGCCGATATAAGCTTCGTTCCGGAGGAGGTCACCGACAGCCTTTCCAAGCCACGGTCTTCCCTGGCTATTCAAGATCCCTCGCTGGTTGAGCTCTCGGGCAATGGTGGCCTGCGATTTGTGACGGAGATATTCGTGGAGAATCCAATTCACGATCTCGACTTGATCGGGCGCACCGGGGATGAGCTTGACATGGTCGGTAAGCAAAGATTTGCGCTGGCCGATCGTTAAAATGCCCTTCGGTCTGCATTGATCGTCGACGAGACGTCGTTGGAACGCGTAAGCCGTAGGGCCGCCCATTTTGAAGCCGCGATGCGTCAGCCGGACTGACCCTGCGAAAACTTTGGCGGAGAGTTCCCGACTGAACTCAGCCGCCATCACTCTCTTAATATTCTTCATGATGCTGGCGAGAAGGCTTCCGTCATTGTCGAATTGCTCCGCGCAATAAGCAACCTCGACGCCCGCCCTGCGGCAGATGAACTCGTAGTGCGCGCTCTCGTCAACGTCCTGAAAGCGTCCCCATCGGCTCACGTCGAAGACAAGCAGATGAGCGAAGTCAGCGCGTCCCGATTGCACGTCTTCAACCAGTTCGGTAAGGCCCCCCCGGTTTTCGATTCTGAGGCCGCTTTCTCCCTCGTCACGATAGGTGTGGACGATGGTTAGCTTGTGAAGTTCGGCGTAGGTCGCGATGACCACTGCCTGATTCTCAATCGAGTATTGCTGGTAATCCGTCGACATGCGGACATACTGCGCCGCCCGTCGCGCTTTCTGCGACTGAGGCAGACGTTTCGCGTGTACAACAAGGGTGTTCCCCATGTTGCCTCCCCGCGGCTATATCGCGCCGCGCTGTATTGCGCATCGCAAACCATTTAGGCGCATCATCAAGTCCGCGCCATCGGAAAGTGTATTCAGAAAGAGTCAACTGCTATGTCGTTTTTCTTGAAAGCACGTTGCGGCGGGCGAAGCGAGCTGCAGAGAAATGCGGGTTTGCGCTTTTGGGCCCGTAGCCGACATGTCCGGCGCAGCTCTTTCGTCTGCTTCTGACGAGGCAACCAGCAGGATATCGTCGTTGTCCTTGTCGATGATGTTGAACGCCCATCCATCATGGCTGTGGCGATCGCCACGTCGGCCTTCTTCTCCTTATTGCCGCTATTCTTGTTGTAGACGTGGGTCTTGAAGCCGGCCTTGTCGACCATCTTCCAGAATGAGTCGCCGGGGAGGTGAACCCCACATACCGCCCGTCAGCTGGCAAACCGACAGCGCTGGCAGCAATTTAGGATTGGATGAATTCTTCAAGCTCGTCGATCATCGTTTACCGGGTTTGATTCCTCCGAAAGGATATCAATGGCCTCGAGCCTTGCGTCATACTCCTCGTATGTGCCGAGCAGGGCTTGGCCAACTGTCAAGTTGTGCACGGGATCGATAATCGAGGGGGAGTCGTAAGTTAGGGAGGTTGGTCCAGTAAATAGAACTTCTTCGCCACGCTCGTCGCGTCGCAACGTTCGGTCCGTACACCATTTGACGAGTTGCGTGACCTCTCCCTTCCCGGACTCAATGATGGGCGGCAGCTGCCGAACCGAGTAGAAATTCGTCCGCGCAGAATACATCTGCCGCGAATCCGAGCTCATGCGCTCGTCTGGTTGAGCGGTAAGGGTCAGCAGGCGCTTGCCTTTCGGACGCTCGAGCGTACCCTGAATTAGACCGCCTTCTCTGATCAGTCTAATGTGCGCCAGCTTTTTTGGAGCACCAAGAACCTCTCGTCCCGAGGCGAGAGCTGCATCATTTACCGTCACGTAAATGTAAGGGATGTAGTAGCCAGTCTCGCCGTCGGGATCACGAACTTGAATTCCTGAATAGCACTCCAAGTATGGCCCGACAGTGCTTGAGCGATAGCTCGCGACCCCCACAATGGCGATTGCAGGGTTTGCTGCAGGTGCTAGTTCCTTCGGCAATAAACAATTCGCCTCGTGCCCCACGCTGAACATAAGGTTTATGGCTTGGCAGCCGAGAAACGCACCGCCACGATTTTTGCCCCCATGGTAAAGAGGCGCATCAAGCGGAATGCCTTTGACGTCGGGCATCGCATCCTCCTTGATCTCAGAACAATTCGCGCGGTTGGAGATTGAGCTATTCATCTCACCGCGCCTCTCCGGTTGTTGAAGCGCCCCTGAAGCGACTGTACTGCGCTGGCAGCGATGTGGGTTCGGTAGTCCGTGCGGCACATCGATCCGGTGATAGCGATCTTCGCTACGCGAGGCCGCAGTGCCGTTTCTGCGCCTTGCACCTCAATCCGCCGGATTAAACGATCCGAAAACATCCGACACGCTTGACCTTTTCCATTCTAGAAGCCGGCAGCTGTCCTGTGCTGCCGGATGCGCCTGATTGTGCATCCATTCCGGCGGAGCCTGCTCACCGATGATGACGTCAAGGCGAGTGGGTGATTCCTATTTGTCTATCAGTCGTTATGCAACGTCGATGCCAGGCACCTCGTGCGGTTTATACGGCTCACTGGCTGACGTCAAATTGGGTACGAGTGACCCGACAACTTTCGACCCTTGTTCTGTTGCCTTCCTCGCTTGTCCGATTGACGACGCGATGTCGAAAGCCCGACATGATCAAGTATCCGGACAGAAAGTCGATGAGGCTCTCTCACGAGTTTTCGCAACAGCCTCGATTAAACCAGATCAGCGTAACATTGTCGCTGCGCATGGTCGAAAACGCAGGCCCTGACATCGCCGTCTCGGTGGAGAGTCGGAAGACCTCCGGCGCCTGTGCAAGAGTCACGTGAGGCTGACTTCCCATCAGAGTCTCGGCGCGCCGATTGCACGGAATGGATACTCCAATTCGCAAGACTAAGGAGAACCTCATGCGTTCTGCGCCCCACTTTTCGATCCACAAGGAGCTCAGCACCGTTCGGCACCGGTATCGCTCCGCTCGCGGGTACCGATCCTATCTCCGAAACCGGAGGAAATTCGGTCGCAAATTGTCGGCGTCTAGAAGGCGGGGTAGTTCGGCAAAGCCAATGCAATAATCCAAAGGATGGCTAACGCCTGAGCGGCGGAAGCATGTTCGCGACGTGAAATCGTTATCGAAGTGCTTTAGCGCCAATTTACACGGGTACTGCGCACAGGCTTTGGGAATCAAAGATGATACGTAGCAGAGGGCAGATCGCCAAGAGTCCGGGGCGTGGTGCAGACCGCAACTCTTGGCTTGCCCGACTTTCAATGCTCGTTCTCAACCATTTTGATCAACACGCCCGTCATCCTTTTTGATGCTGAAAACCCCTGCACCGCCACTGATCGAGGGAACCAAGAGTTATGGGACGTGTGAGCGAAAAAGTCATTTTGGTAACCGGCGGGGCTCAAGGGATGGGGGCCGCTCATGCGCGCCTGCTGGTAGCCGAGGGCGCGAAAGTCGTGATCACCGATATTCTTGACAATGAAGGAGCGACTTTCGCGGCCGAACTTGGCCCATCCGCGATCTATGTGCGTCAAGACGTCGCTCAGCCAGGGGAATGGTGCCAGGCGATTGCGGCTGCGGAGGGCAAGTTCGGCGCGGTGCACGGCCTCGTCAACAATGCAGGCATAGCGAGTATGGCTCCCATCGAGCGGTTCCCGCTCGAGCAGTGGGAGAAGACCCTGGCTGTCAATCTCACCGGTGTATTCTTGGGAATGCAGACTGCCCTACCTGCGATGCGCCGCGCGGGCGGAGGCTCGATCGTCAACATCTCGTCGGTCGAGGGGATGAGGGGTAGTCCTGGGCTTCACGCCTATGTTGCTTCCAAGTTCGGCGTGCGGGGCATAACGAAGTCCGCTGCCTTGGAGGCCGCCGCGTCCGGCGTTCGCATAAACTCTATCCATCCGGGCTTCATCAACACTCGGATGACAGAGAACATCGATCTTTCCAGTTTTCCAATTCCGCTCGCGCGGCCAGCCGAGCCGCAGGAAGTGTCACAGGCAGTCTTGTTCCTGCTTAGCGACGAGTCCTCTTATCTTACCGGCTCCGAAATCGTCGTCGATGGCGGTCTGACGATCGGCGTCCCGCAGAAGGGTCAGGCGGTCGAAAACATCTTCTGACTATCAGCGGACGGATTGTCACATCAAACGAGATCGAATGTCGCGATGTATTACACCAGTGGAAATTACGAAGCTTTTGCTCGGCCCCGCAAACCCGCCGGCGTGGATAGCAAGACAGCATGGTTCGTTGGTTCGGGGTTGGCTGCGCTCTCCGGCGCGGCCTTCTTGATCCGCGACGGGCAGTTGCGTGGCGACCGTATCACCATCCTCGAACGACAGACGGTTCCGGGGGGCGCGTTGGACGGTTGTCAGGATCCGGAAAGGGGATTCGTGATTCGAGGTGGTAGAGAGATGGAGGATCATTTCGAGTGTCTCTGGGATCTGTTTCGTTCGATCCCATCGCTCGAACTTGAAGGCGCCAGCGTGCTCGATGAGTTTTACTGGCTGAACAAGGATGATCCGAACTACACACTACGGCGGGCGACGGTGAAGCAGGGGCAGGATGCCCATACCGATGGCCTCTTCACACTGAGCGAACAGGCCCAGAAAGAGCTGATTGCCCTTTTTCTTGCCACTCGTAAGCAGATGGAGACCAAGCGCATCGACGAAGTGTTCGGAAGAGATTTCTTCAACAGCAATTTCTGGCTCTATTGGCGGACCATGTTCGCCTTTGAAGAATGGCATTCAGCCCTCGAGATGAAACTTTATCTGCATCGATTCATCCACCATATCGGCGGCCTGCCGGATTTCAGTACGCTGAAGTTTACCAAATACAATCAATATGAATCGCTCGTTCTGCCGTTATCCAAATGGCTGTTGGCGCAAGGCGTCAACTTTCGCTACGGGGTCGGAGTCACCGATATCGATTTCGACATAAAGCGTGGCCGCAAGCAAGCCACAGCCATCCGCTGGCTGGAGAATGGCATTGAGGGCAGTCTCATTATTGGCGCCGACGATCTTGTTTTCATGACGATCGGGTCGCTGACCGAAAACTCGGACATGGGGGACCATCACACGGCCGCCAGGCTCAACGAAGGACCGGCGCCCGCCTGGGATCTGTGGCGGCGTATTGCGGCCAAAGATGCGGCCTTTGGACGCCCAAATGTCTTTTGCGGCAATATTCCTGCAAGCAAATGGGAATCGGCGACGATCACGACCCTGGACAAACGCATTCCAGCATACATCCGCAAGATCGCCAAACGCGATCCGTTCAGCGGCAAGGTTGTCACAGGAGGCATCGTTACGGTGAAAGATTCGAGCTGGTTGCTCAGTTGGACCACAAATCGCCAGCCGCATTTCAAGCGCCAGCCCAGCGATCAAGTCGTCGTCTGGGTCTATTCGCTATTCGTCGATAAAGCCGGCGACTACGTGAGGAAACCGATGCAAGATTGTACGGGCGAGGAAATCACGCAAGAATGGCTTTATCACCTCGGTGTGCCGGTTGCGAGTATACCGGAACTCGCCGCTGGGGCCGCCAAGACGGTCCCGGTGATGATGCCCTACGTCACTTCCTTCTTCATGCCGCGGCAGGCGGGCGACCGGCCAGATGTTGTGCCGAAAGATGCGGTCAATTTCGCCTTCATCGGCCAGTTCGCGGAGTCGGGTGAACGGGATTGTATCTTCACGACGGAATACTCCGTTCGGACCGCGATGGAAGCCGTGTATATCCTCCTCAAGATTGAACGTGGCGTGCCCGAGGTATTCAACTCGACCTATGATATTCGCAAGCTGCTTGCAGCAATGGGTAGACTGCGCGACGGCAATGAAATTGAGATCCCGGGACCTGCGTTCCTGCGCGAGCTCATTCTAAAAAAGATTGAAGCGACTGAGCTTGGCGAACTACTCAATAAATATCACCTGAGGTGATTAAGGCAGCGGACGCTGCGGCTTCGCTCGGATAGAGAAGCGCTGTCCTGCGCCGTGACGGCTCGGACTCGCCAAGGCGCGGATCAAACGTTCGCGCCGATCTTCCAGGCAACCTTTAGGCGTACTCTGGAATTCGGTGTTCTTTCGGCTTGATGTTATTCTCGCCACACGCATCCGATTAACCTCTTGCCACGAGGTGAGGGCGAAACTAGCTAGTGGCTCGTCACAGTGATCTTGATGGTTTGATACCGGCCAGCTTAGGATAGGCAAGTTTTCTGGCGGCACAAGGACTTCGATGCTTCTGGGGATGCAGGATTCGGCGGGTGGCCGTCCGGACATGTGCGAATAGGTATAGATGAACGCCAGATAATGGCCCTGCTTCTCGGTAAAGCGTGCGCCTGGTTTTTGACTCATGGATCGATTCATCCGTGCCTCCTTAGTCGTCCGTGAAGAACAGGTAAGGGGCTGATCTGGAGTCGTTGTTTTTCGGCTGCGGCGATTTTGTGATTGCAGGCTTTGACAGTGCGGTAGCTCGGAACCTGCAATTTGCAGTTTGAGATTCCCTCGAATCGCACGGCATGATTCGGCGCTCGTATCGGGAGGAGCCGATGCGACCGAAGAAGCCGAAGGCGACGGACGAAGGTGATCTGTTCCGGGCCAGGCTCAAGCAGGTCATCAACATGGAGCACGAACTGGTTCAGCACGCCGGCAAGATCAATTGGGACTGGATCGACTATCGACATGAAGGCGCCGCGCGGGCTCGACAAGCCGCTGTTCCAAAAGCTCGTCGCCGGCGAGTGGATCGACCGGCATCAGAACCTGCTCATCATCGGCCCGACCGGCGTCTGCAAGAGCTGGATTGCTTGCGCCTTGGGCCACAAGGCCTGCCGCGACAACCGCTCCGTGCTCTGTCAGCGGCTGCCGCGGCTGTTCGAGGCGCTTGCCCTCGCGCGGGGCGACGGCCGATGGTTGGGTTGCCGATGAGCTCCGCGCTTTGACTTCCTTGTAGACGTTGCTGATCGACATCGCGGATGTTGCGACACCGCGCCATCGACGAACCGCGTTCGGATGCGAGATCGGCGTGATAGCCATCGATCTTGGCGAGCATCTCCTGCACGAGCGCCGGATCAAAGTCGATAGCGACTGCTGCTGACTTTGCCGTCGTTTGTCCCTGTTGCGTTGCTTGGCCTCGGCGAGCTCTCATGCGCTTGACCTTGCCGATGATGGCGTTGCGAGATACGCATCGCCACCCCTCGCAGACACCGAGTGGCCCGCGCTCCACATGCATTGCAGAAGCGACACCTCCTCAGAATCCCATGCCGATGTGGCTTGATTGACCATCGTTCGTCATCGTCACGAGCACGAGTCGATGGTCGTTTTGATTGTCGCCAAAAGCAGTGCGTGTCGATGTTTACGCTTGTTCGCCGCTATTCGATGTTCGGAAAGGTTTTTGGCTGCGACGATCGGCCTGCCTTATAAAATAGGCAGACGAACGTGTATTTATGCCTGCGGTTGCATCGTGTCCGGAAAGTTGATCCGCTTACGTTAACGGCTGTTGACAACATGCGTTAACGGCGTTGCAATCACCAGCACGACAAACGGCGGTGAGTTTACCAACTAACAACAGCAGCTAGTCACATGAATCTAAAGTTCGCCACATAGAGTCTGCTGGGCTTTGTGGCAAAAGCGTTTGACGGAAGCCAAGATCTGGTCTGCGGACTTGGTCCATTTGAAGGGCTTCGGGTTGTTGTTGTGCAATTCGATGAAGGTACGGATGTCGGCTTCGAGCTGCCTGACGGAGGTGTGAACACCTCGCCGGATCTGCTTTCTGGTGAGTTCAGCGAACCAGCGCTCGATCTGATTGATCCACGACGCGGAAGTCGGCGTGAAGTGGACATGATAGTGCGGCCGGCGAGCGAGCCACGCTTTAATCTTGGGGGTCTTGTGGGTAGCGTAGTTGTCCATGACGATATGGACAGCGAGCCCCTCAGGGATTTGAGCGTCGATCTCTTTGAGAAACTTCAAGAACTCGAGCGCCCGATGGCGCTTGTAGCATTTGCCAATGACGAAGCCGGAAGCGACATCGAGCGCGGCAAACAGCGTGGTCGTACCATGCCGCACATAGCTATGCGTGCGACGTTCCGGCACCCCAGGCATCATCGGCAAGACCGGCTGCTCGCGATCGAGTGCCTGGATCTGGCTTTTCTCATCGACACTGAGGACAACGGCTCGGTTAGGCGGCGACAGATAAAGCCCGACAATATCGCGCACCTTATCGACGAATAGCGGATCGCTCGATAGTTTAAATGTCTGGCTGCGGTGCGGCTGCAAGCCGAACGCCGTCCACATTCGGCGGATCGTGGTGTGAGAAAAGCCAGTATCCGCAGCCATCGAGCGGATCGACCAGTGCGTTGCGTCGGGCGGCGTCGTACGCAATGTCCGCTCGATTACCTCGGCAACCTGATCATCGTCGATGGTTCGAGGGCGGCCCGGGCGGGCTTCGTCAAGCAGGCCATCACAACGATCCTTCAAGAATCGGCGGCGCCACTTGCCGACGGTGTGTTCATGGATGCCAAGTTCGGCAGCCACAGACTTGCTTGGCAGACCAACTGCACACCGCAGGATCGCGCGGCATCGCTCAGATAGCGATCGGGCTACACGATGACGACGAACTTGCCTCTCCAAGTACGCCCGCTCCTGCGAACTCAGCACCAACGGCGCGATCGGCCGGCCTTTCACACCTGCATTCGCCACGAGCGCTCTCCTCTCTAGAGATCCGAGCGATCAACTAATGTCACGAACTTCCGTTCCAGATGACTAGACCACGACGGCGTTACTGCTCGCACACGGCTACTAGCGTGGGTACCCGAGCGTTTGCGCGGAAGGATGGGCCATGCAGTCGATCCCTTGCTAGGTGTCGTCGGTGCCGGGGATCGTGCCGTTCTCGGAATACTGCCAGAGCTTCCGGTGCCGCGACGCCGACGTCTCCGGAGGTGACGATGCTGACGTCGACTCGACTTCAACCATTTCAACAGCGACGATGCAAACTTGGTCGCTTGGATCAGCCCTGCGGGCAGCAGGCCGCCGGAGCCGCCGCCGCCGCCGCCGCGGATGGTCGAGCAGCGCCTGGACGGCCTCGTGCAGATCGTCGAGCGGCTCAAACCCACCTTCGAGAAGGTCGTTCAATTCGAGCCGCAGCATCTCGTCATCCCAATCGGTGCGTCGAAGGCCTCGAAGAGACGCGACCAAGCGCGAAGCTCGAGACAATACCCGAGAGTGTACCAACAGCAACGGGACAGCTCGCAGAGATGGAAGCAAAAGTAAAAAGATCAAACAGCGTCATAGCAAGTCCGCCGATCTGGAAGCTAAGCGCGCGCTGAACCGCCTGAAGGAGGTTGACCCGGAGGGATATGAGGCCTTCCTTCGTAAGCGCGAGAACCGCGGGGACACTGGCGGTTTCGGCCCGGCTGGACGGGCGAGGCCATAGTCACCACCACATTCCTCGCCGTCGCATTCGCACAACTCTGGCGCGTCGTCGCCATGCGCAGCAGCCGCTCCGGTACCGTTTTCAACGAGTTCACGCGCAATCCATGGGTCTGGCTGCGCTCGGCCTGTACGGCCCTCTGCTCGCAGTCCCTCTCTACTGGCCGCCGATGACAGAGGTCTTCCACGTCTGCCACCGACGCTCACGATGTGGAGCATTGTCGCGGGCTACAGCCTGACGCCGATGCTGCTAATTCAGGTCAGCCGCGCCGTCATCGTGCTTGCCAAACGAAGCCGTTAAATGGTAGCCGCGTTGCTTGGCTCGAATTCGCCGTCTGCATCATCGTGATCGGCGTGGCCGGATGTATGCTCATGGTCATTGCGCCCTACGGAGTCCTGATCTCCGAGTGCGAGCCTATTGCCCTCAGGCGCCCGGCCAATTCCGTTCGCTCGCGTTCCCGCGGATTACAGCCCCCCGATCTCCCACAGCGGACCCAACGTCACTGCAAATTCGATCGCGAGGATGGGATGGCGGCTCGAACAAGAGCTCGTCCGAACGCTCTAGATGTTCTTGTTATGCGGTCAAGTTCGCCCATTCCACAGACCACCGATTGTGACGTCAGAAAGAATAGTGATCGCGTCTCAAGGACGTCAACAGCAGGGGTAAGCCTACAAGATCATGTAGTTGTAGTATTACTGTTTGCACGGCTCTCTGCTGGAGGCCGTTCGCTGACACGGGGGAGCCATGTCGACAGTTACCAGCGCAATTCGGCGCCTTTGGTGGCGACGCTTTCTTGTTCTTCTGGCGATCATCGTGGTCATTGCTTTGATCGCAGTCATGACCAGCTCCCAGCTTGGCGCGACAATCGAAGCTCTGACGCCGCCTGGTCTCCCTGAACCGGTTTCCGCGAGCGAGCAGGTTTCGCTCGATCAGGGCTGGAACGCCGAAGACGCCGATCGATTCCATCATAAAGCCCAGGGCACGCAGACCTTACCGATCCCGCTGTCATGGTTTCTCGCCCTGGAAGCGCCGCTGAACTCGCCTTTCGCTATCCCCTTTTTCAAACGAGAACGGTTTTCTGACAACCGCTATTTACTGCGGTTTGGATTCATAGAGTCTGCCGAAAGCGAGAACAATGAGTACGGTTTGCCGATCGGCTTTGCATATTCGCCGTTTCAGTCGATCCGCGGACTTTCGCGTAAGGAGACTGCCGTTGGATTGACCTGTGCCGCGTGCCATACCGGCCAACTGATCTTCAAAGAGAAGCGCTATGTCATTGAAGGCGGCCCCGCCGTGACCGATCTCGGTCAATTGACAAATGCGCTCCGCGCTGCGCTCGCACAGACCGCTTTGTCGGCAAAGCTACCCTTCTTCGACGGTCGCTTCGGGCGGTTCGCGAAGCGCGTTTTAGGAACCGAGTACAGCGATCTTACACGCGTCCAACTGTCCAAGGAGCTCGATGGAATACTTGGTGCTCTGATCGATCAGCCCGCTGGGATCGACGTCACGGAAGGGTTTACCCGCCTCGATGCGCTCAATCGCATCGGCAACCAGGTGTTCGCACTCGACCCCAAGCGCTACGGCAACTACGTCAACCTCAACGCCCCTGTCAGCTACCCGCACATCTGGACATCGTCATGGTTCGATTGGGTGCAGTACGACGGCTCGATTATGCAGCCATTGGTGCGCAATGCCGGCGAGGCGATGGGGGTTTCGGCGGAGCTCAACCTCACCGCCCCGCCCAAGGGGGGACGTTTTGCCAGCAGCATCCCCTTCGATAATCTGCACTGGATCGAACAACAGCTCGCTGGAAAGGACCTGCCGCTGGTGGCGAAAGCCTTCACCGGACTGAATGCGCCAGCCTGGCCCGACAGCTTTCCTGCGATCGACAAAGCCAAGGCCGCCGTGGGAGCCCAACTCTACGACAAACATTGCAGCGGCTGCCATCTTCCAGCGCTGACGCCGGACATCGTGCACGGCAAGGCCCCGGACGCGGAGTTCTGGAAGAACTTCGGCCCTATCCGCTGGCGCGGTCGCGATGGGCAGGAGAAGCAGACGAGGGAATCCGTACTCAACGTCAAGATCATCAAGCAAAGCCATATCGGCACCGATCCGGCCCAGGGCGACGTGCTGCGCAATCGCACCGTGGACACCGCCGGCAGCGAACTGGCCAGGGCGGGCCAGAGCAGCCCAGGGCTCGGCCTCGACATCGATGTCTGCCAACGGAAGGCTGACAACACGCTGGATACGATCCACCTCTCGGACCATGCGATGCAACTCTACGCGCTTGCGCTCGGCGCCGTGGTCCAATCCGGCATCGACGAATGGCTTCGGTCGACCGGGACGGTCCAAGCGGAGATCGAAGGCGATCGGCCGAACTGTCTAGCGGCAGGTTTCGGCTATAAGGCGCGTCCGCTGAACGGCGTATGGGCGACTGCGCCGTTCCTGCACAACGGCTCGGTGCCGACGATCTACGATCTGCTCAGCCCGGTTGCGGAGCGCCCACAAGTCTTCCTGCTCGGTGAGCCCAGCTTCGATCCTGTCCGCGTCGGTATCGTGACACGGACGGTCGCTCCTGAAGGCAGGACCTACGACAGCAAGGGCTACTTCATCATCGATACGTCGAGGCCCGCCAATCGCAATACCGGCCACGAATTCTCGAACGAGAAGCATGAGGGCGTCATTGGCCCTGCGCTGTCTCCGGAGGAGCGCAACGCAATCATCGAGTTCCTCAAGTCGATCTGAAATTGATTGGGTCAGCTCCAACTGGAGCAATAGCGAAGACCATCTCGCTCCCGCAGGGGGAAAGGTGGACGGAAGCCCGGATCGACCGACCAGGCGAAGCTTTTCGGAGTTAGGGTGCGGCAGCAATGGCGGAACAGAAACAGGGGCCGGCGGCGAAGTTCCTGAAATGGATGATCGCCAAACATCCGGATGCATTGTTCGCATTCATCCGGCGCGTCAGGCCCAACCTGGCGTTGGGCGCCGCGGGGCCGGTGTTCATCACCCGCTTCCCCGACGTGCAGGAAGCGCTGAGCCGCCCCGACATCTTCAACGTCACCTATGCGCCAATGATGGACCCTTCGGTCGGCCCCTTCATGCTCGGCCGCGACTGCACCGAAATAAACCAGCGCGACAAGGGTATCATGCGCGCCTTCATGCGCATGGAGGATCTGCCGGCAATTCGCCAGAAGGTGCGCAGCCTCGCCAATGCGTCTGTCGAAAAGCAGATCTATACCCAGAACCAGATCGAGGTGGTCAGCACGTTGTCGCGCCTGGTGCCCATTCAGCTGACCCGAGAATATTTCGGCTTTCCCGGCCCCGATCTGGCCTCGATGTTCCGCTGGTCGCGCGCGACGCAATATGACATGTTTCACAACCTGGACAAAGATCCGAAGGTGCACCAGGACAACATTGACGCTGGGCAGGAGATGCGCGCCTATCTGACACAACTGCTCCCGCAGCGGCGCGAGCAGCTGAAAAATGGGGCGCCGCTCGAGGACGTGTTCAGCCGCCTGCTGAATAGCCATTTTGACGATTCGATCGGCTTCGCCGACGAACGCATTATTACCAATATGATGGGCACACTGGTCGGCGGGATTGAGACCACATCGGCGGCCATCGTGCAGCTGCTCGACGAGTTGTTCAAGCGCCCGAGGATCCTGAAGGAGGCCATCGACGTCGCCAGCAGCAACAACGACCATCTGATGTATCGCTATTGCTGGGAAGCGCTGCGCTTCAACCCGATCAATCCGTTCGTGGTGCGCCACTGCCGGACCGATTACCGGATAGCCAAGGGCTCGCTGCGCGCGACGACAATCAAGGCCGGCAGCACGGTGCTGATCTCGACCCGGTCGGCGATGCGCGATGGCTTGCAACTGCCGGCGCCGTCCAGCTTCGCGATCGACCGGCCGGAGTCGGTCTACATGCATCTGGGCTACGGGATGCACACCTGCCTCGGCGACCAGATCAGCCGCATCCAAGTTCCGGAAATCGTTCGCCGCATCCTGCAAATCCGGGGCGTCCGTCCCGCCGCGGAGATTGACTACGCAGGAGGGCCGTTTCCAGAGCGTTATCCCATCACCTACGACACGCCGGTCTGAAGGCCGGACTTCCCAGCAACGAGCCGCGAGTACCGATCCGGCCGCTGGCGTGGCGGCCTCTGGCGTCAGCACTAGGTCGGTCGTCGCGAAGTCTCCGTCACGCGATGCGCGTGAGATGCGTGAGGCAATAATCAATCGTGTCGGTGGTGTGTTCCGCTTGCGAAACACATCAATAGATGAGAGGCAGAGCTTCGCATGCGCGGCTACTACATTGGCTTACCGAGGAAATGGTTTAAGCGAACGGAAGCCGTACGCTGAAGCGGGCCTCGGCAACCGGCAGTTATGCACGAACATCGCGCAATCAGCGCAACAGCAATGATACGCTCAAACGGCACCTGCAGGATCACCATTACGCACGACGCCGACGACTACAAACAGCGCATAGCATCGAGCGCTGCTTCTGCTCGCTGATACACTCTTTCGACGCTTGGCACCCGTTATGACAGGCGAATAGGACAGGCGAACCGTAATTTTACCGGCTTCTTCATCGATCTCGCGGCCGCATTGGTCTGCGGTTGCACGCGTTTCCCCGTAGCTGTCCGGATTGGCAAGTGTTGGAACACGGTGTTCTACTTGAAAGAACACCGGCTGAGGGATTTTATACTTAAACTGTCTTTTCACTAAATTCCGGTGGCGAGGCCGCGGGACTGCATCGTCTCGCGGCCCCATTGATTTTTCGTCGTTGAGGTCCGGGCGAGCTCCTCCACCGAATTCCGACTCTTTACTCCCAGAAGGGGTAATCGCTTCGATCGCCCGTTGGCATTCAGACGCGTCAAATTCGGGCCGTCGGCAAGTCCTCGCTGGACAGCATTCCGGAGTATGTTGTCGTGGAGTGCACATGGCTGCTGCCAACCTGATCGACAGTAGCGACAGCGATCGTACGAAAACGCGCTCCGCATCGAACATGGCGCGTGCTGTTTGACGTCCCAAGATGGCTGGAGTTCTCCCATCGAGACAGCTTCGGCCGAGCTTGTTTGGCTTTCTGGCTCTGCCAAAGGGCAGAGCCAGACTGATACAACAAAGTCGGCTCGCTGTCGCGCGCGCCATCGAAAACTGCCCCCTCGACGTCACGAGGAATTGCCCCCTCCTTGGATAGCCGAGGAGAGAGCGAATGAACGAGGAACAGAGCTGGCCCCGGTTGTTTGGACAGCGCCCCGCTGGATTTAAGTGGATTCCTGCCGGGTTATGCTGAACGCGAGGCTTTACGGTTTTGTCGTTGCGTCGGGAGGGCGTAGCCCGACCAGAGCGACGACAAAACCGTCGGCGACGGTCATGCGGCCATCACCATAGCTTGCGTGCCGAAGTAAGCCTCGTCGGGCGTGCGCCCGTCAAGGCTCGAGTGAGGGCGTCCCTGATTGTAGAAGGCCAGATACTTGGCAATTGACGCTCGCGCCTCGGACACGCTGTCGTAGGCGCGGAGATAAACTTCTTCGTATTTGACCGTGCGCCAGAGCCGCTCGACAAACACGTTGTCGCGCCAGGCGCCCTTGCCGTCCATGCTGATGGCGATCTTCGCGTCCAGCTCGTCCAGCAGCACATCGGTGAACTCGAGGCTGGTGAACTGGCTGCCCTGATCCGTGTTGAAAATCTCGGGCCTGCCGTGCTTCGCCAGCGCCTCCTGGACCGCTTCGACGCAGAAGGCCGCCTCCATTGTGATCGAGACGCGATGGGCCAGGACCCGTCGGCTGAACACATCGACGACCGCCGCGAGATAGACGAAGCCACCCGCATCGGAATGTAGGTGATGTCCATTGCCCACGCATGGTCGGGCCGCTCGATCTTCAATCCGCGCAACAGGTACGGGTAGATCTTGTGACCCGGAGCCGGCTTGCTCGTGTTCGGGCGACGATAGACCGCCTCGATCCCCATGCGCTTCATCAGCGTCGCGATGTGGCGGCGACCGGCGTATACGCCCTCCCGCCGCAGCAACGATCGCAGCATACGCGCTCCCGCGAAGGGATAATCGAGATGCAGCTCATCGAGCCGACGCATCAAGGCAAGGTCCTCGGCCGAAACTGGCCGAGGTTCATAGTAGACCGTGCTGCGAGCCAGCTTCAGGACCTTCGCCTGGCGCACGATAGAAAGATCATGACCGCGGTCGATCATCGCTTTGCGCTCAGCAGGCCCGCCTTGGTGAGCGCGCCGGACAAAAAATCGTTTTCCAACGCCAGCTCGCCGATCTTGGCATGTAACGCCTTCAAATCGACCGGCGTCTCGGCCGATGTCTTGTCATGCCCAAACACGCCGGCGGCGCCTTCCAGGAGCTGGTTTTTCCAGATCGTGATCTGGTTCGGATGAACATCAAACAGTTGCGCCAGCTCCGCCAGTGTCTTGTCGCCTTTGACCGCAGCCAAAGCAACCTTCGCCTTGAATGCCGGAGAATGCGTCCGGCGGCTCTTCTTCGTCATCTTCGCTCCTGATTCGCAGCAAGAATCCTCGCCGCTGTCAGGCAGAAAATCCACTCAAGCTACTGTCCGAATTTGCGGGGCCAGCTCTGCCTTCAGCAGCCGGTAGACCGAGGCCTCGGATACAAAGTACTTTCGTTCGTCGGTGAACCGCACGGCCAGCTCGCGTGGCGACAGCTCAGGCAACTCCAACGCCAGGTCGATGATCTGACCCCGCACATCGTCGGGGATGCGATTCCAGACCCGGTCTGGTCGAGACCGGTGATCGGCCAGCGCTTCAACGCCTCCCTCGCGGTAGCGATCATACCAGCGATAGAATGTGGCGCGCGGGATACCGAGCTTGTCCAGCGTGCGCTTGGCGGGAAGATGCGATTGCTCGACCTGCTGGATGATCTCGGCCTTCTCAGAGGCGGGATACCTCATGCCTCGTCCTCCCCCTCTCTCACCCGACAGGTGAATGCGGAGCATTCACCTATAGAGCCCGTTCATGCTATTTTTGAGCAGACGGTTCTCCAGGGTCAGATCGGCTACGGCCTCCTTCAGGGCAACAGTCTCCCGGCGGAGATCCTTCACCTCGCCGGAGGTCGCAGCTCGTGCCGTGTCGCCCGCCAGGCGGCGCTTGCCGGCCTCGAGGAACTCCTTGGACCAGCCGTAATACATCGAGGCGGCAATGCCCTCGCGGCGACAGAGCTCGGAGATATTTTCCTCGCCGCGCAATCCTTCCAGCACAATGCGGATCTTCTCCTCCGACGAATAATGCCGGCGGGTTTGTCGCAGAATGTCTTTTAGAACTTGTTCTGCGGCACTTTGCCCGGTACGGATTTCTGCTTCATCTTCGCTCCTGGTGGCTACGATGAACCAGAAATCCTCCCTCCGCAAAATCCTTCAATTTGTCTCACAGGTCCTGACGGCGAACACCCTTCGACGATGAGGCGCGCGCCGTGAAGTTGGCCAACGACACCGAATTTGGGCCGATTTCCTACGTCTACACCGAGGACCTGAAGCGTGGTTTGCGCCTTTCCGGGCAAATGCAGAGCGGCATGGTCGCGCTGAACAGAGGACTTGCGTCCGATCGGGCGGCGCCCTTCGGTGGCAGCAAGGCAAGCGGCCTCGGTCGTGAAGGCTCGAACCGAAGGCATCAAGGAATACCTTGAAACCAAAGTACATTGCGGTCTCGCTCTAGCGCGCGATGGGTAGTCGTGTGCCGATCTTTGGACGAGCGGATCGAGCCCGACGACGTCATTGAAATGGATGTAAGCGGGATCGGTGTTGCGCTTGGTGGTGCTCGGCGAGAGCAGGATTGGTAGGTTACAGAATACAATGCTTTTCATAGAACGCGGCGGCCCCCGGGGGGTGATCGCCAAGAAATAAAAAAGATACCAACAAGTGGAGGAGGAGAAATGGGCGCGGTGAAGAAGGTTTTCATCGTAGGTGGCGGGATTGGCGGCTTGACGGTCGCCCATGCGCTTCAGCGGATAGGCGTATCTACCAGAGTCATTGAGATGGGAGATAAGCGTGACCGGATCGGCACCGGTATCACGCTGCTGGGGAATGCCTTGCGGGCACTTGCCGAATTGGGATTGGTGGATGCCTGCCTCGAAGGCGGCCTTGGTTGGGATACCGTGTCGGTACGCGATGGCGCGGGAACGATTCTGAGCGAACAGTCCTCACCAAGAATTTGGGACGCTGATCGTCCAGCCGCACTGGGACTCATGCGGCCACGTCTGGGACAGATTCTGGAAGACTTTGCGACGAAGAGCGGCGCGAAAATCGATTTCAACACAACGATCACCCGTATTGATCAGGACGATCGAGGGGTGACGGTTCAGCTATCGAACGGCGAGACAGATCGCGCCGATCTGCTGATCGCTGCGGATGGAGTCTATTCCAAGATCCGCCAGAGCATCTTCGGCGACGAGTTCAAGCCGCACTACGCCGGCCAAGGGGTATGGCGTTATACGGTTTCTCGCACCGAGGCGATGAATGGCTTCGTCCTGTACCGCCTTCCGACGGGCCGCGTAGTTGGCGCGCTGCCGCTATCGAAGGAATTGTGCTATCTATTCTTCCTGGAAAGCACGGACGAAAAGCTTCGTATTCCGCAAGATCGGGTGTGCGACTATCTCCGTAACCTGCTCGCCCCCTTTACGGCGCCCGAACTGGTCGCGGCTGCCAAGGTGATCGGCGAAGACAAGCACATAAGCTACCGCCCATTTGATGTCTTGATGATGCCAGCCCCCTGGCACCGTGGCCGTGTCGTGCTGCTCGGCGATGCTGCCCATTCGTTGATGCCGCAAATGACATCCGGCGGCGGAATGGCGATCGAGGATGCGCTGGTTCTGGCCCAGGAACTGAATCGCAACGACGATCTGGAGACTGCGCTCAAGACCTATTGCCGACGCCGCGAAGAAAGAGTCGGGCGCGTATACGACATTGCATACGCCATTTGCCGGGAAGAGCGCAAACCGGAGCATGGCCGCGACTATTCGATGGGCCTTCTTCGTGAAGGCTACGCGTTTCTGGCTGCGCCCGTCTGATTAGAAGCAGGCGAAGTCACATGGGAATTTGACGGACGTCGCTACCGCGGTGGATCGGCCACATCCGTGGACTGAAGGTAAACTCTGTAGCATTTTGGCCGACAACAAGCATGTCACGACAGGGGAAATGCATGACAAGACAAGCAGGTTCGTTGCAGGGATGGATTTTGACCTCCGCCCATGGATGACGGTGTTCGGAGTGGTCCTGCTATCGCCAGTCCTGCCACTTGCGCATTCGGGTTTTGTGCGAAATCCTTCATCATGAACGGTGGTTGTATTTCCGGTTTCCCTTAAGCTTGCGCTTGGTCAAGGAAATGCTGGCGGCGCGTGGCATTGGCATGACCTATGAAACCGTGCGCCAGGGGGGACGGAAATTCGGCAAGCTGTTCTCCGATCGGATCCGTCGAGCGCGCTCCCACCCGCGGTGACAAATGGCATCTGGACGAGGTCGTTATCTCGATCGCGGGCGAACAACATTGGCTCTGGCGCGCTGTCGACCAGAATGGCTTCGTTCTCGACGTCTTGATCCAGCGCCGAAGAGAGACTCGCGCGCTGCCCAGCGGCTCATGAAGAAGCTCTTGAAATCCGCCGGCACGCCGCCGCGCGTGATGATCACGGATAAGCTGCGTTCGTACGGCGCTGCGAGGGCGAAGATGGGCTTTCACGTCGAACATCGCCAGCACAAAGCTCTCAACAATCGGGCCGAGAATTCTCATCAGCCGACGCGGCGACGCGAGCGGATCATGAAGCGTTTAAAATCGTCCCCATCAGGCTCAACGGTTTCTGTCAGTTCACGATCAGGTCGCGAACCTTTTCCACATCCCCTATCCCGGAGCCGTCACGGCCGACTTCCGTCGAGCTTCGCGCGAACGAGCCTTTGCGACTTGGCGCGAGATCTCCAGGACAAGCGCTATCGCCGACTCTCGACCTCTGAGACTCGCCTCCTTCAGCTCGGCGATCG
This sequence comes from Bradyrhizobium elkanii USDA 76, assembly GCF_023278185.1. NCBI lineage: Bacteria > Pseudomonadati > Pseudomonadota > Alphaproteobacteria > Hyphomicrobiales > Nitrobacteraceae > Bradyrhizobium > Bradyrhizobium elkanii. Next base: position 8,438,568 of record NZ_CP066356.1, on the reverse strand, counting down.
ATTAGTTGACGATGCCTGCGATGGACCTCGGCTTCATCGGGCTTGGCCACATGGGTGCGCCAATGGCGCGGAACCTGCTAAAGGCTAGCCATCATCTCATCGTCTACAATCGCACGCGCAGCGATATTGAAGCCCTATCACTACTTTGGGTGCGCCGGGAGACCGGCAAGGAATAGATGGTGGAAGTCCATTGCGATGAAGGTGTAGCGAACCACATCGGCCCCGAGCCGTGCGCAGGCGTCCGCGAGGGTGTCGGCGAAGCGTCGGTAGGGGAGCATGCAGGCCAGCCATTGAGCCGCGAAACAGTGTTATCTCGGGAGCCGACGCTGTCCAAAGAGCGGAAGGCAATATGGGCGAGTGCGCAAACGCGAGCACCCGTCCAACCCGGCGTGGTCGTAGACCCTGGCATGTATGGAAGCTCCTTGTACGGGAACCGGGATATCTCCGGGTCGGCCATCTTCCTTCTCGGAGGAGATGGTCCGCAGCGGGAAGGCGAGGAGCTGTAGCCGCTGATGCACGACACGGAGAAGTCTGACTCTGGCATAGTAGCTGAGAAGCCAACGAACAAAGCCGGATTACTGGCGGCGGAGTGGGCGGAGCCAAGGCCGGGGACCAAGGGAAACGCGGAACAGCAGCGCATGCACCGGACACAGGGCCGGGCTCGCATGACCCAGTCGCTGGACCGCGTACGGACAGCCGCAAGGCTGAGGAAGAAGGACCGGTTCACCGCGCTCTTTCACCACATCAATGTCGATACACTGCGGGCGGCGTTCTTTGCGCTCAGGCGTAAGGCTGCTCCCGGAGTGGATGGCATGACGTGGGAGGACTACGAGGAAGATCTCGAGCCCCGGCTCGCCGATCTGCACAAACGGGTCCAACGAGGAGCGTATCGCCCGCAACCGTCTCGCCGGACGTACATACCAAAGGCAGACGGCAAGCAGCGCCCGTTAGCGATCGCGGCTCTCGAAGACAAAATCGTCCAGGGCGCCAACCGTCATCGTGCTCAACGCCATCTACGAAGGAGACTTCTGTGGCTTTTCCTACGGGTTTCGGCCCGGCAGAGGACCACATGATGCGTTGGACGCGCTCTGCACAGCGATCGAGACGCGGAACGTGAACTGGATCATTGACGCCGACATCCAAAACTTCTTTGGCGCAGTCAGTCAACCTTGGCTGGTTCGCTTCTTGGAACATAGGATCGGCGACAAGCGCATCATCCGCCTCATTCAGAAATGGCTGAAGGCGGGGGTGTTCTCGAAGACAGCGTCGTAGCCGCTGATGACAGGGGAACGGGTCAAGGTTCGGTGATTTCACCGCTTCTCGGCAACATCTACCTGCACTACGCTCTCGACCTGTGGGCCAAACGCCGGCGACAGCGCGAGGTCTCCGGCGGCATGATCATCGTGCGTTACGCGGACGATGTAGTAGTCGGCTTTGAGCGCGAGGATGACGCACGTCGTTTCCTTGACGCGATGCGCGCGAGACTGGAGGAGTTCGAGCTGACGCTCCATCCGGCCAAGACCCGCCTGATTGAGTTTGGTCGCCATGCGGCGGCTCAACGCAAGCAGCGCGGACTCGGAAAGCCGGAAACCTTTGCGTTCATGGGGTTCACGTTTATCTGCGGCAAATCACGCCAAGGGCGCTTCCAGCTTCAACGGAAGACCCGTAGCGACCGCTTGCGAACCAAACTCCGCGAAATCAAGGAGGAGCTAAGGCGCCGAATGCACTGGCCGATCCCTGCACAAGGGAAATGGCTGAGGCAGGTCTTGACCGGCCACTTTGCGTACTTTGCTGTCCCGACGAATGGCCGAGCGCTCAATGCGTTTCGGTTCTATCTGACCGATCTCTGGAGGCGGACGCTTCGGCGGCGCAGTCAGCGGACCTGTCTGACCTGGGATCGCATAACGCAGATCACCGATGACTGGCTCCCCAAGGCTCGCATCCTTCATCCATGGCCGAAGCTGCGCTTCGCCGTCAAACACCCGAGGTAGGAGCCCGGTGCCTTAATTGGGCTCGCCGGGATCTGCGCGGGGGGCGCCCAGTGATGGGTGTCCCTACCGCGAACAGAATGCGTTTGCGCCACTGCTTTTCAAGGATTTGCTTTCGGCAATATGGGCATTGCTGAGGCGGCGGCCGAAGGATGAGATCGACGATGGCATGGCGTGCGGCGGGCATGGTTGGTTGAGGCGGAGGCCCGTTGATTCTTTTTTTTCCGCCCCGCGTATGCGAGGCGACGATGTTGCAGGAAGGCGTAGGCAATCATTGTCATAAGGGCGTGGCGATGAAGACCTTGCCATGATCGCCCTTCGAAGTGATCAAGTCCAAGCTCCTCCTTCATATCGACAAGGCTGTGCACGACCCGCGTCGGATCGCGCCGATCCGGGAACACCCGGGCCAGATTGTCGGCCAAGCCGAGACGCCGCTCGGCCATCGCCAGAAGCATCACGCCCCCGTTCGAGGTTAGGCGCCCACCATCGAAGGCAGCTGTGACTTTCTTGGCGTGAATGGCTGGAAACGAGAAGGGCGGAATCGTATCGTCGGTCATGGCGGGCGTGGCGTTCGCGGTTGGAGGTGATGGGGTTGGCTTCACAACCGAATCCTACGCCGTATGAGCGCTTTACACCACGCTCGCCAGCCTCTCGGGCGCCTCTTACGAATAAGACAGGTTAGTCGGTCCGACCCGTCATGTTTTTGGGGTTTCGGACAAGGTTCTGACGATGACGCTTTCATCCGTTTTGATGGCGGATCGCGAGGCCCGTCCTGATTGGTATGCAGTTGGCATTGCCATGATCGTCGTGGATCGGCTGGTTCACAACTTTCTGGTCCGAACCGGGATTTTGGAGCAACTTGGCATGGTTCATCCGTACGGTCCCCGTTGCTATGCAGACGGCGGCTGCGCCGAGGTCTTGCGGCGCGTCTCGGCACAGATCGACGCGCGCCAGTTTGATCGTAATTTTCCGGCGGATTTTCCGCGCTTTGTTCAGCACGCTCTTTGGCGTTACTGCGCTGCTGACGGTTTGAACGTCTGCAACGGCAACAATATTGATGATCGCAAGTCATGCGATCTTTCGTCGTGTATTGTTTACAGTAATTGTGCCAAAAAAGCGCGGAAATTACAGTAATTATCTTCTATTTAAGCGCAATTTTTCTGCAGCTAAATTATTGCAATCATTGCGCTTTTGGATGATATGCTTTATTATACTTACGACGAGATTGTTTGAACGCTCTTCTCGTCTTCAGCAAAGGAGTCGTCCAATGACAAGACCGCCATTGCCGGGAGCATCCCGCAGGACCAGCGACAACGCCGTTTCAGAAAGGGGCCCAAATCGGGCCCCTTCGGCTTTTCAGGAGGGCAAAATGGCCAAGCCCAATCTCACGAACCAAAAGACACTCTCCGCCTCGGCAATCATCGTTTACGGGATCGACGCGACCGGCAAGCCGAAGGCCGGCCGGTTTCCGGAGCGCCAGGCGGCGGCGGCCAAAAAGGCCGCGCGCTCACTCAAGCTCGCTGTTTGCAACGTCGATCGACCAGCTCTTGTCGAAATCGTTGCGAAAATTCCGGTCGGACGCGTTCACGACCAAGGCAGTCGCTTCTGCCCTACATCAAACGCAGCTTGTACGTGAGCGTCACGACAGGATCACCGGTTCCCGGGCTTGACTTGCGCGGAATGCTCTGGATAGCGCGGTCGGGATGATTGACGCCGCCGGGGCGCGGTGATGGGGTGATCCCGGTTCGGAGCGGGCAACGGGATCAGAATGAACAGCGAGTCGCAGCTGCGCGAGAAGCTTCGGAAGATCGAGGCGTTGTTCGTGGGGGCCGGAACTGCTGGTGAGCGCCATGCGGCGGAAGCCGCGCTGCAGCGGGTGCGGGCCCGGGTCGAGGAACTCGCTCGCCACGATCCACCAATCGAACAGCAATTCTCACTTCCCGACCAGTGGTCTCGGCACCTTTTTCTGGCGCTTTGCCGCCGATATGGGCTGCGGCCGTTTCGTTAGCTTTGAGCGTCTTCAGCAGCCAGCGTTCGACATCATGACCGGACAGCAAGTACGGCAAGACGGCTTCGCTCGATTCCAAGCAGTCCCTGAGGCCGGCAAAGAATATCTTGGCAGCGGCATCCAACGGCGACAGCGCGCTGTTGTGTCGTCTACAAAGGCAGTTCGCGGTGAGATTCTTTGGAGCCAGCGCCTTTGTTTCGCCTGCTTCGAGCCAAGGCAGTCCAGAGGCCGTGAAATTACCGTCCCCGCGAAGTATTTCGATCACAGCCTCGCTGATCAGATGCTCGCCGGAGATTGGCGCTTCGCAATTTCCCAGCTCCTGCATGTAACAGCGTTCAAGTGTCGTACTGGGCGAGCCGGATCGAAGGTCAAGCCCTGAAGCCGGCTTGTGCCATCGAACACCATCAAAACAGCAGGAAGCCGATTGTCGCCCCGATCGACAACGACAAGGTGCCACCTTCATTTCCTCAAGTCTGCGCTTGGCTTCACCCATCGGAGTGACCCCCAGCGGCAGTCTAGCCCGTCTTATTCGTAAAGGACCGGCTCATGCGTCGGCTTTGTCAGCTTTCTGTCAGCTCGTCCAAATAGTAGCTCGTTGTGATGAGAACCAATTACAACAACTGGCCCTCCGACGGGCAAAGTGTGGACCAGCAGCGCGATGCGCTGGCCGGCACTTCTGGCGCAGATGGTGCTGCTTTTACGGCCGCTTTAGCTGCTGGACCAGCGTCTTCCGCTTTTGACAAGAGGACAGGTGTGTCAGTCCGCCTACACAGAGTAAGTAGCAATATTGGCAACGCCCAAAGTGTTTCTTTGTTTACTGATGCCAATGAACGCAATAAGGTGGGAGCGATGACCGTGGCGCCGGGGCGCAACAGTTTGCGAATTCTCAGCATAGAAAATCTCGGCCGGTCGAGGTACAAAGGGGTCGGGACGGCTATGATTGAAGTCGCCGATCATACTAGGCAGTCCGCGGGCCTTTCCAAGCTATCCCTTCTCTCTCAAGATGAAGGAGCTTCAGCATTTTTCTACAAGAAGGGATTCCGGTTTGCGGACGAGGGCAAGAATGCGGAAATGCGGACTGTCATTTCCAATCCACGATACGTCTCAGATGAAATTCTTATGGGCGAGATGGAGCGCTAGCCCGTCTTATTCGTAAGAGTGCGCCTGAGGGCTGGCGAGCGTGGTGTAAAGCGCTGATGCGGCGTAGGATTCGGTTGCGAAGCCACCCCATCACCTTAAACCACGCCCGCCATGACCGATGATACGATTCTGCCATCCTCGTTTCCAGCCGTTCACGCCAAGAAAGTCACAGCTGCCTTCGATGGTGTCATTCGGCTTGCAATATTGACCCCCTAAGCCGGGGGATCGGCGTCCAAAATTGCCCCCCTACAGGTTGGTCTGTTGCGCTGCCTGCTTCGTAACAAAGCAGGTGGTGGAGGATGCTGGTCGTGGAGACGATTGCGCGGATTCGGCGCGAGCACTTCATCAAGGGCAAGACGATCAAGGAGATCGCCCGTGACCTGAAGGTGTCACGGAACACGGTTCGGAAGGTGCTGAGGTCGGGAGAGACCTCCTTCGAGTATGAGCGGCAAGTGCAGCCGCGGCCAAAGCTCGGACGATGGGCAGTCGAACTTGACGGGCTGCTTGCGGCGAACGCGGCTAAATCGGCTCGTGAGCAGCTGACATTGATCCGGATCTTCGAAGAGCTGCGCGGTCGCGGCTATGACGGCGGCTACGATGCGGTGCGACGTTACGCCAGGCGGTGGAGCAAGGAACGCGGGCAATCGACCGCGGCGGCCTATGTCCCGCTGAGTTTTGCGCCAGGCGAAGCCTACCAGTTCGACTGGAGCCATGAGGTGGTGCTGTTGAGCGGAACCACCGTGGTCGTGAAGGTTGCTCACGTCCGGCTCTGCCACAGCCGTATGCTATTTGCCCGGGCGTATCCGCGAGAGACGCAGGAGATGGTGTTCGACGCCCACGACCGAGCGTTCGCGCTGTTCAAGGGCACCTGCACCCGCGGCATCTACGACAACATGAAGACCGCCGTGGAGACGATCTTCGTCGGTAAAGGGCGTCTTTACAATCGCCGGTTTTTGCAGATGTGCAGCCACTATCTGGTCGATCCAGTCGCCTGCACGCCGGCGTCTGGCTGGGAGAAGGGGCAGGTTGAGAACCAGGTCGGGCTGGTCAGGGAACGCTTCTTCACGCCGCGTCTGCGGTTCAAAAACCTCGACGAGTTAAACGCCTGGCTGCTCGACAAATGCATCACCTACGCCAAGGCTCATCGCCATCCGGAACTGGTCGATCAGACGATCTGGGACGTGTTCGAAGTCGAACGCCCTAGGCTCGTTCCCTATGCAGGGCGATTTGACGGCTTCCATGCGGTGACGGCGTCGGTCTCGAAGACCTGCCTGGTGCGCTTCGACAACAACAAGTACTCGGTCGCAGCCAGTGCAGTCGGACGACCGGTCGAGGTTCAAGCCTATGCCGATCGCATCGTGATCCGCCAGGATGGACGTATCGTTGCCGAGCATCAGCGATCCTTTGGCCGCGGCGATACCGTCTACGACCCTTGGCATTATGTGCCGGTGCTCGCCCGCAACCCCGGCGCCTTACGCAACGGCGCTCCCTTCAAGGACTGGGTGCTGCCGGCCGCGATCGAGCGGATCCGGCGCAAGCTTGCCAGCATCGACGATGGCAATCGGCAGATGGTCGACATCCTCAACGCGGTGCTGACTGACGGTCTGCCTGCGGTGGAAGCGGCCTGTGCCGAAGCGCTCAGTCACAGCGTTCATTCCGCCGATGTGGTGCTCAACATCCTGGCCCGTCAACGTGAGCCAGCCCCGCCGGCCAACATCATGACGCCAGCCGCCCTGACGCTCCGTCATGCACCAATCGCCGATTGTGCCCGCTACGACAACCTTCGGAGGACCAACTGATGGAACGAACTCAAATCTTCGACCTCATGGGCGAGCTCAAGCTCTATGGCATGAAGGCTGCCTTCGACGAGATCATGGCAACTGCCGTCAAACGTCAGCATGAACCCCAGCGCATCGTTGGCGATCTACTCTCCGCCGAGATCAACGAGAAGCAAGCCAGATCTATCAAATACCAGCTCACCATTGCCAAGCTGCCGCTTGCCAAGGACATTGCCGACTTCCAGTTCGACGGCACGCCGATCAATCAGACGCTCGTCAATGATCTTGCTGGCGGCGGCTTCGTCGCCCAACAGCGCAACGTCGTGCTGGTCGGCGGCACCGGCACAGGCAAAACCCACCTGGCCATTGCCATCGCAAGAAGCTGCATCCGATCTGGTGCCCGCGGCCGCTTCTTCAACGTGGTCGACCTCGTCAACCGCCTCGAGACCGAGACCCGCAATGGACGGCAGGGACGGCTTGCCGAGCATCTGACCCGGATGGACTTCATCGTGCTGGACGAACTCGGCTATTTGCCCTTCGCCCAGTCCGGTGGCCAGCTTCTCTTCCACCTCGTCAGCCGGCTCTATGAGCGCGCCTCCGTCATCGTGACCACCAATCTCGCATTCGGCGAATGGCCCAGCGTGTTCGGCGACGCCAAAATGACCACAGCGTTGCTCGACCGATTGACCCATCACTGCGACATCGTCGAGACCGGCAACGATAGCTGGCGGTTCAAAAGCCGAGACGACGATCACGCCACCCGCGCTCGTCTCGCCTCCGCTATCCCGGCCAGCTCCGACGAGACGAGCGCTACCAGCAAACCCCGCCGCGGAAAGGGGTCAAAATTGGACGCCGATGAAGGGTCAAATTTGCAAGCCGATTGACACTTTACACTTCTGGATCTGAAATGCGGGTCAGCATCCTCACGTGCGGTCCCGCCCGTTTGAAGACCGGCTCCCAAAACGCATAGGCGTTCTCGACGAAACTCGCGGTTACGGAGAACTTCGTGAGCGCCGCCCGATATGCGGCCTGGCGCCCGCAGCCCTGTCCCTCGACAAGGTGCCAGATGAACTGAGCGACCTGGCGCGTGTACGTGCTCGGACGACCTCGGTGGTTGGGTACGATCTCAAGTCGCTTGGTCCCGGTGTCACGCGTCTCCGGTTCGGTGATATTGGCAAGCCAAATGAAGATTGATGGATCAATGCTCGCGGGATAGCCGTCGCGCTTGAGCTGCTGATTGATGATAGAGAACGCGCTGGCGGCTTCCCTGAAGCACTCGCTCAGGATGAAGTTCGCCTGGTTCTCCAGCTTGCCGCTCCGAAGATCGTCGAGCAATCTGACCGCCTCGTCGGTGAGCCGCCGCATATATCGCGGTTGCGACTGTCCCGCGCTGTCGGCTGGTTCCTTCTGCATGATTAATTCGGCCGCATCCGCGCGAAACCCCGTTGCGGCTTCTTTGAGAACGGTCAAAAAATTGCTTTCAAGTCCGGAAGCGACGACGGTTTTCGACGCCGCTTCGCCTCCCACCCGCGTCTCTACGAGGCCGTTTGCATGGTCCAAGGCAGCATTCAGGCTGGCTTTGATGTTTTCAGAAGCTCTGTCTTGAGAGTCTTCGGCAACCTTCACCATCATCTCGGTGGTAGTGTCGGAATCTAGGAGTTCGTCCTTGCGCGGCGCCGCCGCATTCCGAGATTCAAGCACCGCAACGGGACTCGGAGCCGTCGCTTGCCTTGCAAGAATTGTTTGATCAGACGTATTCGGGCCTGAGTGCTCCGATCGCAGATTGGAAGCAGCAATCCCGCGGGGCAGCACAAACAGGCCATCGTCAACGGCTCGGCTCGCCGCCGCGGTAAGCTCCACGAGCGAGCGTCGCGCGCAGCGCGTCTGCCTAGTACGCGGCTTTTTCGTTTCTTGCGTGTGGTTCATGATCTGACGACCCCTCGACAAGCTTCTTCAAGATCCAGCGCCACAGCTCACGAACTTCCTCCGAGGCTCTTCCCTCTTGTGCAAACTCCGTCACGCCTAATCCTGCCCCAAGCGCGTCCTGATGGTCATTGCGCTGTCCGACATAGGGAAGCGCGAGCACCCCGAGCGAATTGAGCGACGTCGCGGCTTCACTCACGCGGCAGCCCCGCGGTGGCGTCTGAGCGAGGACGAAAGCAAATCGGCGGTTGAGCCTACGAATAGCAATCAGCGTCGGTATCGCAGCTTCGATGTCGGCGGGACTCGGACGCACCGGGATCAGGCAAAGATCGGCCCTCGCGATGGCGCGCATGGCCAGTGCATTGTTCGTGGCGGCGGTATCGATAACCGTAAGCCAGATCCCCTCGGCTTCAAGGCTGACGAGCGCCCGTTCTATTTCGGCCGAATCAGCGACCCGAACGACCCGGGGATCGGGATGGCGGCGCCGCTCTTTCCATTTTGAAATCGTGCCTTGTGGATCCGCCTCGACAATTGCGACGCGCTCCCCGTTCCCCAACGCTGCGACTGCAATTCCGACCGCCAGCGTGCTCTTGCCGCTTCCGCCTTTTTGGGTGACCAGAGCAAGGACATACATCTTCTACGCGTCCCGGACGACAACGACATGAAACGCACGAGTCGTCGACATCGAGCCTACCCTTCCCGATGGTGGGTCGCATCAAGAGCGAACGTGGAAATCGCAGCCAAATCGAGGCCCAGCCATTAACGATATACCGCGCAATACGTCGGCCAAGGGCCGCGAGAATCACCACGACGTGGCTTTGTAAAATAGCCCATTATTCGGCCGTGTCACGGATCTTCGCGAAAGGATTGCTGAGCACCGTCGTACAAGCATGAAAGCAGAGCCTGCTCGCCTCTCTGGAATGGACACGGCAAGAAGCGGCTGTCGCAGTTGCAGCAAGATGCTGCCTCCTACCAGATTGGAGAGGTGATCTGCCTGCCAGCTCGAACTATCGAGCTAACCACAACTTGGGGACAAGCTACGCAATATTTTTCCGTGCTCAGCAGGAGGACTCTCGGATGAAGTGCAACAAGCAATTGTCGCTCGCGAGCATCATTGCGTTCGGGACGATCGCTTTTGGGAGCGGAAGTTTAGCTGCTGATTTGCCTGCGGCACCTGTCGTCAAAGCGCCGGCTCCCGTTTATCCTCTCTTCAGCTGGACTGGAGGTTACATCGGCGGCAGTGTAGGCTCGGGTTGGGGTACCAGCCAGACCGACCTCGCTGTGGGCAATACATTGATTGGCGCCCCCGTCAACCAGACCGTAAACCAGCTCATCGGCGGCACTGCCGATTTGAATGTGCCATTGCCGCAGGTGCAGCTGAACGGCTTCCTCGGCGGCGTACAAGCCGGTTACAATTTCCAGTCCGGTGTGATGGTCTACGGCGTGGAAAGCGATTTTTTATGGAGTGGTATCAAGGGGCGCACTGGCTGCTTTGTGGTCTTGAACTGCACGAACGACACCAAATGGATTGCCGATATCACCGGACGGGTCGGCGTCACGGTGGGCGACCGCGGCCTAGTCTACATCAAGGGCGGCGCAGCTTGGGCCGATTCCAGCATCGGCATCAACCAGTCCTTTGCCGTTACATCGAACTTGGGGGCTGGCTTTGCTGCTAACGGTGCTGCCGATGGCCGAGCGACCAAGAACATATTTGGCGGCACATTGGGTGCGGGCATCGAGTATGCCTTCCTGCCCGGCTGGTCAGCCAAAGTTGAGTATGACTACTTCGATTTCGGCAGGCAAGACGTAAAGCTGCCGGTTTCGGTAGTCGAGAACACGGCGATTGGTGATGAACCTAGTAACACCGAGAATATCCGTTCAGAAACTTCAGACCTCGCTGCAGGCGAAAGCTAAGGCTGAACCAGATTATCGATTCTACTCTCTTTGGGACAAAATCTGCAGACTGGATGTGCTGGAGGAAGCCTACAGGCGCTGCCGAGCAAACCGGGGGTCGCCGGGGGCGGATGGCATCACATTTGCTCAGATCGAAACCGAGGGACGCGAACGATGGCTGGAAAATGTCAGACAGGAGCTGACGGCGGGTGACTACCGACCGCAGCCCCTTCTGAGGGTATGGATACCGAAGAGCAATGGCGGACGCCGACCGCTCAGCATTCCAACCGTAAAAGACCGAACGGTCATGACGGCGGCGATGCTGGTGATCGGCGCCATCTTCGAAGCGGACCTGCTGGAGAACCAGTATGGCTTCCGCCCGAAGGTGGACGCCAAGATGGCAGTGCGCCGCGTGTTCTGGCACATCAGAGATCATCGGCGATCAGAGATCGTCGATGCGGACCTGAGGGATTACTTCACCTCGATTCCGCATGCACCACTGATGAAATGCCTCACACGCAGGATCGCCGATGGTCGGCTTCTTTCGATGATCAAAGGCTGGCTGACAGTCGCGGTTATCGAGAAGGACGGCCGGCGGATCACAAGGACGGCGGAGGCTCGGACGAAGAAAAGAGGAACTCCACAAGGCTCACCTTTGAGCCCGTTGTTGGCGAATCTCTACTTTCGTCGGTTTCTGCTGGCTTGGCGCAAACACGGACACCAAGATCAACTCGATGCGCATATCGTGAATTACGCGGATGACTTCGTGATCTGCTGTCGCCCCGGTTCGTCCGAGACGGCAATGGCGCGGATGCAGACGCTAATGAACAGGCTCGGGTTGGAGGTGAACGATACCAAGACGCGACTCGCTCGGGTCCCAGAGGATAGCGTAACATTCCTCGGGTATACGATCGGACGCTTCTATGGAAAGGGAGGTCAAGCCTTTCTTGGCACAAGACCTTCCAAGAAAGCCGTTCGACGATTGCTCAGACAGGTCCACGACCGCACGACACGTCAGTGGTATCCGGACTCACCGGAGAACACAGTCGCTGTCATCAACCGCTTCCTACGCGGCTGGTGCGGCTACTTCGACCAAGGTCCAGTGGTGGAAACTTACAACCTCATTCGGCAATACGTCGACCGTCGTCTGCGTCATTGGTTGGTCCAGCGCACCGGGGCACGTGGCCGGGGCTTCAACCGTTACTCGCAGGAATACCTGCATGAAACGCTTGGCCTCTACCGCCTCCCAAGAGCGCGTGCCGACGTGCCGAGAGCGAAGGCTTGATGGGTTGAGAGAAAGCCGGATGCGGGAAATCCGCACGTCCGGTTTGACGAGCGGCGACTGGAAACGGAGCCATGGTCCGAAATGAGCCACCGGCACTCAGCGAAAGCTGCCGGCCAACGGCAACTCCTCGGAACCTGTAGCCACCGCGTCAGTCGTCGACTCTACCGAGCTCGATGCGACCATCGGTCAGAAATCGTTCGAAGATGGCACGGCGCGAGACGGCATAGCGGATCGCCTCAGCCAGTTTTGATTTGCCGAAGATCCGACGCAAGGTCTGCTGCCAGAGATCGAAGAGATCTGCGACGATCGCCGCGGAGGCTTGCTGGCGCGCGGCAACGCGAGTGTCGGGGCTTTGACCGCGCATCGTTTTCTCGACCTGCCAGAACTTCGCCATCCGCTCGACCGTCGCCGTTGCCACTTCTGAGCTCCCTGCAACATGCAGCTCGTAGAACTTGCGTCTGCAGTGTGACCAGCAGCCAGCCTGTGATGCAATCATTGCCGCGATCGGATCGCGCGAGCTTGTTATAGGCGGCGTAGCCATCCACCTGCAGGATTCCGCGATAACCATTGAGATGGCGGACCGCGCATTCACCGGAGCGGCTGTCTTCGAAGCGATAAGCCACCATCGGGGGACCGTTGCGGCCAAACGTTCGATCATCCCTGGCATAGGCCCATAAATAGGCCGTCTTTGTCGATCCGGAGCCCGGAGCGAGCGTCTGCAAAGTGGTTTCGTCGGCAAAGACCCGTTCGGCCTTCTTGACCTCGCTGAAGATGTAGTCGGCCATGATCTCGAGCTCGAAGCCGAGCTTGCCCATCCATTGCGCCATCAACTGGCGGTCGAGCTCGACCTTGTCGCGGGCGTAGATAGCCTCCTGCCGGTAGAGCGGCAGGCCATCGGCATATTTGGCGACGGCGATCTGGGCCAGAAGCGCTTCCGTCGCCTGAGACGCCCGCCTTCTCAAGTCCCCGGCGCATCATCTCGACATCCGCAGCGGCGTATCGGTGGGTCGTGGCGACCTGAGCATGGCCAAGCCAAGCCTGAATCGTCAGGAGGTCCACGCCTGACCGGAGAAGCTTCATGGCGAGGGAATGCCGGAAGATGTGCGGCGATATCGGCTTGCCCTCCAAGCTTGGCCTCGTGGACCCGGCCTGGGAGGCGGCACGCCGCACGATGTGTGTCGCGCCGAAACGCGTCAGGCGCTCGTTGTGGACCCCGACGAAGATTGGCCGCGGTTCATGATGGGCGAGGCCGCGTTCGCTCAATAGGTTGGTCAGCGATCGCACCAAATCCTGAGGAATGGGAACGACGCGATCTCGGCGTCCCTTGCCATGAAGCAGCACCTGCGGGCGTCCTCGCTCCAACTGAAGGTCGTTCGCGTTGACGCCGGTCGCTTCGGACACGCGAGCGCCGGTTCTCGCCAAGAAGAGCAGAAAGGCCCGGTCGCGCCGACCGCGGGACGTCGTCTGATCAGGGGCTGCGATGATAGCCTCCACCTCGGCGTTGGTGAGATGATGCGTCACCTCGATGTGGGCCCGTTTGGTGGGGATCCGACGAGCCGGTGAGGTAGTAGGCTGTGTCGCTATAGTTGGCGTGGCCGAGGTAGGTGGCGAGTAAGGGCAGCAGCGCTTGGACGTCCGCGCGCTCGTGGTGCCACAGCCTCAGCCTGGTCACCGCGAACCGGTGCCGGAGATCGTGCGGTCGCAGAGGCTTGCCATTGTCAAGGCCCGCGAGCTTGCGGGCCTTAGCGAAGTTGCTTTGCAAGCCGGTTGCCGACAGACGGCAGCCTCGCGAGCTGAGGAAGAACGCCTCGCCTTTGGGCCTGGGAAACACGGTGTCGCGCTCACGGGCGTATCGACGAAGTTTGGCTGCCTGGGTCGTTGGGTGAACAGGAATCAGGCGGTCTTTACGGAACTTGGTTTTACGGACGAGGATGCCCCCGTTGGTCAGATCGACGTCGCCGCGATCAAGCCTGACCACTTCGCCCGATCGTAACCCCGTGCTGGCCAACAATCCGATTAGCGTCGCCATCGTGCGGCCCCTGAGAGGGGTCCCTGGCGAAATGAAGCTGCATGCGTCGATAAGCGACGTCAGCTCAGCCTCACTTAGGGATGCGCGGCGGCGGAATCGCCCTGGACCACGGGAAAGCTCTGCGCTCCAAGACCTCGGTCTGGGGGTCGTAGACGACCAGGTACTCGTAGAATCGGCGGAGCACGCCGTGACGGACCGCGCGGCTGTCGGCGGCGCCACCGAACGACAGGACGAAGTCCAGCGCCATCGTCCGGGTGGCGGGCGCACCCAGCTGAGATCGCTCGACGTAGCGAACGAAAGCCCGCAGCGTGCCGGCTTCTGGAAGCGGCGACAACAGGTGAGAGGAGGCCTGACTACCTCAAGCAGATTGGTCGCGACGCTCTTTCCAGAGCTCCGATAGTGTGGCGTTAGGTTTACTGAGGCCTTCCGCCGCGGCCCTGTCTTCCTAGAATCCATAGGACCGTTCGGCCCAGCGGAGAAGCACACGCGCATCCCGATCGGGTAAGACCACGCGCTGACTACGCAGGCCCTTGGCGATCGCTTGGCCAACCTCTGGCGCAACTCGATTACCATGGGTCATCAAGAAGAACCAACCAAATGGGACGCCGACCTCACGGTCGATGGCTTCGACGCGATCCATCAGGATATGAACCGAGGCGTCGCCAGCGATCAGCCTCTCTTCCGGCAGATGCCGCGGGCGCGGCACGAATCCGATCTCGCGTGTGCCTTTATCGTCGTAGTCGTAAATGTCGAGCGCCCAGTGCACATAGACCCGCTCGGCCGAAGCGCTTGATTCTTCCCAATCCTGGAAGAAGCGCGTCTCCCGCGGCACGAACTCGAACCAGTCCGGCACCAGTTCAAGAAACGGCGTCTCGGTCGTGCCCTCGCGTGTCGTTTCACGTACCACACGGCGTTCCATCTCTGGCCGCTGCGCCTCGCGCTTCTCGCGCTCGAGGCGGGCACACCGCGTCAGGAAGCTCCGGACATGGACGACGCTGCTGCCTGGGCGCCCAAGCATCCGATAGAGCGGACCAGCGATTACCTTGTCGTCGGACATATCTTCGTGCGTGATCCATGACGGATCGAGTAATTCGCCCTTGCCCCAAGGGCGATATGTCGGATTGACGATCGGCCCGGCACGCCATTCAACTTCCAGACCGAGACGGATTTGCACATAGTCCGCCGCGCCCGGTCCAGTTGGCGCGAAGGCATACACACTGTTGCCGTGCCATTCCGAGATCTGAAGGTCGCTCTCGCGCAGTCGCGTCCAGAGCGCGCCAATGTCGCCATTGTCCTTGGCAAGCTCCGCTTCCATCCACGGCCGGTATTCTGCGATCCGTGTCCCGTCGGCGGCGACCACCGAGCGCGTGTCGCGCCAATACTGCTCGTCAATGCCCGATGTCGAAAACGGAAATCCCGGAAACGCCTCTGTGAGCGCGGCCGCCAGCGCCGCTTCGTCAGATCCGGTCGGAAGACGTGCGAGAACCGCCTCGATCGAGGCGGGATCGGGCAATCGCATTGGGATGTTCTCTGGAGCGTCAGCCATGCCATGATCCTATCATCGGCGGTTGTCGAATTCTGCTCGTTTGCTAGCGCGTCCTATTCACCGCGCGTTCGATCTTTTCCATCGACGCGAGGATTTGCTCGAACCGAGGAGCCTCGCCGAAGATCATTGGCGTCATGTTCGTATAGTCACGCGCGAGCGCGTCGATCATTGCCGCAGTCGGCGCAAGCGCAAACGATCCGGTCACGGCCGAGACGAGATCGTAATCAGGCCGGTTGAAGAACATGAGAGCATGACGGACGCAGTCGGCCCCCAATTCGGCATCTTTGACCGCCGACCGGCCGATGTCGGAGGCGAAGAGGCAATACAGGTCGTAGAAGTGCCGCGAAATGCGCTGGCCTTCCTGGCGCAGCTCACCGCGGCGCTCGAACCAGCGGCGCAGCCCGTGAGCGATCACGATTTTGTCCCAGAACGTGCGCTCGGCGTCGATCGTCGTGACGTTCGGCACCGTCAATTCGAGGCCTGCCACGTCGTCGGCAATGTAAGGACGGATATTCGCCAGGTGGTTCGGGTCAAGCGCCGACTTCGCTCCGGACTCGATCCGGACTGCCGGCCGCACATAGGCCTCGTCGCGCGGTTCAACCTCGGGATACCAGACGAGAAGCGTCTGCCCGTCGGCATCCGACGCGTCGATCTCGAGGCGTCCGCGTCCACTCGTCGCTTCGGCGAGATGTTCGGTCAGGAAGGCGTATAGCGGACCGCTAATATAGCTGCGGCAAGCGTCCCGGATCGCATCCAATCGAGCGCGGCGTTTCTTATTCGACAAGATCGATCTCGAGTTCTTCGACTGAAGCAGACTCGTCGAGATCGTTGCGAAACACCGTTATATCGATGTCTTCGGAAAATCTTTCGATCAGCCCGTATGCCTTCGACAGCGACGTCCCGCCCTTGAAGAGAAGGCGCGGACCTCCTGCGGGCCGTTCGTGATAGAGAGCATTGAGGGTCCAGCAGACCCAAAAATCCTTCTCGACGTTTCCGATCGGCGCACCGAGCCGGTTCGCCGTCGTCAGGAAAAGATCAAGCTTCTCGCCGGGTGCGGCGGAGATGACCTCCTTGTAGGCTGCGCTACTCACGCGTGATCCTCCGCCGCGTCGTCAGGTTCGAGCAAGGGCCTGAGAAAGTCCTGCATCCAGATCGGCATAGCTGAAAGACCTGCACGGAGATCGTCGCGAATCTCCTTTCCATGCTGCGGGTTTGCGAACAGCTTGCTGAGGACGTTCTCTACCGCTTGTCGATCGTCCTTCCCCGCCATCATATCCTGCATCCAATAGAGCGCCTGAACGACGCGCATGCCCGGACGTCCGGCCCAATAAAGACGGCTAGGTGCCGCCGACTTGAAATTGATGACCTGCTTTCCAAGTTTGATCGGCTTCAGGCGAGCGTCGACCAGGACCTCGATGCGCGCCGGCACGGCCGTGGTGAGGCCGAGATCATTCGCGGCAGTCATCCCGTCGACCACGACGCGGGCCTGGTCGCGGCGCGCCACAGCCCTGATGACCGCGCGATAGTCGGGGACCATCGGCTTGCCTGTGAGGTTGCTCTTTCGCGGCCGGTCGTAGAGCCCGCGGTCGATGCGGCGCAACTCGCCAGCCGCAACGAGACGCTGCAACGTCTTGTCGACGGCCGCGCGACTGCCGAGATCAGCGAAATCACCGGGTGTCCATACCTCTGTCGGCGTTGCGTCGATGCGGGCAATGAGCCGCGGGCGGAGGTCTGTGGTCGGTTGATCAAGCATGTCCGAAATATGATGCAAATTTCGGTCGTCGGCAAGATTTGTCCGTCCGAACTATGCAGCATTTTTCGGACGTTCCGTTCCCCAAAGAAGCTCATCCAAGGCGACGAAGAATCAGGCAGTATAGCTATAAGTGGTTGATATAAAAAGTTAATTTGCGGTATTTCTGGCTTAATCTGAACCGGTGCCGGGTGGCTGCCTGCGGCGGCCCCGGCAAGGCGGGTAGCTACCAGAGCGGGTGCGGACGCGGAAGGGCTCGCAGGGGATATTTCAGACATACTGCTGCGACCGGCGGATGCCGGTGACAATTCTTGTTAAATTCAGCTCGCCGAATCAGGCTATCCCGCTGCTCGGGACGTTGCCGACGCAAATTTCGATACCATCGTTAGTTGGCTGCGAATACTGAAAATCATTGCATGTGCAAACGCCCGCCGCGCCAAAGCAGATGCTCCATTTGAGCTCATAGTTGATGCCGAGCACATTGAAAAAACTGCGGCCGTTGACGGATCAGTTCGACCTTGGGGACCAATACCTCTCGGCCCCCGGTGGTGAGCCGCTCAAATCGGCGATCATTTCGGCCCACGACAAGCGCGACGACCAGCCAGTCGTGCTCAAATACTGGCAAAAGACCGGCTCAGCGGTCGACGATGATCTTCGTGAAATTTGGCAGCATGAAATGCGCCAGGCACAGCGTGTGCTCGCCTATCCAGGCGCCGACAAGGTCATCGTCGAACTGCTGCGGTACGGCGAGGCGTCGGATGCCTTCTTTCTGGCCATGCCGCGAGATCTCGCGCCACTCGATACCATGGTCAAGCATGCGCGCCCCGATCACTGGCTGAACAATCTTGATGTCCCGCGCTCGCGCATCGTTCTCTGGCGCAACGCCGAGCGTCTGGCGAAGGCGCTTGAAGCCGTCCACAACCAGGGACTGGTCTATGGCCGTCTCGACAGTTCTTCGGTCTTCACGGCGTCTGCCACAGCGCCCGACTTCCGGCTTGGCAGCTTTGAGTGGTGCGTCCGATTGTCGGAGGCGGACAAAGCGCCGCTCGTCGTCTTTGCGAAATCCGCAGGTGCACCGATTATCATGTCGTTCCTCGACGATTGGCGTGCGCTCGGCCTGTTGCTCGCCGGTCTCCTGAAGCTCGATGCCTCGAGCCTCAGCCGTGGGCTCTCAGCCGTGGAGAACGAATCTGATGCGGCAGGTGAGCGGCTGGCCGTCCTCGAGGCCGGTGAGCGAGACACGCTCAGATGGTTGATCGAGCCTGCGCGCCATCGGGCGGTCGACGCCGAGATTGTTTGCAGACGTATCGGGCGCGCACGAAGGGCGAGACGGAGAATGGCGTCGGCTACGTGAAGAAGAACGCGATCGCCGGTCATTCCTTCCCAAGTTGGGAAGCATTCGAGGCGCATCTCGACAGATGGGAGCGTGATGTTGCGAACGTTCGCATCCAGGGCGCGACCGGCGAGGCGCCCCGATCATCCGCTTTGCGCGTGATGAGATACATCGGTTGAAACCGCTCGGCGGACAGCCGTCGTTCGGACCCTTGCGTGAACTGACCCACGTCGTCGGCAATGATTGCGCCGTCGAGATCGACGCGAACAGCTACTCCGTGCCATGGCGCCTTATTGGCGAGCGCATGGCGGTGACGATCGTGGCCGGGGAAGTGCGGATCCGCCATGGATTGCACCAGGTTGCCGTCCACACTGCAATCGGATGGGCGCCGGCTGCGGGTCGTCGACTCCGCTCATCTCGATGGAGTTGTTAGTCGCAATGGCGCGGTCCGCCCGGCTGAGATCGCGGCGGAGCTGGCGGCGTCCCCACCGCCGTCGTTGTTACGCATGCGCGGCGGCGATCAGGGTGAGACTCTCATCCTGATTGTCGCGCTATATACGCACTCTTGCCGAATACGAAGCCGTGGTCGGAGGAAGCTTAGGCGAGTGTGCGCTGCAGGCGGCTTTCGCGAAGAAATTAATAGCGGGACTATAGCCAGTGGTTTGAAGCCCCGGCTTCATGACATGTTTTACGCATGAAAACTCGTGCGATTGTGGCCTGGAATGTGCGTCGAATCCGCGTAGAGCGAGGTATTTCGCAAGAGAAATTGGCTTACGAAGCGGGGGTTGACCGCTCGTATATGGGGGCTCTTGAGCGGCAATCGAAGAACCCGACAATTGATCTTCTCGAACGCATCGCCGAGACGCTGGACGTTCATTTGTCCGAGTTGTTTATTCGGCCGTCTAAAAGTGCGACGACTCCCAAGACCCTGCCTGGAGGTCGCAAGCCGGCGCGTCCACGTCGCAGGAAGAAGAAATAGTGTAAGCGGCAAGCTGAGGCTGTCGGGCGGCGTCGTTCCATGCGAAGTGACCTCAAGGGACATTCGGCCTTCGACAAAGTCATGCTAGCAATGGACCAAGCGTTTATAGAAGTTCGTGGCTTGTAAGTAGCGTACTGGCTAATCTTCGTTACGGATATATTCCTAATCTCGGCTTAGTCGCGCGACCGAAACCTTCGACGACGAGGACGCTAAAAAGAATGATTTGGCTGACGGATGAGCAACGGGAACGCATCCGCAATCACTTTCTGGAGGAGCGCGCTATCGATAGACGACCGGTCGCAAGCCTACTGCGACGCGCCGGATTCTGGAAGCGGTTCTGCGGAGATCGGCGACCAGGCCCAGGACAGCGATGTGCTTAGCGGCCGTCACGACGACGGGGTACGATAACGTGAATGCTTTGCAAAATGGCGGTTCAGCCCTTCCGCAGGATAATCGCTGAAAGCAACCGCATCATCGGCGTGAACATGAAGTAGGCAGTCGTCCGTTAAGAGCGACCAAGCGACTGATGTGGAATCGTAATCTGACAGACCGGCTTTTTTGCGATTGCAGGGTTTTGATGCTTCAGGGATCGGAACCTTCCAATTTCATTTTCAAGATTCCGTCGAATCGCCAGTCATGATTCCGTGGTCGCATCGGAGGGGGTGATGCGGCCGAAGAAGCAGAAGGCGACGGGATCGGGCGATCTGTTCCGGGCCAGGCTGGACCAGATCATCAATATGAAGCACGAGCTGGTTCAGCTCGCCGGCAGGGTCGACTGGGACTGGATCGATGGGGAGATCGCCCCGCTCTACAGCGAGAACGGCCGGCCAGGCATCGCGACCCGCTTCGTGATTGGGCTGCTGCTGCTCAAGCAGATTTACGGCCTGTCCGACGAAGGGGTGTGCGAGCGCTGGGTCCACGACCCGTATTTCCAGTACTTCACCGGCGAAGAGTTCTTCCAGCATTCATTTCCGCACGAGCGCTCGGACCTGAGCCACTGGCGCAAGCGGCTCGGCGACAAGCTGGAGCTGCTGTTGGCCGAGAGCCTGCGGGTGGCGCACGAAGCCGGCGCGTTACGCAGCCAGGACCTCAAGCGTGTCACGGTCGATACCACCGTGCAGCCGAAGGCGATCACCTTTCCGACCGATGCTAAGCTGCTGCACGCGGCCATCAAGGGGCTCAACCGCATGGCGAGGAAGCACGGGGTCAAGCTGCGGCAGTCCTATCTTCGCGTCGCCAAGACCGCGGCAATGATGGCGGGACGCTACGCCCATGCCAAGCAATTCAGGCGGCATCAGCGGCAGTTGCGCATCCTGCACAGCCGGCTGGGCCGGATCATCCGTACGCATACGACGAGATCCCCGTCGGAGGCGTACGATCATCCGCGATATCGGCCGCAAGATCGAAGGTCGAGCTGTGCTCGAGAACGCCTTCGTCCTCCCGCTCAGCCGCGCTTCGCAGATCCGCTCGCAACAGCAGCGTCAGCGTGGCTGGAAGCATTATTCTTTCCACGCCCCGGAGGTGGAGTGCATCGGCAAGGGCAAGGCAGCCGCGCCTTACAACTCCAGTGAAGAACAGCGCCATTGGCGCACAGTCGCGGCCATTGTCATGAAATCTCAAGGCCGCGTTCTCGATGTGGAAGCTCAGATCCGACGAAGAGCTGAGGGCGCTAAAGTCCGACTTGGCGGACGGCAAGGGAATGACGTTGTTCACTAGGCTCTCGCTTTCGAACGACATCGAGAAGGGAGTGCCGAACAGCCCGGCGAAGAGAACGAGTAGATTCTCAGACAAGTACGACGCCTTTGGGATATGCTTTAGCTTCGCGCCATTGGACGGAGGGCGGTCGATGTTCGCATCGACCGGCAGATTCGTAATCTCGATAGCCGCGGGGCGAGCTGACGGAGGAACCTGCTCCGAGAGAAACGGCAGGATATCGGTCAACGCAACGGCGATCTTCGACCGCACTGCGGAGATCTGCGCAAGATAAGATCCGTAGGCGGTGGCAGGATATTTGATGGGAGCTAGTTCCTTCTGCAAAAATGCTTTTGCTGCATCGGGAAGCACGAAGGAATGTATCTGGGTTTTGTTCATGTCCGGATTCTTCCTATGTATTTGCGATGTCGCTTTCTGGCCACCGCACTACGAGATCCGCTTCGACTGTCCGCCGATCGCCCTCTCGTGCCCAAAGACAACCATGGGCGCCGCAAGAACGTAAAACGATCATTTGTAAACTAGGGTGCGTACTCATAAACTCTGCCGCTGAGAGTAGGCGCACCTATGTCCGCTTGTCCCCCAACAACGGCGCGAAAGCGGACATTGTCGGACTTCCGAGATGGGTCGACGCTTGGCCGCGACCGGCGTCAATGTCAGGAATTTCGTCCACTGGTAAGGCGTATGATCCTGCCAGTCGGAATTGACGAGTTAACGGGATGCATCGCGACATCCGCCTGTCAGAGCGGGGCTCCGATCATTCGGGTAACGTTGGCGTCAGTAAATCGGGGGACATCGTCCATAATTGCGTCGGTGTCGGCGGATGCAAGCGCAGCGTGAAGCGAAGCCTCATCGCGAAACCGATAAAACCCGACGGAAACATCTACCGAATTGACGTCTCGAGGGAAGAAGGCGGCGGCGCTTTCGAGGCCATGCTTCTGCCAGCATGCGAGCGCCAACGGTAGATGCACGTCGACATAATAGTCGCGATCGAAGTATGTGCCGCCGCTGCAGGTCACGACCATTGTTGCATTTGCCATCAGACGACTTTCTACAGAACCTTCGCATTCAGCGCGCGTCCGCTGTTTATGATTGCGATCGATATGTATGTCGGCCGCCGGACGGCCCTTGCCCGGTTTACGCGAACCGTGTGAATCGTCCGGCATCGCGCTGCCCCGCCGATTCGGGCACATATCGAGGATGAGACGGCGGCTTGGACTCTGTTTCGAAAAGACGCGCGGAGGACCGAGCGCCCAGCCGGTGCCGTGCAACCTGCATGTCGACGGCGCGAGCCGGCGCCGTCCCGCTCATCTCAATCCTCGTCTTGCCACCTCCGCAAGGCCGTCTGGTCGTGGTAAGGCATGCGATCTGGCGTGGTGATGAATTCCATCGTGGTGCCCCATGGCATTCGGCAGTAACAGACCTTGTTTCCAAGACCTTTCTCGGTTGCGTAAGGAATCGCGCGCGGCGCGGTGAGGCGTGTGCCTCCGGCCTTTTCGAAGCGCGTGACCGAGGCGTCGATGTCGTCGGTGTAGACACCGAAATGCGTGATGCCGAAGTCGCTCGCTCGGATCGGCTGGGCTTGTTGGGGGCCGTGCATTTCGAACAGCTCGATGTCGGGTCCGGTGCCGATCTTGACCATCGCCTGTCCACGCACGACCGTTCCCGGGAACGCTCCGACGGCCCGCTCGAATTCGGGGCCTTGCCGCGGCGGATCCTGCGGCCCGAAGGACTGATAGATCACCTGGCCGCCGAAAGCTTGCACCAGGAACGATTTCGCGGCTTCTATGTCGGGCACCGTGATGCCGATATGGTTGACGCCGCGGATGATAGGTGTGGTCATGACGGGTTGTCCTTTCTGATTGAATTGATCGATCGTGATGAGTGCGGGGCTCTGTTGCCGCAGTGTCGCGATTTCTCCGGCCCACAACGACACGGGCGCCGAGTTTCAATGGGCTCCGATGAACTCGATCAGAGCGGCTGCGACTGCATCCGGCCGCTCGTCCGCGACATAGTGGCTACAGCGGGCGATCGAGCCGCCCGTTACGTTGCTGGCGAATTCCTCGACCATCGGCACCATATGCGGACCAAAGCGATGATCCCCGCCGAGAGCCAGCACCGGGATCTCGAGCGGTTGCTTCTTGTACTCAAGCGCCGCTGCGTGGTCGGCGGCGAGGGTGCGATACCATTCCATGCCGCCGCGGGTGCGGCCGGGGAGCGCCATTGCTTTGGCGTAGATCTCGACATCCGCCGGATCGAAGCTGCTGTGATCGTAGAACCGCTCGGCCATGAAGCTCGAAACATAGTCGTATTCACGGCCATGGATCAGGCGCTCGGGGAGATCCCGGCTCATGTGGAAACCAAAGTGCCAGAGCGTTGCGATCGTCGCCTCCCATCCGCTCCAGCCGGGAAGCGGAACGTCCAGAACGGCCAGGTGGGTTACGGCCTCTCGATAGACAGCAGCCAGCGGCAAGGCCACCATTCCGCCGATATCATGGCCGCACACTGCGTAGCGTTGATGGCCAAGGGCAGCCATCACTTCGTGCGCGTCGCGCGCCATTGTCGCCTTGTCGTAGCCGCCGAGCGGACAGTCGGAAAAGCCGGCGCCGCGCAGATCGATCGCGACCACGCTGAAATGCGCGGCCAGTTGCGGCATCACATGGTGCCATTCCCACCATGTTTCCGGCCAGCCATGCAGCAGAAGAATCGACGGGCCTGAGCCGCCCGTGACGGCGTTGATCTTGATGCCGTTCACCGGCACCAGCTGTTGGGCAAAACCCTTCAGAGTCGCGATCATGGTCGCTGTCCCGTCGATGTTGACGTTCGATCGGAGCTCGCGACCCGCGTTCCGGGCGGGTCGAAATCGGTAGCGATCGTGATGTCGTGCCAGGCGTCGATATCGCTGCGGAAGGCAGCCAGCTTTCGCTCGGCGGCAGCATGCGCGACCGGGCCGAGCGGCAGGTGAAGCGGGGCGTCGTCGTCGTCGACGGCGCGCAGGATCACTGCGATCGCCTTGTCGGGGTCGCCCGCCTGATTGCCGTTATTGGTTTCGCGATAGTGCCTGCGCGAGGTCCCGGCATATTCCGGCATCTCGTTGGCGGCGACTGTGATCGAACGGCCGAGGAAATCGGTGCGAAACGGCCCAGGCTCCACGATCAGCACTCGGATGCCGAACGGCTTCAACTCGCTGGCGAGCGCTTCGGAAATCCCTTCCACGGCGAACTTGGCGGCGTTGTAGTAACCGCCGCCTCCGCCGCCCGAGATGCCGGCGACGGACGACATATTGACGATCGCTCCGCCCGAGCGCCGCATGACGGGCAGGGCGGCTCTGGTGGCTTCGATCAAACCGAAGAGGTTTACCTCGAACATCGGCCGGTATTCGTCAGACGTCCCCTCCTCAATCGCGCCATGCAGTCCGTATCCGGCATTGTTGACGAGCACGTCGAACCCGCCGAAGGTCTCGACCGCTTTTGCGACCGCGGCCTTGGCTGCCGCCGCATCGGTCACGTCCAGTGGCACGGTGATCATGCGGCCGTCGAAAGGCTCGGCCATATCCTCGATCGTCTTGACACTGCGGGCCGTCGCGACGACCTGATCGCCGCGCTCCGCCGCCGCGAGCGCGAGCCGCTGGCCGAAGCCGCTTGAGCAGCCTGTGATGAGCCAAGTCTTCATGCTTTCTTCTCCGAGTTGTTATCAGACGATGCAAATCGTTCGCCGCTATTGCGACCCGTGATATCGGCCAAGGCCGACCGACTCTCTGCGATCAGAGGCCATGCTCAAGAACTCACCGCTCGGCCGCCCTGGATGACGACGACGCGGCTGCCGATCTTGACCCGGCTATAGAGATCGATGATGTCTTGGTTGATGAGTCGAATGCATCCGCTCGAAACGGCGCGACCGATCGTCTCCGGCTCGGTCGTCCCATGAATGCGGAACATCGTGTCCCGTTCGCCCTGAAAGAGGTACAGCGCGCGTGGTCCAAGGGGATTGCCAAGCCCGCCGGCCATTCCGCTGGCGAGATGGCCATAGCGCGCAGGCTCCCGATTCATCATGTTCTTGGTCGGAGTCCAATGCGGCCATTCCGCCTTTCGCCTAATGGTCGCGGTGCCTGCGAAAGCGAGACCATCCTTGCCAACGCCAATGCCGTAGCGCATGGCCTTTCCGTCGCCCTCGACAAGATAGAGCTGATGAGCAGCCGTATCGATGACAATCGTCCCGACAGGCTCATTCGTCGTATAGTCCACGCGCTGGCGCAACATCGCCGGATCGACGCCGGATATGTCGACGGCTGGTAAGGTGTAAACTCCGTCGACGAGTTGCGCGTACTCACTCGGCGTGCTGATGATATCGGCCTCGACGAGGCCGCTGCGACTGGCACAACCCGAGAGAACGATCGCCATTGCACCGAATACCGAGAACCGCATAGAGCGCCTGGCATCTGAGTTCCTCATATCGAACCGTAACCTTCGCCGCAGTCCAATCGGTGACTCTGTTGCTGATATCCGAACATTGAAGCTCCCAGGAAAGCCAAGCGTGCCATCGGCACAACTGCAATAGGAACCAATTGGTTCCTAATTTTGCTTTTAAAAAAGCATCTCCATCAGGAGATCGGCATCTTTCAGCATCTCGTCGCGGCGTGATCCAACTTTACCAAGCACCCGCATGCCTTGTGCATGTGAGACGATAAAGTGCGCGATGACTTCAGGATCGGACCTATTGGCGATTTCGCCGGCGGCCTGTCCTTTCGCGATCGTTGCAGCGAACAGGGCTTGAAGCCTGGAGAAAAGACGCTTGATCACCTCTGCGATGTCGGGATCTCCCGGCAACATCTCGGCAGCCGTCAACACACCGAAACAACCGCGCACCCCTTTTTTCCCAGACGACAAATCCGCATACCGCACCAACGCGTTGCGGATTGCCGCCTTCGGCGAGGGGGCTGATCGCAGAACCTCCTGGACGTTTCGTACGCCATCGTCGGTGTAGAACTCGAGGGCGCGCAGGAAGACAGATTTCTTGTCACCGAAAGCCTTGTAGAAGCTGCCCTTCGAAAGCTGCATTCCGGCAAGCAGATCAGGCAACGATGCGTCGTGAAACCCACGATCCCAAAAGATTTGCATCGCTCGCCTCACCGCCTCGTCGAGATCGAATTCACGGGGGCGTCCCACAGGAAGTTTGGTATTGATGGTCATCATACGGGCAATATAAACCAAACGGTTCCTAATTGCAATAGTCGATTTATATGCAGGCCTGCGTTGCTCAGGCTGTGAGGACCGTCCAAAATTTTCGTTCGGCCTCAGTAACGGCTCCCGGCATCGCCTCGTAGTTGGTTACATCCTGTCCGACGCCGCCTCGCAAAGGAGGCGAAACGACAATCATGATGCTTCCCCTCTGCTACGCCGTGGCGTGAAAACATAATGACCAGGCGGACGGGTAACTGCCATCCAGGAAGAGACCACATGACGCTCAGCACTACACGTCCTTCTCCGAAAGCCAATGCCTGGCTCAAGCGCTACTATTTCATTCGCTCTGCCGTCGCGGCTCTATGGGCGGTTGCGGCCTTGACGATCGCCAGAGACCGTTCCCATCTCGCGGCCATCCTGCTGGTTGCCTATCCCTTGTGGGATGCCCTCGCCAACTATCTCGACGCGCAACGCAGCAGTGGGCTTGCTTCGAGCAAGAGCCAGATGGTCAATGTCATCATTAGCATTATTACTGCAATAGCGGTCACCATCGCGCTGACGCGGAGCATGAATGCCGTGCTTTTGATCTTCGGGGCATGGGCGGTCGTCGCGGGGCTTCTTCAGCTTGCGACCGGCGTGGGCCGCTGGGGATCGGCCGGCGCACAATGGGCGATGATCCTCAGCGGCGCACAGTCGGCGCTGGCGGGGTGCTTCTTCGTCTACCGGGCGGGGGTTGTTACCAATGTCGGGATTAGTGACGTTGCCGGCTACGCCGCGTTCGGTGCCTTCTACTTTATGGTTTCGGCCGTTTGGCTATGGAGCACCGGCTTGCGTCGCTCTTCTGTGCAAACCACTGCGTAGCACACGTTTGACGGACCTTCATCATGAAGGACCGGCAGCTGTCTTCGATACCGCCGGTTAGCCGATTGATGGTCCCCGCATCAGCCGTCAGGACGGCCCAGCCATCGCGCTGGCGCCGTCCTATCGAGAAAGATCACCACGTTGGCTACTTCGCGGGGCTCGGCGCAACGCCTCAGATCTGCTAATGGGATGGTCCGGCCGTGCTCCTGCCCCGCCAGCGATAAGCTGGCCAGGGGCGCCAAGACAAGGAGCACGCCATGTCCCAGACACCCAGTACTGCGATCGCCGTGATCGGCATCGATATCGGCAAAAACTCGTTCCACGTCGTGGGCCACGATACGCGCGGCGCCATCGTGCTGCGGCAAAAGTGGTCGCGTGGCCAGGTGGAGGCGCGGCTCGCCAATATGCAGCCTTGCCTGATCGGCATGGAAGCCTGCGTCGGCGCACATCATTTGAGCCGCAAACTCGCATCGCTAGGTCACGATGCCAGGTTGATGCCGGCCAAATATGTCCGCCCTTATAGCAAAGGACCGAAGAACGACTTCAATGATGCCGAAGCGATTGCCGAAGCCGTGCAACGCCCGACGATGAAGTTCGTGGCGACCAAGACCGCGGAGCAACTGGATCTGCAGGCGCTGCATCGGGTGCGCGAGCGGCTGGTGTCGCAACGCACCGGCATCATCAACCAGATTCGCGCCTTCATGCTGGAACGCGGGATCGCGGTGCGCCAGGGTATCGGCTTCCTGCGCACAGAACTGCCCACCATCCTTGCCACGCGCACCGATGCCCTGTCGCCACGCATGTTGCGTGTCATCGAGGAGTTGGCAGGCGACTGGCGCCGGCTGGATCAGCGCATCGATAGCCTCTCCGGCGAGATCGAAGCACTGGCCCGTCAAGATCAGGCATGTTCGCGCCTGATGACGGTGCCTGGCATCGGGCCGATCATTTCGAGCGCCATGGTAGCCGCGATCGGCACTGGAGACGTCTTCTCCAAAGGCCGTGACTTCGGCGCCTGGCTCGGACTGGTGCCCAAGCAGATCTCGACGGGAGACCGCACGATCCTCGGCAAAATCTCAAGGCGCGGCAATCGCTACCTGCGCGTTCTGTTCGTGCAGGCGGCATGGGTGGTGCTGGTCAGGATCAAGAACTGGGAACGTTACGGACTCAGATCCTGGATCGAAGCCGCCAAGAAGCGATTGCACCACAACGTGCTAGCGATCGCACTCGCCAACAAGCTTGCCCGCATCGCCTGGGCGGTGCTGGCTAAAGGACGCGCCTTCGAGCTGACAAGGACCAACGATGCAGACGTCCAATCCGCTTGATCGTCGCGCCGTGCTCGGGGCGGTCAAGGCGCGGCCTGGCAACGCCGGAGCCAGCCGCAAGCAAAGCGCAACGGCCGGCCTTGACCGCCCGTGCGCGCGACGCGACGCACGTCCTGCGGGCCGGGACGAAGGAACGGCCCCCGGCTCGAACACAGGAACTGCGAGGTAGGAGGAGCAAGCGATGACGTAACCCCATCAACAGGTTCCAGCCAAGGTCTGCGAGAGGATGAGACGAGATGGAGGTTCGGTCTTCCCGGCGCATGCGAACACTGGTGACCCAAATGGCCCAATCGAGGCCTGTCCGCTAATGAGAACGCACGCGCGCTGATATCCATGATGGCCCGGAGAGAATGCTCCAATCAAAGGCCGGATACATTGATGCAAGACCACTCACCACCTGATCGACGAACCTCTTGCTACGCACGGCCGGACCATACATTGGGTCAGGAACGACAAAACTCAAGGTGAGCATAATCGGTCGGCTTTCGAGTGCATAGCGACCAGTTGAGCCCGACAGCCGAGCCATGATTCAAGCCACACAACGGAAGGGGCCGAATCATGCGCTACGAACTCACGGACTATGAGTGGTCCGTCATTAAGCCGATGTTGCCGAATAAGTCGCGCGGCGTGCCGCGGGTGAATGACCGTCGTGTCCTCAACGGCATCTTCTGGGTCTTGCGATCCGGAGCGCCATGGCGCGACCTGCCAGAAAACTTCGGTCCGTACACCACTTGCTACAATCGATTCGTTCGCTGGCGACGGGCCGGCGTGTGGGCCAAGCTCATGAGCGCACTGGCCGGCGCCCATGATGCTGCCGTGCAGATGATCGACACTTCCATTGTTCGCGTACATCAACATGGGGCCTGCATCACAAGAAACTGGCGTCAATCGATGGGAAGGTCACGCGGCGGTCTGACGAGCAAAATCCACGCGGTGGTCGACAGCAATGGTCTACCGGTACAACTTGCGTTGAGTCCTGGCGAGGTGCACGACGTTCGACTTGCCGGTAAACTGCTCTCTCGTTTGAGATCCGGATCAATGCTGCTCGCCGACCGCGGCTACGACGCTGACTGGATCAGGGAGCTTGCCATGAAAAAGGGCGCATGGGCCAATATCCCGCCGAAAAGCAATCGGACCGATCCGATCTGCTTCAGCCCGTATCTCTACCGCGCCCGCAACCGCGTCGAGCGGTTCTTCAACAGGATCAAACAATGCCGTCGGGTGGCGACGCGCTACGACAGGCTTGCTGGAAACTACCTTGCCTTCATCCAACTTGCATCTATCCGGCTATGGCTCGCCGCTCGTTATGAGTCCGCGCCCTAGTCACATGAATCTAAAGTTCGCCACATAAAGTCTGCTGGGCTTTGTGGCAAAAGCGTTTGACGGAAGCCAAGATCTGGTCTGCGGACTTGGTCCATTTGAAGGGCTTCGGGTTGTTGTTGTGCAATTCGATGAAGGTACGGATGTCGGCTTCGAGCTGCCTGACGGAGGTGTGAACACCTCGCCGGATCTGCTTTCTGGTGAGTTCAGCGAACCAGCGCTCGATCTGATTGATCCACGACGCGGAAGTCGGCGTGAAGTGGACATGATAGTGCGGCCGGCGAGCGAGCCACGCTTTAATCTTGGGGGTCTTGTGGGTAGCGTAGTTGTCCATGACGATATGGACAGCGAGCCCCTCAGGGATTTGAGCGTCGATCTCTTTGAGAAACTTCAAGAACTCGAGCGCCCGATGGCGCTTGTAGCATTTGCCAATGACGAAGCCGGAAGCGACATCGAGCGCGGCAAACAGCGTGGTCGTACCATGCCGCACATAGCTATGCGTGCGACGTTCCGGCACCCCAGGCATCATCGGCAAGACCGGCTGCTCGCGATCGAGTGCCTGGATCTGGCTTTTCTCATCGACACTGAGGACAACGGCTCGGTTAGGCGGCGACAGATAAAGCCCGACAATATCGCGCACCTTATCGACGAATAGCGGATCGCTCGATAGTTTAAATGTCTGGCTGCGGTGCGGCTGCAAGCCGAACGCCGTCCACATTCGGCGGATCGTGGTGTGAGAAAAGCCAGTATCCGCAGCCATCGAGCGGATCGACCAGTGCGTTGCGTCGGGCGGCGTCGTACGCAATGTCCGCTCGATTACCTCGGCAACCTGATCATCGTCGATGGTTCGAGGGCGGCCCGGGCGGGCTTCGTCAAGCAGGCCATCACAACGATCCTTCAAGAATCGGCGGCGCCACTTGCCGACGGTGTGTTCATGGATGCCAAGTTCGGCAGCCACAGACTTGCTTGGCAGACCATCTGCACACCGCAGGATCGCGCGGCATCGCTCAGATAGCGATCGGGCTACACGATGACGACGAACTTGCCTCTCCAAGTACGCCCGCTCCTGCGAACTCAGCACCAACGGCGCGATCGGCCGGCCTTTCACACCTGCATTCGCCACGAGCGCTCTCCTCTCTAGAGATCCGAGCGATCAACTAATGTCACGAACTTCCGTTCCAGATGACTAGTTCGTGAAATATCTCGTCGGTGGCCATCTCAACGAGAGGCTTCACGTTCCCAAGAGCGACAAACATCCTCAGGAGAAGAAAAACTCTTTGACGGTCGTGATCGTTGGGTAGTGCCTTTATAAGGAGGTCGCGAATGGCCTCGCGTGCATTTTGCAGATGCTCACCCCCGGCGTCACTCAGGTAGGTGCGGCCGAGCGGTCTCATCGCATCGTGAATCTTGAAACGATCGACACCGAAAATCTGGATTGTACCGCTTGTTCGCAATCGCCTGAATGCCGTGGCCGCGATCTCCGGCTCGAGGTCGAAGGCGCGCTTCAATACGACACTGGCTTCGGATTGAGTCAGTGGGACGTCGCTGAGACTGAGCGCCGCGACAGCGCGGCGCTCAGGGTCGTTAAATCTGTCGAAGACATCTGACAGAATAAGTTCTTGCGCAGTCTCGACAATATGGGTGCGGTCCTCAAGCGCCGCGCAGACTCGGGTGACCACCCCCTCGTAGCTTTCAGCCGCAATTTTCAGCGCATTCTGGACGTAGAGCGGCAGCCCACCAGTGATTTTCAACAAGCGCTCATAGTCTGAGAAATCCCCACGGCATCCGAGCGACGCTCCCTCGGCCGCGGCCGTCTCATTGGACCAGCCGAGAAGCAACTCCGCCTTCACGCCAAGCGTTGCCTCGATTCGGGCGATCGTTGCGCTGGGCTGGGCGAGAAGCACAAACTGCAGCTGATCGGAGGCCCCGACCAGCGAAACCAAATCCGCGGCTGCAATGCGATGCGCGTTATCCAACACCACAGTCGCGGTGAGTTTGTCCTCGGCTAGGTGGCGACCGATCGCAAACAGGATTTCGGTGCCGCTTGCGCCCGGTAACAAGATCTCGCCTAGCTTGCCGCCACGCGATCCGAAGATGCGAGCTGCAAGTTCGCGTGCGACGGCATTGGCCAGCGCAGGGCCGGATATCTCGGCAATATCGTAATATGCCAGACGGTCAGAAGTATGCAGAGCTGTCTGAGAAACCCAGGACGTCTTTCCTGCACCGGAGAGGCCGACGACGAGCCGCACGCGTTGGCCATTTGCCAGATTTGGTTCATGTTCCTGCGGACGATATCGAAGCGGCGGAGCAGGAAAATCTTGGAGTTGGACAACAAGCTGCTCGAAGAGTGCCGGTAATTCCTCAACCGTGAACGTGTGATTGGAGCTTGGCTCAATCCCACCCGCTGCTGCCATCATCCGGCCAGCGATTTTCCAGACGAGGGTTTCTGGAGCCAATACGGAAAAAGGAAGCGTTTCGGCAGCCGCTCGGCACGCCTCGAAACCATCCGCGATGGTCCTCCACGGCAAGGGAAGGGCTTCGTCTACCGCCGGTGATTGCGGCCAATGGAGCCTGGTGTCGGACGGCCATTCTTTACCTGTGATAAGCTTGGCAAATTCCGGCCCAGGCGCACTATTCGATACTATGACGAACTGGCATGAACCGCTCCGTCGACCTTCCTCGTGCTCCTGTCTAATAGCCGCGAACCTTGAGAGTGCGCCATCAATGTCGCTTAGAATAAGGTTAGATGCCCGAGTTTTGACTTGTAGGTAGATTCGTCTGTCAGGCTGGACGAGTTCGACGTCTTCATCATTCTCGACGATGACATGGGTCACACCGGCCCGGGCAGCATCAAACAGACACGCGGCGGCATAGAGGTGCTGATAGAGGAACCCGCGATGAACGGCTTCGATCCGGGCAAGTTGACGGGGATCAAGGTTGAACGTTTCCATATCTGGCGGTCTCGTTATGGCTCAATAAAAGCGTGCGATGGCCGCTCGCGTTCGGCGATGGGTATCCGCTCTGTCGCACCTGTCGTTGAACTGCATCATGCCTTCAATTTCTCCTGGATTAGGCGCGTCGCAGCATTCGCGGGATGTGGACACGGTGAAAACCGTGGGTCTGCACTTGTCGGCGAAGTTTGGGGGTGTCATTGACGCCGAACGCAACCGCCGCCTTCAAGGGGCTGGCAAAGGTTGCGTAGAAGGTCCAGCGAGCGTCTTTCGGCAGAGGCGCGTTCTGCCGACGGTCGGTGATGACGACGTCGCGCGGGTCTTTGGTATTGCGGAAGGCATGGAAGGTGATCCAATCGGGCCGCCTGTAACGTGCCGCCTTGCTGAAGGGCACCGACTGAACCTTCACGTCGCTTTGGTCGAGAACCCAATCGCGCTGTTCCAATATCTGCCTGACCATGTGGCCGACCATCTGCTTGACGCGGTCAACCAGAACATCTTCGCGAAACTCCTCCAGAAGCTGCTCCTCGATGCCCTCGACGGCAGGCTTTCCGAGCTCCGAGGCCGTCTCCAAGCGAGCGATAGTGGCGGGCTTCGTAAGAAACGACCAAATCCGCTGACCGATGTCGGACTCCGAGAGCGAGGCGAATTTCTCCGGATTGTAACGAAGCATGATAAAGGTCTCCTTGACCGGTCATAAATGGCCGGTCATAAATGCCTAGTCAAGGGTACTGCACGTTGAATTGCCCAGTTTGCTGGTTTGCCGCCAGTGTGCCGCTCCGATTCCGGTCGGCTGCCTCACGCTGCCAGGCTCCCTCATGTAAATTTTGAGTCATCGAATACACGGGATGAGGTTGAGATGAGGAAGGTCGTGCCGAACGGGAAGGCGGTGAAAGCCCTGAGGGAGCAGCTTGAAAGGCTGTCGACCCAAAAGGAAATGGCGAGTGAAATCGGTGTCAGCATTCGCATGCTTCGTATGATCGAGAATGAGAATGCGCCAATTGCAGTGACAACGGCTGAACGGTTGGCAAAAGCGCTGCAAGTTCATCGTGAACGCATTATCCTTGGCTCCGAGCTTTCGGAAATGACGCCGACCGTAAGTGCGCCGGAAGTCCTTTCCGCGCTGATGGAAGATGAGGACCGGCTCATCCCCCGCAACGACTATGACATCGCCAGTGCGACAGCGGACGAGGGCGCGCTCTATACGGAGGCGGCCCGCTCGCACGACGTGGCCTGCATTATCGAGACAACGCTCGATGAGGAAACTGGAGCCTATGCGCAGGAGCTTTTCGATATCCTCGTTGGCTTGTCCTGGTCGCAGCGAGATATTCTCGTCGACATTCCCCCCGCGACGGAGATCGCGGTTCGCCGGCGCCTGCGACAGCTCATCGTCCTTCTCAAGGGCAACGACATCTGGATTTATCGAACCTCGGTTCTGAGGCGATTGCCGGAGCGCTACACGGTCGCACCGCCGGACGAGCCGTTCTCCTATCAAAGCCGTCAGGTCGTAGCACTAGGGCCGCCGGGTGAATATGGCGAGACCACCATGCGCGTGCCGATCGATCATGGGCAGCCGTTCATCCTTCCGGCATGGCGGAAGCTTCGCAAGAGCGACAACGAAACAGAGACAGCCTGATGATGAGACGCAATCGCTTGATCGTCGCAGAATTGCACGCGCGCACTGAAATCAAATAGAAGTGCATTGGGCGGAAGTCGGGGGAGCGTATGAAGTTTAAGCTGGAAAATACTTTCGAGGACAATCTCGCTTTGTTTAGGGCCGAGGCTGTACAGATCGATCCCGAATGCGCGAAGATCCTCTTCGACAATTTGCATCTGCTGGATTCGGGAGGTGACACCGCGCCAAGCCGGGCAACAATCGGCGAGTTTCATAAGGCGGTACTGGATGCGCTTGATGGCATGTCCATCCCTCTGGGCGAGGACAAGGCATGACGCGGTATTTCCTGGGCAGCCTGTCCATCGAGGGTTTTCGTGGGATCAATAATGACGGTGACCCGCTCGTCCTCAAGTTCAAATCTGACGCCGTCAACTCGGTGCATGCGCCGAACGGCGTCGGTAAAAGCTCCATATTCGAAGCCGTTTGCTTCGCGATCCACGGCATTGTCCCGCGCCTGAAGGCGCTCCAGGAAGCCGAGCAGGGCGACAGCTATATCGTGAATCGCTTCCATCCCGGGCAGCAAGCGACGGTTGATCTGATATTCGCCAGCGATGACGCCTCGCCAGATGTGGCGATCAAGGTGGTGCGGGCTGCCAACGGTGCGCGCCTAGTGACTTCGCCGAGCGGTCATGCCGACCCGCAGCAGTTCCTCGCGAGCCTGCAGGAGGATTTCGTCCTCGTCGACTATAATCGGTTCGCAAAGCTCATCGATATCTCCGCCTTGGAGCGGGGACGTTCTTTCGCATCGCTCGTGGGACTGAGCCGATACTCCCGGCTACGTCAGGCTCTGGACGGCGCCAAGCGAACGCAGAACGTCAACAGTGATCTGGGCCTCTCCGCGCTTGATGCCGAGGTGACCACAGGCGCGCGCGCGTTGAGTGCGATCGAGCGGCGTGTCATTGCGGCGCATGACGAGGTCGCCGGAGCGGGAAGCGC
Source organism: Bradyrhizobium elkanii USDA 76 (assembly GCF_023278185.1). Classification (NCBI taxonomy): domain Bacteria; kingdom Pseudomonadati; phylum Pseudomonadota; class Alphaproteobacteria; order Hyphomicrobiales; family Nitrobacteraceae; genus Bradyrhizobium; species Bradyrhizobium elkanii. Next base: position 8,402,961 of record NZ_CP066356.1, on the reverse strand, counting down.
CGCCGTCGATAAACTCTCCGATCTGAAGGCGGCGGTAACCGCCGCCTTATCCGCCATCGCCTTGCTCAAGCCATTGATCGGCGAGGCCTCGGTAATGGATCTCGATTTCGAAGCGGCAGAGTTGGCGATCGAGAAACAGGAAGGCGGCGAAGCGCGAAAGACGCTGGACACGCTAACGACCTCCGCCACGTCGCTGGCGGGGCTTGAGGTCACGGTAGAGGAATTGGCCGACGTTGATCGGCTGCTCGAGTTGGCCGGAAGAAGAGACGAGGCCGTGCGCAGCGTCGGCGCGGAAGCATTGCACGCCCTTTTGCGCGATGCGCTGGCTGTGGTGTCCGGCTCCGATTGGCACGACCCGAATCAATGCCCAGTTTGCGAGGCGAAAGGTAGTGATGCTCTAAAGCCGCGGCTGGAAGGCAAGATCGCTAAATACGATGTAGCCGCTCAGCTCGGGGCCGAACTCATCAACGATGTCGCCACAGCGCCTGGGATCGCGAAGCTACGCAAGCTTGAAGAGGCGCCGGCCATGGCGATCGCGACGGGTGATCGCTTGCACGTAGCGTTCGATTTGGCCGCCAAGAAGGGGGATTTGGCGACCTCCGACCTGGAGATCATCAAGGCGCGCCTCGGGGTTCTTGAAACGCAGCGTGGCGAAACTCTTGCTCGGGTGCGAGGTGAGGCCGACGCGTTGCAGGCGCGCTTGCCTCCCTCATTGGTGCAGGTAACCCGCATCCTCAGCTTCGCAAAGCAGTTCCGCGATGCCGTGCTGGAATACGAGAGCGGCGAGCCGGTGCTCAAGGTGAAACAGGACAAGCTCAAGGTTCTGAATCGCTGGAAGACATTCATCACGCGCGCCGGCCAAAGCTTTGCTGATGCCGAAGCCGAACTGGCCAACGAGCGGATTGGCGAGATTCAGACCGCTTGTCAGGATCTGTTCGGCCGGTTCGTGCGAGGCGGTCCCGATGTGAAGCCGACCCTGAGCCGCGCGCAGAACAGCGAAAACGTTGATCTAAAGCTCGCGGACTTCTTCGGCCTACAGGACCTCAGTGCCCGGGCTCTACTCTCGGAAAGCTATCGGAACGCTGTGGCGGCTGCGATTTTCTTCGCGGCCGCGACCAAGCACAGCGGTGTTCCGCGCTTCATGGTGCTCGACGACGTGACATCGAGCTTTGACGCTGGTCACCAGTTCGCGTTGATGGACGCCGTGCGGACGTTGCTACGCTATGGCGCTGTGCCGGACGGGCTGCAGTTCATTTTCCTGAGCCATGACACCAGCCTGGAGAAGTACTTCGACAAGCTCAATGGCACTGCGGATTGGCATCACCAGAAGCTCCAAGGCATGCCTCCAAAGGGGCGGCTCATGGTATCGGCCCAGGAGGCGGATCGTCTCAAGGCGCAGGCGTTGCAGCACCTGAATGCTGGCCAGATCGATATTGGTGCGCCGATCCTGCGGCAATATCTCGAATACAAGCTGGGACAGATTATCGCCAAGTTGGAGATCCCTGTTCCACCGGACTATGCCACCCGTGGTGACAAGCGGACGCTTTCGACCTACATCGACGCAATCGGCGAGGCCGTGAAGCTTTATCATGCGGCCAATCGGTGTGTGCTGACGCCTCAGCAGATCGCCGATCTCCAAAACCATCATGTGCCATCGATCGTTGGGAATTTCGTCAGCCACTACGAGACCGGCGCGGGGACGCCTTTCAACGCCTACGCCTTGCTGGGGGTGTTGCAGAGCATTGATAGTCTCGCGGACTGCTTTACCTACGTTGATCCGAGTAACGGACAGAAGCGATACTATCGCCGGTTAGATCGCCGTTAAGCGACTCACGGAGGCTACGCGACAATCTCGCGATCAAGCAACAACAGGGCCGAAGGCCCTGGCGTTGCGCGTGCAGGGAGTTGCCGCAAGCTAGTCGAAGTGTGGGTCGGGATAGCGCTCTTCGATGACGTAGCGCATGACATTCCACCAGACGTTCTCGATCGTGTAGTCCATCGGTTTGATTTTGCGTGGGACCCACTCGCCGAGCGAGCTTGCCATGCGGACATGCCCGGGGGTCTTGATTTCCGGTTCCCTCTCGGCGGCCGTGCCCGATTTGACCGACAGCTCAATGACGTTGAGCGTATCCCGATCATATTCAATGATCGCCTGGAGGAAGCTGCCCTTATCGGTTAGCGGATGAGCGGCTGTATGGGATACAAGAGCCACTTGCAGTTTATCGCCCATTGCGATGTAAGGCTCTAGCAGTCCGTCTGTCTGGAGGCCTTGGCGCCAGCGGTCGTGGGTGTCGAGGGCGTCTGGAAAATCGCCCCAGTTGAAGTCTCCCCGGCCGCCGAAGGTGATCTTGCCGTAACCATCGACATGGTAACGCAGCGCGTCCATCAGCTCGAGCGCTCGACGCGGGTCTTTTTCTGTAAGGACCGCGTCGATGGCTCCCAACACCTCCTCCATGTCGAAAACGATCTTTCTGAGCTCCTCTTTTTGCTCAACAAACATCTTCGGGATTTCACCGACGGGGTTCGGAAGCGGAAGTGTCCAAGGAAAGTCGATGTCGTCTTCGCTGAAGCGCCGATAGGGAATGTTGAGCTTGTCCAGGAAGGCGGCCGACTGGTAGTAGGTCTGGCTCTTCAAGCTATGCTCGATCTGATCGAGTGCGAGCTTACGGGCATTAAATCTAAAAGTGCCTTGGAGCGCAGTCGTGCCGACGACGTAGCTTTCCGGTGAATGGGTGCTGCTGATGGATAGCGTGTTGACGATTTGCCGGGCCGACAGCAGGTACATCTCGCCGTCGTCCTCCCGGCCGACGTGAAGAAGCGCGAAGAAGCCTTCGAGCGGCATTCCTTTGTCGTCAACCACGTAGCTTTTGGGAATGTAGTGCGTTGTGCGGCGATCCTGAAAATATTTTGCCTGTATCACTCCGACGCGCGGCGGGACTCTATCGGTAAATCGCTGCGTGGTGGTGCGTCGCTGTATGAGAAAATCGGCCCCGTCGGTATCTACGCTCCGCTCGAGAACCCAGAACCGGTCGATGAGAAAAGAACGCGTACGCGCTTCTCCGACGGCGCCGTTCTCCATAATTTTGAGCCACGTCGGCCAGCTGTCTTCCACGAGATTGTCCTGTGCTTTCTGGGGTTTTGTCGGTGTCGGATTTGCCGCGAAAAGCACCTTACTCGTCTGTATTCAGTTTCTGGAGTTCCCCAAGGAAGATCGTGCCGATTTCGACGGCGCGTTCAGCGGTCTCCGGGTCCACATCCATGCCATGCGTAGCTTCGTTCATGGTGTGGAGGGCGTCGAGCATCTGCTCTGTGCTACTTGGCACCGATCCATTTCGATGCAGATCACGGAGCATTTTCATGATGCCGGTCGGCCGGTCGAAAGCGACGCCTCGCTTGTCCGCGAGATCGCGTACCGCGCGCTCGATTTCGATGCGTAGCTTGACCACGGACATCAGTGGAAATTCTCGCGCGAACTCCGCGGCCGTCGGGAGGGCATCCTCGAGTTGTGGCGGCAACGCAGCCGAGAGCTGATACTGGGCGACCCCCATCGGTTTGCTGGAGTCTCGCAACGCGTATTCCACGATCACCTCGTTGCGCCCTTTGCACAAGATGATGCCGATGGTCGGTTTGTCGTCGGGATGGCGCAATTGCTCGTCCACGGCCGAGAGGTAAAAGTTCATCTTTCCCGCAAATTCGGGTTTGAAGTCTTCGATCTTCAGCTCGATCACCACGAAGCAGCGAAGACGCAGATGATAGAAAAGAAGGTCCAAGTAGTAATCCTGCCCGCCGACTTCGAGGTGATATTGGCTGCCGACGAATGCGAAGCCCTTGCCGAGCTCGAGGATGAGTGAACGCAGATGCTCGACCAAACCACGCTCGAGGTCGCGCTCCAGCATGTCTGGGCCAAGCGAGAGGAAGTCGAACGTGTAGGGGTCTTTGAGGATTTGTTGGGCAAGCTCGGACTGCTCTGCGGGCAGGGTTCGCGAGAAATTGGTGAGGGCGCTTCCTTGCCGGGCAAAAAGCTTGCTTTCGATCTGATGGACAAGAACGTTACGACTCCAGCCGTGTTCAATTGCCTGCCGCGCGTACCAGGTGCGCTCTTCCTGCGTTTTGACGGCGTCGAGCAAACGGACGTTATGCCCCCATGGCAATAGTGCAACAACCTGTTGCACAAATTCGCCGTTGGGCCAGGCCTCGGCGAACGAGCGCATGTATTTCAGATTCCGGGGCGATAAACCGGTCATTTCCGGGAAAGCCAGGCGAAGATCGCCAGCCAGACGGTCGACCACCCGGGCACCCCAACCTTCGCGCTCCTGCCGTTCCAGGATGTCGCGCCCGATCGTCCAGTAGAGCGTCACTAGCTCGCGGTTGATCGACAAGCTGGCTCGGTGGCGTGCCGCCGCGATCTTCTGCTTCAGATCCCCGACGAACGCCGTGTAGCTTTGCGCGTCCACTTCGCCAGCGGAACCGAGCGCATCGCTGCGGCGAGGGGGCTTTCGCGGCCGCGAGCTCATGCGGCCTCTTTCAGTCGCTTCTTCGCCAGCATGGCGCGCACGAATTTGTCCCATTTCGCCATGCCAGCGCGTTTCTCGATCATATAGTGCCAGCGGTCGTAGTGCTTGGAGCTGACATCCTGTAGCGCGTGGTTCTGGAGGCGATCGCGGATTTCCTTCGACACGCCTGCCTTGCCGGCGAGCGTCTTGAACGTGCGCCGGAGATCGCGGTTTGTCGCATATGGAATCACGCCGCGATCTCGCTGCCGCCAAACAAAGCTATAAAGAGTGCCGTGGCTGACAGGCTTCGAGGGGTCCTTGGCGGAGGGGAAGAACCAGCCATACTCGTTCGGCTTGATCTTTTCGATCAGCTCGGCGGCAAGCAATGGCACTGGGACAGCGTGCGGCTGGAGGTTCTTGGTCTTCGACCAGTCGATGATTCGCTCACTGGCGTCCCATTGATTGACATGAAACCGCGCGATCTCCTCGACGCGCTGCCCTGTCAGCATGATGAGTTGCACCGCGCGGGGATAGGAGGGGTGGACCGGCGTGTCGGGGCTCTCCAGCCAGCGATAGAGTTGCACAAACTCGTCTTCGTCAAGCCAGCGCGTGCCCTGGATCTTAGGCTCGGTAGGAATGCCGGTTGCCGGATTGAAAGGGAGTCGAAAGCGTCTGGAAGACTGCTGCCGATAGTCGTTGTCAGACTTCATGCCCCAGCTAAAGGCGGCATGGAGATAGGAGCGCACATGGTCGGCCATTGATTTGGCACCGCGCTCGTAGATCGGGCGGATCAGCTCGATGATTTCCTCGGCCTCGATCTCGCGAGCGAGGCGGTTGCGTCCGAGCGTGTCGGCGATCTTGTTAAGGCCTTTTTCCGTTTCCTTCCAGGACGGCTTGCTCGCATCCTTGAGCGCGGCGACATAGCCTTCGAACAGATCAGCGACGGTGCCGGGGCGCGTGTCGGTAGCGATCTTGATGCTGCGACCCTTCTGGATGACGTCGGCGAAGTCGCGTTTGAATATTTCGCGTGCCTGGGCGAGCGATATGGAGGGATAAGCCCCGAGCTTCTTCTTGGTCCGCTTCCCATCGCGCCATTGCTGCGCCATCCAGTCGGCGGTGACGCGCTTCGGCATGGGCTTGAGGACAAGCACGAGGCGGCCGGTGCCGCGCCCTTCACCGTCGGCGAGATTTTCCTGTTTCTGACTTAGCTCCACCCGCTTCAACGCATGTCGGATCGCGGTGTCGGTCAGGCTTGGCATGGCGTTTCCTCCTGTGCCGCAACTGGGATCGGTCGAGGAGAAACGGGGATCGTTTGCTGGGATCGGAAAGCCGCTTTCAACCCCTCTTACCGCTCCCAATTTGCCATAGCCGCCCCCTGTGTGCAATGAAGAAAAAATCGGATATATCGTTGATGATTCATCGGTATTGAACGTGATCCAACGTGATCATAGGGTGGGTAGTGGGGTGGTTGTGCACCAGGATCAGCGCGGTGGCGGACAATTCAAGCGCGCGCTTGATCACCTCGCGCGGATAGACCGGGGTGTGATCGACGGTGCCGGTCTGCTGCACCTCGTCGGCGATCAGCCGGTTGCGCTTGTCGAGGAACAGCAGGCGAAACTGCTCCTTGTCGGCGAACGCCATGCCGGTGCGGCAATAGTCGATGACGTCGTTCCAGGACGACAGCGCGATGTTGCGCCTGATCTCGCCCTTGGCGATCCGGCCGGCGGCGGCGGCGAGCAGCTTGATCTGGTTGATCGAGGCATCCTTGACGCCCTCGACCTCGCGCAGCCGCGCCACCGGCGCGTGCACCACCTCGGCGAACGAGCCGAACTTCTTGATCAGGGCCTTGGCCAACGGCTTGGTGTCGCGGCGCGGGATGGCGGCGAACAGCGCCATTTCCAAGAGCTCGTAGTCGGTCAGCGCGTCGGGCCCGGCCGCATAGAAGCGCTCGCGCAGCCGTTCGCGATGGCCGTGATAATGCGGCGTCTCGCCGGCTTCGTCGTCGCTGGTATCGGGTTTGGCGGGCATCGCCCACAACCATGCCGTGCCGGCCGCATTTTGCAAGGGGCGATGCTGAAGGGGCGATGCCGCTCCGGTTTGCCACGACGCGACCAGCGAATTACCGTCGGCGACAACGGTTCGATAGCAAAGAGGGGGAGGGCGGCGTGACATCATTCAAGGTGATCCGCTCGCGCGCCGAGAAGCGCAAGGGCGGGCCGAAGGCGCTGGAGAAGCTGCTGCGGCCACCGGCGGGCGCCAAGGCGCTGGCAAAGCTCGGTGACGACCGCGTGCTGGCCGAGATGACCAGGCGGGTGTTCTGCGCGGGGTTTGCCTGGAGCGTGATCGACGCCAAATGGCCGGGCTTCGAGGAGGCGTTTCTCGGCTTTCAGCCCGCCAAGCTCGCCTTCAAGCCCGACGAATTCTGGGAGAAGCTCGTCAGCGACGCCAGGATCGTGCGCAACGGCGCCAAGATCATGTCGGTGCGCGACAACGGCCGCTTCGTGCAGGAGATCGCGCGCGAGCATGGCAGCTTCGGCAAATTCCTTGGCGCCTGGCCGTCATCGGATGAGGTCGGACTGCTGGAGCTGTTGGCCAAGCGCGGCAGCCGGCTCGGCGGCAACACCGGGCAGATGCTGCTGCGCTTCCTCGGTTGGGACGGCTTCGTCACCTCGCGCGACGTCGTCGCCTGCCTGCGCGATGCCGGCCTCGATATCGCCGAGGAGGTCAAGTCGAAGCGCGATCTCGCCAAGGTGCAGGCGCAGTTCAACGCCTGGGCGGAGGAGACCGGACTGTCCTATCTGCATCTGTCGCGGATCTGCGCGATGTCGATCGGAGAGAACCATACGCCCGAGGAGATCATCGAGCGCACGCGGAGCGATTATTGATCGCGGCAAAGCTCGATGAGGTTGGCTGGTGTAACGTCCGCGTCGGGACTGCGCTCCCTTCTCCCGCTTGCGGGAGAGGTAACAAGGACTACACCTGAACCCACGGCTTCTCGCCATGGCGCTCGGACAGCGTGAAGATCTCGACGCCGTCGGCGGTGACGCCGACCGAGTGCTCGAACTGCGCCGACAGCGAGCGGTCGCGGGTCACTGCGGTCCAGCCGTCGGACAGGATCTTCACATGCGGCTTGCCGAGATTGATCATCGGCTCGATGGTGAAGAACATGCCGGGCTTCAGCGGCGCGCCTTCGCCGGGGCGGCCGATGTGGATGATGTTCGGCTCGTCGTGGAACAGGCGGCCGAGGCCGTGGCCGCAGAAGTCGCGCACCACGCTCATGCCCTGCGGTTCGACATAGCTCTGGATGGCGTGGCCGATATCGCCGGTGGTGGCGCCGGGCTTCACCGCGGCAATGCCGCGCATCATCGCCTCATAGGTCACCTCGATCAGCCGCTCGGCCTTCCGCGCGATGGCGCCGATCGCATACATGCGGCTGGAGTCGCCATACCAACCGTCGACGATGAAGGTAACGTCGACATTGACGATGTCGCCTTCCTTCAACGGCCGGTCGCCCGGCATGCCGTGGCAGACCACGTGATTGATCGAGGTGCAGGTCGAGTAGCGATAGCCGCGATACATCAGCGTCGCCGGATAGGCGCCGTGGTCGAAGGCGAACTTGCGGACGAACTCGTCGATGACTGACGTCGGGATGCCCGGTTTGACGATGTCGGTGAGCGCGTCGAGGCATTTCGACACCAGCGCGCCCGCCTTGCGCATGCCGGCAAAGCCGCTCGGTCCGTGCAGCTTGATCTGGCCGGTCTTGCGAAGGGAGGTGTCGGTGGCGTCGATATAGCTCATGGGCGGGCTGTTTCTGCGGGCAAGGGGCTGATTTCAGGCCCTAATTTAATGATCGGCGCGCCCGGCGCAAGCCAAGCTTGAGCATGGGGACATGTCCAAACGGCTTGATTTCCGGGCACAATTCGGAACAGCGGCCACCGGTCCTGCAAAAAGATCGCGCTCAAGCGCTAGTTGGAGACCTCGACCACGCTCTCGACCGGCAGCGCGCCGCCGCGGATGCGGAGTTCCCGCACCGGGTAGGGCACCCGGATGCCCTGCTGCTTGAAGGCGTCCCACAGCGCCAGCATGACGTCGCTCTTCACATTGTCCATGCCGTCGGGGTCGGCGATCCAGAAGGTCAGCGAGAACTTCATGCCGAGTTCGGCGAATTCGGTGAGGATGCAGTTCGGCGGCTTGCCCTTGAGCGCGCGGGCGTGGGCCGCGGCGGTATCGATCGCGAGCTTGCAGACCAGCCTTGGATCGGCGTCGTAGTTGACGGCGAAAGCGATCTTCACCAGCGTATTCTTGTCGGTATAGGTCCAGTTGGTGACCTTCTGCGTCACCAGGTCCTCGTTCGGGATCAGGAACTCGCGGCCGTCGCCGGCGGCGACGGAGATGTAGCGGGTTTTCATCGCGCTGATGCGGCCCTGGCTGTCGCCGATGGTGACGAGGTCGCCCGGCTTCACCGACTTGTCGACCAGCAGGATGATGCCCGAGATGAAGTTGGCGACGATCTTCTGCAGGCCGAAACCGATGCCGACGCCGACGGCGCCGGACAGCACCGCCAGCGCCGACAGATTGATCCCGACCGCGCTCAAGGCAATGGCGACCGCGACCACCATCAGGCCGATGCGAATGATCTTGACCAACAACACCTGGATCGACGGGGTCAGGTCGGTCGATCGGGTGATCTGGCCGTCGATGAAATTGCTGGCGATATTGCTCAGCCACAGCGCCACGATCAGCAGCGCGCCGGCCTTGATCAGCAGCAGCGGCGTCAGCCGCAGACCGCCCACCACGACGGCGAACGAATCCAGCGTCTCGGCGGCCCAGTCGAGCTGGCCGATGATGCTGAGGGCGGCGACCACCCAGGCCGCGATCGAGACCAGTTTGACGATGAAGGCGTTGTCGATCACCGAGGTGACGAGGCGGATCACCAGCCAGGCCAGCGCCAGCTTGGCGGAGACCGCGATCAGATAGCTGCGGCTCGGCCAGGTCGCGTGCCACATCACGATGCGCGAGATGATCATCAGGACCGCGAACACCGCGGTGGAGGCGCTCTTCACCATCACGCGGGCGAAGTGTCGGAGCGGCAGCGGCCAGCGCATCGCCAGCGACGACATGTCGACCCGCGCATGTATGGCGGTATCGGCGGCGTAGGCGAGGCCCGCGGCGGCGAGGATGATGCCGAACTGCAGATAGAACCAGGGCGAGGCGACCTCGGCGCCGACCGAGCGCGCCGCCATTTGGATCGATTCCAGGACGTCCTTCAGGCTCATGTCCATCGGCAAATTCTCAACTTGCAGTGCGGGTCAGCCAAATGTGATTCGAATGCCCGGCGAGAATCCCACAAAGCCGCGCACGCGACCATCGATACAACACAGTGTGGAGGCGACCTAGGGATCGGGACCGGGCACATTGCCGCTCATGTCAGAAATCGGTTGGCGTCCCAGTGTGGCGACGATAAGGATGCAATTGCAAGTATTTGAGACCTCCGAAGGCGCATGGCATCCCTCGACTCCGTCAGTATAGCGATCCTGCTCGGCGCGGTGCTGGTGATGGCCGGCATCCTGTCGAGCCTGCTGGCCTTGCGGTTCGGCGCCCCCTTGCTGCTGGTGTTCTTGCTGGTCGGCATGCTGGCGGGCGATTCCGGCCCCGGCCGGCTGCAGTTCGACGACGTCCGCACCACCTATCTAGTCGGCTCGGTGGCGCTGGCGCTGATCCTGTTCGACGGCGGATTGAAGACGCGGTTTGCCAGCATCCGCACCGTGCTGGCGCCCTCGATGATGCTGGCGACCGCCGGCGTGCTGTTGACCGCGCTGATCACTGCGCCGGTCGCCCGCTTTGTGCTCGACCTCAACTGGACCGAGTCATTGCTGGTCGGCGCCGTCGTGGCCTCGACCGACGCCGCGGCGGTTTTCCTGCTGGTGCACACCCAGGGCCTCCGCCTGCGCCCTCGCGTCGGCGCGACGCTGGAAGCGGAATCCGGCACCAACGATCCGTTCGCGATCTTCCTCACCTTGATGCTGGTCGAGTTCATCTCGATCGGCCAGAGCTCGGCCTCGCACATCGCGCTCGAGTTCATCCAGGAGGCTGTGTTCGGCGCCATCATCGGGGTGATCGGCGGCCGGCTGGTGGTGATCGCGCTGAACTATGTGGCGCTGCCGCAGGGCCTGCATGCGCCGTTCGTCACCACAGCGGCACTGGTGATCTTCGGCGGCTCGCAGATCGTGCATGCGTCGGGATTCCTCGCGGTCTATCTCGCCGGTATCATCATCGGCAACCGGCCGACCCGCGCGCATAATTCGGTGGTGACGTTCCTCGACGCCGCGACCTGGCTGGCGCAGATCGTGATGTTCGTGCTGCTCGGCCTCTTGGTCTCGCCGCATCGCCTGCTCTCCAGCGCCGGCGGCGCCGTGCTGGTGGCGTTCGCGCTGATGCTGGTGGCGCGGCCGCTGGCGGTCCTGATCTGCCTCGCACCGTTCAAGTTCAACTGGCGGGAGAAGATCTTCATCGCCTGGACCGGGCTGCGCGGCGCGGTCGCGATCTTCCTCGCCTCGATCCCGATGCTGGTCGGGCTGTCGAAAGCCTATCTCTATTTCGACGTCGCCTTCGTCGTCGTCATCATCTCGCTGCTGTTGCAGGGCTGGACGCTGGCGCCGGCGGCGCGGCGGCTGCATGTCGCGCTGCCGCGCGCCGAACGCGGTCCGCGCCGCGTCGAGCTCGACTTGCCCGGCCAGCTCGAGCAGCAGCTGGTCGGCTATCCGGTGCGGCCGAAGAGCCTGTACTTCCGCCGCGGGCTGATCCCGTCCTGGTCGAAGCCGACGCTGGTGATCCGCGAGGAGCGGATCCTGACGCCGACCGAAGCCGATCCGGTCGCGCCCGGCGACTACATCTACCTGCTGGCGCCGCCGGAGCGCGCCGAGGCGCTCGACCGCTTCTTCGTCGACATGGCGCCGTCGAGCGCGCCCGATCCGCATCTGCTCGGCGACTTCATGGTGTCGGCGGAGCATACGCTCGGCGAGCTCGCCGAGATCTACGGCGTCAAGGTCGACGAGCACCAGGCCAAGCTGACGCTCGCCGACTATTTCGACGTCAATCTCGACCGCGCGCCGAAGGAAGGGGCCGAACTGGCGCTCGACGAGATCGTGCTGGTGGCGCGCAGCATCAGCGGCGGCCGCGTCAACGTCGTCGGCCTGCGCCTGCCGGAGGAAGAGGAAAAGGTCGCGCCGCAAACGCGGATGCAGATCGTCAAGCGCAAGCTCGCCGATATCTGGGCGTCGGTTGCGGGGGTCTAGAGCGTTTTCGAGCGAAGTGGATACCGGTTCGCGTGAAGAAAACGCGTCAGAACAAGACCGGCGCCGTTACGTCTTGCGCAGGAAGTTCGAATCCGGGGCGAACTTCTTGATCATGTCGGACAGCCCGTCGTCGGCCGGCGGACCGGATGGGCCCTTGGACGCTGCGTCCGGCTTGGGCTCGCCCTTGATTTTCTGACCGGAAATCTCGGCCAGCGCCGCGAGCAGCGTCTCGTCGAGATGATCGGCAGGCGTCTTCGCAGGTGGTGTCTTCGCAGGTGGTGCCGGTGGAGGGGCAGGCGCGACGCCACGAACCTCGGGCTCGTGTTTTGCCGGCGACGGCGCGGGCTCCTGCGCCGGCTTGGGGGTGTCCTTGGCGTCCGCCCGCCGGACCGCGGCCTCGTTGACGGCGGCGATCAACGATGCTTCGAGGTCGGCCGGCATCGGTGGCGGTGCCGCCGGCATTGGCGGCGGTGTGACCGGCACCGGCGGCGGCCCGGCGGGCTTCGCGTCCCGGGCTGCGCGACCGAACAGCGGCTCCCGCTGGCCCGCCGCCTGCGGCCGGCTGTCGGTTGCTTCGCCGGGCTCCTTATTAAGTTCCTTGGCAGGCTTGAACAGACCCGCGCGTTCGGCGGCGATCCTGGCGGAAGCCTCCTCGACCGTGGCGAGCAGCGACGCTTCGAGAGCGTCTGCGCGATTGCTTGGCGAAGTCGCCGGCTTGGCGGCAGGGATGATCACCGGCTTCGGCTCCGGCCGAGGCGGCAACGGCGGTGGCCGCGATGCTTCGACTGGTGCGGGCGGCGGCGGGACCGGCTGACCGTCCCGCGCGCGCGCGATGATGCCGTCGACGATCGCCGCTAGGCGGCCCTTGTCGGGAGCGGCGAGGTAGCTGCCCGCCAGCTCGTCGACATATTGCGGGCCGTAATCGGCGAGCACATTGGCGATCTGGGCGAGATCAGGATCACTCTCGACCAGCCGGCGCCACGCCTCGCGGTCGTAGGGCGCGTCGTTGTTCTTGTCGGGCCAGGCCACCCGGCGGGGCGGCCGCTGAGGGCCGCTGTTCTGGCCTGCGACCGGGTCGAGGGTCGGCGGCTGCAGCCCGTCGCTGAGGTGAGGCGGGGTAAATCCCGAGGCGGCGGCCGGCACGGCAGCATCGGCCGGACGCCGGCCCCGCTCGGCGACCTGCAGCGCGATCAGGCCGACGCCCATCAGCAGGAAGCCGAGCGCGGCCCACGAAATCGTGGCGCACAGCAGCCCGCCGATCAGCAGCAACACCCAGCCAGTCAGTCGCACAATTCACCCTTCCCCATGCCCGATCGGACGTCCCGACGCGGGCCTAGCAGACAAGATTGGCTATCTTATGCCGACTTTCGGAAAAACGGCCAGCTACGCGCCCGCCGTCAGCACCTTGACACCGCCGAACGCGGTCACCTGGCCGCGGCGCAGCATCACGATCTGGGTGGCGAGCTGGCGCAGCTCGGCCGCGTCGTGGCTGACATAGACCATCGGGACGCCGGCTTCGTCGCGCAGCCGGACCAGATAGGGCAGGATCTCGAGCTTGCGGCTTTCGTCGAGCGCGCCCAGCGGCTCGTCGAGCAGCAGCAGCCGCGGCTTGGACAACAGCGCCCGGCCGAGCGCGACGCGCTGGCGCTCGCCGCCGGAGAGCTTTCCGGGACGGCGGTCGAGCAGGGCGCCGATGTCGAGCAGGTCGACGACGCGCCGGTGTTGCGCGGGATCCTCGGTGAGGCCGTTCATGCGGCGGCCGTAGTCGAGGTTCTGCCCGACGTCGAGATGCGGAAACAGCCGCGCGTCCTGGAACACGTAACCGATGCGGCGGCGCCAGGTCGGAACGTGGATGCCGGTTGCGGTATCGTCGAGGATCTCGCCGTCGATCACGATGCTGCCGCGGTCAGGACGCAACAGCCCCGCGATGGTGTTGATCAGCGAGGTCTTGCCGGAGCCGGACGCGCCGAACAGGCCGGTGACGCGGCCCTCGCTGGTGAACGAGGCCGCAAGCGAGAACTCGCCGAGCTGCTTGGTGATGTCGACGCGCAGCATGGCTAAAGCGCGATGAGATTGAGTTGAATCGTCATCGCGCTTTAGCTCCTTGTTTGAGCATGATCTCTTCGGAAAACCGCTTCACACTTTTCCGGATCATGCTCTATTGCCCATGCAGGCGCGCGGTGGCGCGGCGCGCGAACACTTCAGCCGCGACCAGTGCGCCGACCGCGAGCACGATCGAGATGATCACGAGCCGCGCGGCGGCGGTGTCGCCATCCGGTGTCTGGATCAGCGAATAGATCGCCGACGAAATGGTCTGGGTCTCGCCGGGAATGTTGGAGACGAAGGTGATGGTCGCGCCGAACTCGCCGATCGCCTTGGCAAAACCGAGCACCATGCCGGCCAGCACCCCCGGCAGCGCCAGCGGCAGCGTCACCGTTGCGAACACCCGCCAGGGCGCGGCGCCGAGTGTCTCGGCCGCCTGCTCGAGGCGGCGGTCGACCGCCTCGATCGAGAGACGGATCGGCCGCACCAGAAGCGGAAACGACATCACGCCGCAGGCGAGTGCCGCGCCGGTCCAGCGGAAGGCGAACACGATGCCGAGATGGTCGGCCAGCCAGCCGCCGACCAGGCCGCGCTTGCCGAAGGTCAGCAGCAGCAGATAGCCGGTGACGACGGGCGGCAGCACCAGCGGCAGATGCACGGCGGCATCGAGCAGCGACTTGCCCCAGAAATCGCGCCGCGCCAGCAGCCAGGCGAGCGCTACCCCGAACGGGGTCGCCACCAGTGTTGCGACGACGGCGACCCGCAGCGACAGCAGGATCGCCGTCCATTCGGCTGGCGAGATCTCAAACACTAGCGTCTGTTCCCGAAGTTCGTATGCAAGTGCGGCTCCTCAGTTACGAACTTCGGGAACAGACACCAGTAAGAGTCAATAGCCCAGTGCCGCTGATCGATTTGACGTTCCTCACGGTGCGCGCGGCTATCACTGGAGGAATGTCAACTCGGGGGCGCTGGGCTTAAGTCGTCGGGCTGATCAGGAACTTGAAGCCGTACTTCTCGAGGATCGTCTTCGCCACAGACGAGCGCAGGAAGGCGAGATAGTCGGCGGTCTCCGGCTTCGCGGTCGTGGTCGCCGCGACCGGATAGATGATGGCCGGATGGGTATCGGGCGGGAAGGTGCCAACGATCTTGACGCCGGGCTCGACCTTGGCGTCGGTCGAGTAGACGATGCCGAGCACGGCTTCGCCGCGCGCCACGAGAGTCAACGCCGCGCGCACGCTCTCAGCCATCGCGAATTTCGGCTCGGCGGCCTGCCAGGCGCCGAGCTTCTCCAGCGCGGCCTTGGCGTATTTGCCGACCGGCACCGCCTTGACGTCGCCGGTTGCGATCCTGCCGTCGCCGGCGAACTTGGCGAGATCGAAGCCGGGTCCGATGTTGACGTTGTCGATCTTGGAATCTTTCGGCGCGATCAGCACGATCGAGTTGCCGAGCAGGTTCACCGGCGTCGGCTCATTGATGTTCTTCTGCTTGATCGCATAGTCCATCCAGTCGGTATCGGCGGAGACGAACACGTCGGCCGGCGCGCCCTGCTCGATCTGCTTGGCAAGTGCCGAACTCGCGGCATAGCTGGCCGTGATCTTGACGCCGGTCTTGGCGGTATAGGCTGCATCGATGTCGTCGAGCGCGTTCTTCATCGAGGCGGCGGCAAAGACGGTGAGCGTCTTGTCCTCGGCGCTCGCAGGCGAATGCAGCGCGCCGAGCAGGATGACGAAAGCGGTGAAAAGTCCGGCAAGCCTTAAAATTGAAAGTCGTGACATGGAAAGCGCTCCGTACGAGTTCGCGCGCGAACCGGCGCGCAAATCAGGCGTTGGGTGAGGTCTGGCCTGCGACGGACGGAAGCGCTGTTCCGCTGGTCCCCGACGGACTTACGGTCCTCAGGGATATCGCACTGCAAACATAGCAGACTGGGGCTTGCGGTAAAGGCGACCCTTTGACTAACGGATCGTCCTAATCATCCGACAGCTGGATCGCGACCGACAGCGAGTTCTCTTTCGAGCCGCTGACCTGCAGCACGAAGGGGCTGGCGGCGAGGTCATATTTCACGGTCTTGCGGATACCGTCGCAATCGGTCGCGCCGCTGAACGCCTTGGGCTTCAGGAAATGCCCGTCCTGCACCAGGTCGACCCAGGCCCCGGCCGACAGGCTGACGGTATAGAGCCCGGCCTTCGGCGCGGCCTTGAAGCTGGTGAAGCCGGCGAAGGTGCCTTCCTTCGGCGCGCGCTCCGGCGGGGTCGGCAATCTGGCGTCGCCGGGGGCCACCAGCGCCAGCGTGATCGCGGTCGCCGGCAGCGCGGTCTGCTCGCTTCCCGATACGACCTTGGCACGATCGGGCGCGGTCAGCGCGGCGCGTGCGCGCTCGATCGACCATTTGAACTTGTCACAGCCGCTCGGCTCTTCCGCCGCGAAAGCGGGAGCCGAGACGAGCAGCAGCGATGCCGCGAGGAGCGATTTGCGCATGTCTGATCCATTGATGATGACGGATAATAGATCAGCGGCCCCGATCCATCGCCCGAACGCGCTTACGGCGCGACGGCACGAGATCATATCGCAGTTCGAGCCGGCCGGCATAGCCGCCTGACGAAGATGTTATTGCCCTGGCAGCTGCTGTTTGGCGTCGGGCGCGTTCAGCACCGTCCTGCAGTCCGCCGGCATCTGCGCCAGCGTCATCGGCGGGCGGGGTTTCGGCGGCTTCGGCGGAGGCTTCGGATGCAGCACCGAATCCTTGAACCAGAAGGCGAGATCGGACGGCTTGCAGCCTTCGCCCTCCGCTTGCGGCTTCTGTCCCTCGCAGGCCGGGCTGCCGGGCGGACATCGCATGCGAATGTGGAAGTGGTAGTCGTGGCCCCACCACGGCCGGATCTTCGACAGCCAGCCGCGATCGCCCTTGGCCTCGCGGCACAGCGCCTTCTTGATCGCGGGATTGACGAAGATGCGCTGCACCGCCGGCTCCCGCGCCGCGTCGCGGATGACCAGCACGTGGCCCGGCGTGAAGACGCGCGGATCGATGTCGAGCCGGTCGTCGCGCACCATCATCACCGCCGACATCTCCTCGCGGTCCTCGCGCGACAATTTACGATCGGGCATCGGCGTCAGCCAGATATCGGCGTCGAGCCCGATCTGGTGGCTGGCATGACCGGAGAGCGCGGGGCCGCCGCGCGGCTGGCCGATATCGCCGACCAGGATGCCCGGCCAGCCGGCGTCCTTGTGCGCGTTGGCCGCCAGCCGCTTCAGCAGCGCGATCATGTTGGGGTGACCCCAGTAGCGGTTGCGCGACAAGCGCATCACCTGCCAGGTGTCGCCGTTGAGCGGCATCTGCGCGGCGCCGGCGAGACAACCCTTGGTGTAGCCGCCGATCGACCGGGTCGGCAACGCCGCCGGCAAAACCTTGCGCGCGAACAGCTGCTTCGCCCCGATCTTTGGATCGTCAGGGTTGGCGAGCGGCGGCAGCGGCTGCGGATTGAGCGAGCCCCTGTCCTGCGCCCGCGCGGAGATGGTGCAGGTGACGAGGGCTGAGATCAGGAGCGGGAACAGACGCAGGCGGGGTGTCATTCGGATCACTCTGTCGGCGCAAGGCTAGCATGGATTCGGAGCAGGCGGACCGCGCTTTCATCCCATTCGCTTGATCGCCCACAGGGTGGATTAAGATTACCCGCGGCTTCCAGGCTCCGATGTGAGCCACGCCACTTTACAAGCGCACGTTGTGGGCGACATCATGTCCGCAATAATTTCAGGGTAGGCGTTATTGTGACAAGCGTATCGTGCGTACGGCCGGCATTTGCCGCCGCGATAGCTGCGTCGATATTGGCGCTCTCCCCGGCGCGGGCCGACGTCGTCGTTCACATCGATAAATCATCGCAGCGCATGGCGGTCAGCGTCGACGGCGCGAGACGCTACAACTGGCCGGTGTCGACCGGCCGCCGCGGCTATGGCACGCCGAGTGGAGTCTTTCGTCCGCAGATGCTGGCGCGCCGCTGGTACTCGAAGAAGTACTATAACTCGCCTATGCCGCATTCGATCTTCTTCCATGGCGGTTTTGCCATCCATGGAACATACGAACTCACGCGCCTTGGCGGGCCGGCCTCGCATGGCTGCGTGCGCCTGCATCCCTCGCACGCCGCAATGCTCTATGGGCTGGTCGAGCGCAATGGCCGCGGCGGCACGCGGATCGAGATCACCAACTAATGTATGATCCGGCAAAATGCGAAGGCCGAGGCGCACCGCGGCTTAACCGCGCGATAACCCTGCCGCACGCTGACAAACATTGGTGCGCTTGAAGCGTCTTCGGCGCATTCATTGTGCAATCGCGCGCCGGTTTACGCTTCCTTCACCAAGCGCAGGCGCTTCCATGCCGTGAATCTGTGCCGTGCGCCGCCGGCGCGCCGGAAGCAAACTCGCGCCCGGCGTGATTCGCCTGCAAAGCAGGCATGCAAGGGCTTCTCAGGCAGCGCAGCTACTCGCCAAGAGATACCAATTTTTCAGAGACTTATCGCAGAATGTCGCCGAACTGGAATGCGCGTGGGGCGTGCGATACCGATGATGCGGCCGAAGAAAAACACCAAGAAGCCGAACCAGGCCAAACTGTCCCGTCCTCGGGGACGCCGGCCCACACCGATGCCGAAAGTGTCGGGCGGATCGCGCCGCCCCGCGGTCGAGATCGGCGAGCTGGTGCGCCAGCGCGCGCAGGCCGAGGCCGCGATCGCTGAGGCGCGCAAATCCAACGCGCGGCTGCGTGAGGCGATCGACATCCTGCCGCAGGGCATCGTGTTCCTCGACCCCGAAGGCCGCTACACGCTCTGGAACAAGAAATACTCGGAAATCTACAAGCGCAGCTCCGATCTGTTCGAGCACGGCGCGCGTCTCGAAGACACCATCCGCATCGGCGTCGCGCGCGGCGACTATCCCGAGGCTGCCGGCCGCGAGGAGGAGTGGATCGCCGAGCGGCTCAAGAAGATGTACCAACCGGGCGAGCGGCACGAGCAGGTGCTGGCCGACGGCCGCGTGGTGCTGATCGAGGAGCGGCTGACCTCGGATGGCGGCATCGTCGGCCTGCGCGTCGACATCACCGAACTGAAGCAGCGCGAGGCGTCGTTCCGCCTGCTGTTCGACGGCAATCCGGTGCCGATGATCCTGTGCGCGCTCGACGGCGAGCGGATCCTCGCGGTCAACGACGCCGCGATCGCGCATTACGGCTATGTCCGGGCCGAATTCGAGCGGATGACGATCAGGAGCCTGCAGGCGTTCGATGCCGAGCTGCCCTGGGCGGCGGGCCGCAGCAGCGACGAGCAGGCGGCGCGGACCTGGAAGCATGTGCGCGCCGACGGCACGCTGATCGACCTTGCGATCTATTCGCGCCAGCTGATGCATGGCGACCAGCCGGCGATGCTGCTCGCGCTGATGGACATCACCGAACGCAAGCGCGCCGAGGCGCGGCTCGCCTTCATGGCCCAGCACGACAGCCTGACCGGCCTGCCCAACCGCAATCTGCTGCGCCAGCAGATGGACGAGATGCTGCAGCACACCCGCCGCTCGACCGACAAGGTCGCGGTGCTGATGCTGGGCCTCGACAATTTCAAGGCGGTCAACGAGACCCTCGGTCACGGCATCGGCGACAAGCTGCTGCGCGCGGTCGCAAAGCGCCTGCGCTCGACGCTGCGCGAGGAAGATGCGCTGGCCCGTCTCAACTCCGATGAGTTCACCATCGTGCAGGGCGGCGTGATGCGGCCCGAGGACGCGGTGTTGCTGGCGCGGCGGATTTTGGACTCGATCGGCGAGCCCTATCTGCTCGAGGGGCATTCGGTGGTGATCGGCGCCAGCATCGGGATCGCGATGTCGCCCGGCGACGGCGAGGATTCCGAAAAGCTGCTGAAGAGCGCCGACATGGCCTTGTCGCGCGCCAAGAGCGAATTCCGCGGCACCTTCTCCTTCTTCGAGGCGGAGATGGACGCGCGCGCCCAAAGCCGCCGCAAGATCGAGATCGACCTGCGCGATGCGATCCAGAACGAAGGCCTGCGGCCCTATTACCAGCCGCTGGTCGATCTTGCGACCGGGCGCATCACCGGCTTCGAGGCGCTGGTGCGCTGGCCGCATCCGGAGCGCGGCATGATCTCGCCGGGCGAGTTCATCCCGGTCGCCGAGGAGACCGGGCTGATCAATCCGCTGGGCGCGCTGATGCTGCATCGTGCCTGCATGGACGCAGCGCAATGGCCGGATGACGTGCGCGTTGCGGTCAATCTGTCACCGCTGCAATTCCGCACCGGCAATCTGCTGGCGCTGGTCACCGACGCGCTGCGGCAATCCGGCCTGCCGGCGCGGCGGCTCGAGCTCGAAATCACCGAGACGCTGCTGCTCGAAAAGAGCAGCCAGGTGCTGGCGACGCTGCATGCGCTGCGTGCGCTCGGGGTGCGGATGTCGATGGACGATTTCGGCACCGGCTATTCGAGCCTCAGCTATCTGCGCAGCTTTCCGTTCGACAAGATCAAGATCGACCAGTCGTTCGTGCGCGACCTCGGCGCGAACCCCGACGCGCAGGCGATCGTGCGTTCGATCGTCAGTCTCGGCATCGGGCTCGGCGTCACCATCACCGCCGAGGGCGTCGAGACCGAGGCGGAGCTGAGCCGCCTGCGCGCCGAAGGCTGCCACGAAGGCCAGGGTTTTCTGTTCAGCCGCGCCCGGCCCAACGCCGAAGTCATCAGACTCTTGAAGGCGCAGCGCGTGGCGACGGCGGCAGGCACAGCGCTGGTCGCGTAGGGCGCGCCGCCGGCCACAACGTCGTTGCGCTGGATCCTGCAACAAATTCAGTGTCGTCCCGGCGAAGGCCGGCAACTGTTATGTTGGTTTGGTCTGCAGGTACGGCTTTCGGTCTCGCATCATGGCATTGAGGACCGTGAGCAGCTTCCTGGCGACGGCGATGAGGGCGAGTTTGGCTGGTTTTCCGGCCTGTCGCAGTCGTGCATAGAAGGCCTTGAACGGATCAGCTCTGCGAACTGCGTTGAGGGCCGCCATATAAAGGGCGTCACGAACGCGCTTTCGGCCGCCCGCAATCTTGCGCTTGCCGCGGAAGGTGCCGCTGTCGACGTTGAAGGGAGCAAGGCCAGCGAGCGCTGCGAGTTGTTTCGGTCCGACCCGCCCGAGTTCCGGCATCTGCGCGATGAGCTGCATGCAGGCCACGGGACCCACGCCGGGCAGCGAACGCATTAACTTCGCATCGTCCGCGATCTGCGCTTCGGCTTTAATCAATGCGCTGATGTCGGCCTCGATCTCGGCGATCTCGCTGTCGAGGACCTCGATGAGGCGGCCGATGCGTTCGGCCATGGCGCGATCGTCGGCCTCGCTGCGCCGGTTCTTCTCCTGGGCGCGCATGAGGACCAGCTGATCCCGCCGTTTTGCAAGCCTCGCCAAGGCGCCCCGTGCAGGATCGGCGACCTGCTCGGGGGCGGGCTGCATGGCCCGCGCAAAGGCCGCCAGCATCCGCGCATCGATCGGATCGGTCTTGGCGAGTAGGCCGCTGGCCCGTGCAAAGTCGCGGGCACGGGCCGGGTTGATCCGTGCGAACTGGATCCCGGCCTGACGCAGCGCCTCGCGAAGCGCGAGGTCATAGATACCCGTCGCCTCGAAGACCACCAGCGCATCGCATTGCCAACGCGCCACCTGCTGTGTGATGGCCTGTGTCGCGTTGGCAATGCGCCTCGGCACGCCGTCAGCCTCATCAAAGATATCGAGGTGTTTCTTGGAGATGTCGATTCCGACGTAACGAAGAGCTATGATCACGGTGCCTGTCCCTGTGATGCGAGGTCTGTTGGTGCAGCCTCGTGCAACTGTTCAGGTTGATAGATGGAACGGGCGGGAGACCGAGCCGGCTCACGGCGTCAAGCGCCAAGGACCCAACGGCTTCCCGCCCACCCTCATCCTGACACACTTCCAAGACACAGGGACCCATAACCCAAATGCCGGTCGTTGCGCGCCGCCGGAATGACGAGTCCCATTCACAACATCCGCCGCGGCGTATGGGTCCCGGCCTTCGCCGGGACGACGATTATTTCTCTGTCGTGCTGGCGAAAGCCAACGTCGTAGGGAGGACAAGGGGTTGGCGCGCCCACCATGGTGAGCACCACGTGAATGGTAGGCACGTCGCTGCGTGCCTTTGCCCGCCCTACGAAGTCTGCGACGCCTTCTTGTTCAGGTGATACGTCAGCGCCAGCGCCACGCAATGGCGCAGCGCGGGCTCCGGCAGCTTGCCCGCGACATCGAGCAGGATGGCGCGGTTGCCGCTGTAGCTGAGCTCGGGATAGAGCTCGCGGAAGGTCTCGACCAGATTGGTCTGGCAGTGGAAGTAGACCGCGACCCGGTCGGCGGCCTGCTTCACCTGATCGATCCGGACCGTGCTGCCGCTGCCGGTCTCCGGCGTGAGGTAGCTCGGCTGGCCCCATTTCAACGTCTCTTCCAGCGCGCCGACGCCTTTGGTCGCCTTCGCGGTCTCGAAGATCAGGCGCCGCAGTGCCAGCAGCCTGGCCTTGACCGGGGCAGGGTAGGCGTCGAACAGCGCAGCTGGTGGTTTCGCGTGCGACCGTGATGCCGCTTTGCTGGTCGATGTTGCCGGCTTGCGCATGGTGGGCTCCGCGAGGAGGGCGTATCCACGTCAATCTACCACAGCGCCTTGAAGGTCATATAGACCGTCATCAGCGTGACGAAGACGATCATCGCGCTGCGCAACCGCGCGCGGTCGATGCGGTTGGCGGCGCGGGCGCCGAGATCGGTGCCGGCCAGCAGGCCGACGATCACGCCCGCCAGCACCGGCCAGGACGCCAGCGAGCCTTCGCTCCAATAGATCCAGGCCGAGGGGATCGTGGTCGGGATCAGCGACATCACGAGGCTGGCCATCTGCGCCTGATGCTGCGGCATGCCGAGCACGGCGCTCAGTCCAACCACGGTCGCCAGTCCGCCGCCGATGCCGAGAAAGCCCGACGACAGGCCTGCCAGCAGCCCGACAACGAGCAGCGCCGGCCAGGATATGTCGCGCGCGGTGCCTTTGTCGTCGTGCTTCGCCTCGTCGCGTCCGCCGCGCAGGATCAGCATCGCGTCGAGCACGACGAGATAGGCCACATAGGTCCAGCGCAGCGCGGGCTCGGCGACATGGTTGGCGGCGAGCGCGCCGGCCGCGCCGCCGGCGACGAAGCCGACTGTCAGCAGCGCGATCCAGCGCAATGGCGTGCGGTTGCCGCTCTGCCAATAGCGCCGGATCCCGGTGAGGCTGGTCGGCGGCACTTGCGCGACCAGCGAGATGCCCTGCGCGACATGCTGCCCGGCGCCGAGCAGCAGCACCGAGAACACGACGAGGCCACCGCCGGGGCTGACGCCGAGCAGCCCGGCGGTGAGGCCGCCGGCAAGGCCGGTGGCGATGCCGGCAAACAGGTCGTGGACGATCACCGCATCCTCCGTCAGCGCCTGGCGGCAAGACCGGCAAGGAAGATGTCGAAGGCGTGCATCGCCTCCGCGGTCGAGACGGTTTCGCCCCACAGCCGTTGCAGCACGATGCCCTGAAACATCGCGACCATCGCCCGCGCCGCGCCGCGCGGCTGCAGGTGAGGATCGATCGCGCCGCTCTTCTGGCCGCGCCGCAGCAGGTCCACGATCAGGGCGATCGGCTGGCGGATTCCGCTCACCACCTGGTCGCGGACCACGTCGTCGCGCAGCGCCTCGGCCCAGAGCTGCAACGCGACGCGGCGGGCGCGCAGGCCTTCTTCCCTTTGCAGGTCGCCGAGAAAGGTGCGGGCGATCGACCGCAGGCTCTGCAACACATCGTCCGATGGATCCTTGAGCGCCAGCAGCGCGCTGTCGCGGCCATGGCGGCTTTCGCCGATCGCCTGGATCAACTCTTCCTTGCCGGTGAAATGCCCGTAGATGCAGCCGGCACTGAGCCCGGACTGCTTGATCACGTCCTGGATCGTGGTCTGGTGAAATCCCTGGCGGGCAAAGCAGATCTCCGCGGCCTGCAGGATCTCCTCGCGCCGGATCGCGAGCGTCTCGGGTTTCACCTTCGGCATTGTCGGGTCCTTGCCAGGTCGCGGCCGGCCGATGCGGCGGGCTTGACGATCATTTGCCGGCATTATAAAGAACGAATATTCGTTTTGTAAAGAGGGGGGGCATCGGCATGATCGGCTTTGCAAAGCTTCTGTGGCATCCGGGCACGGCTGAGACCGCTCACATCGAGCTGCCGTCGACCGGCGCGCGGATTGCGTTCCTGCTCGCGTCGTTCGCGATCGTGCTGCTGTTCGAGGCTGCGTTTCCGCTGTTCAGCTGTGGCCGCAGCGACCGGCTGCGCAATATCGGCCGCAACGCCGCCATCACCGTGATCTTCGTCGGCGTGAACCTGCTGCTCAGCCCGCTGTCGCCGCTGGCCGCGCAATGGACGCTGGATGCGAAATTCGGCCTGTCCTGGTGGCTCGGCCTGTCACCCCCGAGCCAGCTGCTGCTTGGCATCGTGGGGCTCGACCTGTTCGCCTATTTCGCCCACGTCTCCATGCACAAGCTCGGCTGGATGTGGCGCTTCCATCGCATGCACCATGCCGATCGCTTCGTCGACGTCACCACGGCGTTCCGCGAGCATCCCGGCGAGACGCTGTGGCGGATCGGCTGGCACATCGCCGGCGTCCTGGTGTTCGGAACGCCGGCCTGGGTGCTGGTCAGCTATCTGACGTTGTCGGCGCTGAACGCCCAGTTCGAGCACGCCAATATCCGCCTGCCCGAGCGGCTCGACCGCTGGCTGCGGCTCGTCTTCGTGACGCCGAACATGCACAAGATGCATCATTCGCGTCATCAGCCGGAGACCGACGCCAATTATTCGAACCTGCTCTCGATCTGGGATCGGCTCGGCGGCACCTATCATCGCGGTCCGCGCTTCGCGGAGCTGCGCTATGGCCTCGACGGCTTTGATGATCCCGAGAAGCAGTCGCTGCGCGGACTGCTGAAGATGCCGTTCATGCGCGACTGGGGCCGGCCCGGGGCAGGGCCGGACGATAAGGCGGATCGATCGGCTCCGCCGCCCATGTTGCCGTGGCCATGATCGCGGCCTGGTCCTGCTGCGTCATAGCTCCGAGGCGTATGCTTTCTGTCCCGTCATCCTGAGGAGCCGCGTAGCGGCGTCTCGAACGATGGATCGGCCCCGCTGGTGGCCGTCGACCCTTCGAGGGCCGCTGAAGAAGCGGCCACCTCCAGCGACAAAGGCGAAGCCTTTGCGCGGGGGTGACGGATGACGGGTATTGTGCCTATGACAAGGCAAGATCAGGCCGCGTTGCGCAGCCCGGCAAGGAAGGTGTCGACGCTGTGCGACAGCGCGGCGGCGTGATCGCCGAGCTGGCCGGAGGCATCCAGCACATTGCCGGTGAGGGCCCGCGACTGGCCGGCGGCCTCGCTCGCGCCCGCGATATTGGCGGAGACCTCGACGGTCCCGGTGGACGCCTGCTGCACGCTGCGGGCAATCTCCCGCGTCGCCGAGTCCTGCTGCTCGACGGCGGCCGCGATCGCGGTGGCGATACCGGAGATCTCGCGGATGGTGCCGCTGATGTCGCCGATCGCGCTGACGCAGTTGCCGGTGGCGGACTGGATCGCGCCGACCTGGCCGGCGATCTCCTCGGTCGCCTTCGCGGTCTGGCTCGCCAGGTCCTTGACCTCGGCGGCGACCACGGCAAAGCCGCGACCGGCCTCGCCGGCGCGGGCGGCCTCGATGGTGGCGTTGAGCGCCAGCAGATTGGTCTGGCTCGCGATCGCGCTGATCAGGCGCAGCACGTCGCCGATCTTCTCTGCCGATGCGGCGAGGCTCGTCACCATCTCGGTGGTCTCCATGGCCTTGGTCACGGCGCTGTCGGCGACGCGGCTGGAATGGGTGACCTGGCGGCCGATCTCGGTGATCGAGGACGCCAGTTCCTCGGTTGCGGCTGCGACCGCGTTGACGCTGGCGGAGGCTTCCTCGGACGCGGCGGCTGCCGCCGAGGTCCGTTCGGAGGCGCCGTTGACGCTGGCCGTGATCTCGCCCGCGACGCGCTGCATGTCGCCCGAGGACCGTGCGACGGCGGCGACCATGCCCTTGACGTCGGCTTCGAAACGGTCGGCCATCTGCCGCTGCAAGGCCTGCTTGTCGGCCTCCGCTTTCACCTTGTCGGCTTCCTGCGCCCCGCGCAGCGAGGAGGTTTCGACCATGCTGCGGCGGAATACGTCGACCGCCTTCGCCATCGTGCCGAGCTCGTCGCGGCGCTCGCTGCCGGGTATCGTGACGCTGGTGTCGCCGCTGGACAGCCGGTTCATGACCGCGGTGATCGCGGTGAGCGGCCGTGACAGGCCGCGGCCGAGCAGGAACGCGAGCAGCACGGCGGCTGCCATGATCGCGACCACGCCGAGGATCAGATTGCGCTGCGCGCTCGCGGCGGCGGCTTCATAGTCGCTGGTGTCCTTGACGATCTCGAGCACGGCGACCGGTTCGCCGGCATAGTTCTTGATCTGGCCGAGATAGAGCTCCACCGCATGGCCGTCGAGAACCGCGTCGCGCAGCAGGGCCGTACCGTTCATCACGCGCTTGAGCTCGTCCTGGGTCGCGACCACGGTATCGCCGAAGGTCGAGGACAGCCGCTTGAAGCTCTGGCCGTCGAAGGAATGCACCGCGAGATCGATGCCGAAGCGCTTCTTGGCGCGGTCGACGAATTCCTTGCCGAAGGCGGCGCCGACGTCGACATTGGCCAGCGTCTTGCCCTCGTGCATGATCGGGGTCATGCCGAAGATCGACAGCGCTTCGCGGCCGGGCTCGACGCCGACGATCGGCTTGCCGGTCCTGTTCGATTCCACCACCGTCATGCGCCGCGTGGAGGCGTCGTCGCCGAAGGTCTTCGGCGCATGGACCCGGTAGAAGCTGGTCGCCGGGGGCTGCCAGAACGAGATCAGCGGGATGCCCTGCGCCTTCATCGACGCCCAGGAGGCGCCGAGCAGCTTGCCGAGGCCGTCGCGGTCGCCCTTGGCGATGGCGTCCTCGACCGGCGGCAGGGCGGCGATGACCGCCGAGACCGCGAGCGCGGCGCGCCCCTCGTAGTCGATCGCTGCAATCACGCTGTCATATTGCAGCTTGAGCTGCTGATCGAGCGCGAGCCGGGTCAGCGCCCGCTGCTGGCTGATGGAGAAGCCGCCGAGGATGGCGCAGGCGACCGCGACGGTCAGCGAAATCGCCAGAATGAGGCGGGCGGCAATCGATCGAAGCGTGAACATGGGACCAGCGAAACTCCAGGCATTAGCGCCGTCCGCAAACTCTCAGAAAAAGCTTAACAACCGGATGTTGCGCCGCCGGTATTCGTGCGGGGGGCCATCGTCGCCGGTGCCTGCTTTCGTACCGTGAGCCCAAATCGAGATGAGGTTGAGTTGAATCGGCCGGACCTCGGTCGTCTCCCGCTTGCGGGGGTAAGCGGACACGCGGCCTCGAGCGCAGGGATGTCGTTCGGCTGAATGAAAGAAGCCGCCAACTGAGGTGGCCATTACTTTGCCGCCTCAGGTCTCGAGTTCTTGCTGCGCCACTCAGCCAGCTTCGCGCTATTTGCGCAGCGACGCGACGTAAGCGGCGATATCCGCTGCTTCGGCTCGGTTCAGCGGAAAATTTGGCATCTTGGGATGCGGGTCGAGCAGGAAAAACGCCAGCTTCTCGGGACTAAAATCTGGGTTACGCGCAACCGCAGCAAATGGCGGCACATCGGCGACTGCCTGCTTCTGATCGTCGCTCACCACGTGACAGGTGGCGCACCATCGTTTTGCCAGCTCCGCCCCGTGGTTTGCATCCGCAGCAATGACCGCCGATCCGGTCAGTTCAAACGCGACAGCAAGAATCGCTGCATGACAGATTTGCATTGAGCAAGATTCCAACTCGATGGATCTCTTGTAGCGCTGATCGGCCACCGCTTGAAGGGGGCAGGTGATTGCGATGCTTTCGTGCCGCATTGCAGCACGGCCGTATTCCTTGTGGGATCGGGGTCGGATCAACTTGGTCGAGTGATTGGACGCCTCTCCTGATGCCTGAAGAGATCGCGAACGCCAACATTGCGCACTTCAAGACGCTGAGACCGAAACAGACGCGGAGAGAGGCGCGCCGCCATCGAACGTCTGCTGGCGGAGGAGAAACTAAAGGTCGCCGCCTTGCGCAATTCCCGGACCGAGCACAACAAAAAGCGCCGAGTTGGAGGCCTTCCATTCGCGCCAATGGGTTGGATGAATGGCCACGGGGGCGGCTGTCTCTGCGCTTACCCAACCCCGAAGCACACGGCGGCACGGAAAGACAACCGCGTGGGTTTCTCCAGCGTCGAGAACCGCGACTTCGAGATCACGGTCGAACGGTGCGCTCGCTATCGTCTGCCAGTCCATAGCAAAATGGTCTGGCAGTTCCTTGGCAGCGTCTTTGACCTTCATCAATTCAAGCTTGGTCATTGTTCGTCGAACATCGCTAACGGACACTCTTTGCTCATCATGGCCCGAGCATCCTGGCCTCATCGAGCATCATCTAGCCCGACGGAGCCGTATTTGAAATTCGGGTGGTGTCCGTAAGGGGTTTCCCGGATCGAAAGTCCGGTGTCGGGGTGAAGCGGACCTCACGGTTGCGCGTTCCGACTTCCGAGTTTGACCCTCAACTGACCTCCCCAGCCCTCGACACGAGTAGTTTCACCGCTGATTACTTATGTTAATCACCGGTAGGCTGTGGCACGATGGAACTCGGCAATCGGGCAACCAGCGGCAAGCATGGCTGACTTCGTCTTTCGAGCGAACATCGCTCATTACAAAGAGCTTTTGGAAACGGAAACCGACGCTCGGAAGATCGAGACGTTGCGCAAGCTGTTGGCCGAGGAAGAAGGCAAGCTGGCCCAATGGCTGGCCAAAAATCCACAGCCGCCTGCTAAAGAATAGAGGCTCCCCCGGGGATCACTACTGGACTTTGATACCGATCAATAGCTGGTAGCGGGTTGCTCTCTAGCCTTTCGTGATGATTCCCCTGCCGTCGCGCCCTCGAGGGCTGGATCAAGACATCAACCGGCCATCCCGCTCAGGTTCATCTGACGCACTGGCGTAATTGGGACAAGTAGCAAGGAAGGTTGCGCCATGCGACAGAACAGCGGAACGACTGCGATGACGCGATCCTTGCTGGTACTGACCATATGTCTCTTTTCGAGCACCATGGCCCAGGCGCGGGCTGAGGAGCAGCGGCATGGCAAAGAGATGTTGCAAAAGCTATGCGCCGGATGTCACTCCATTGGCAGGACCGGGAACAGCCCGAACAGGCTGGCGCCGCCCTTTCGCACCTTCAGTGAAACCAAACTCTACGACAGCGACTTCTTGCAACGACTGCAGGACGGCTATAGCAGCATCCATCCCTCCATGCCGACCTTCCGCTTCAGCAGGGAGGATGCGGAGGAGGTCGTCAGCTATATGAAGTCAATTCAGGAACCTCCCAAGTCGAAATAACCTCAAATCGCGGCAGGAAGGGCTCAGGATTGTTCTGCCACTCATACAGCGCCGCCGTGCGCTTGGGTGCCGAAGGACGCATAGCGCCGAAGCAGATATGCTTCATCGCGCCGTCGGCGGCGCGGAGAGATTGCCCGCCAGGATCGCCTTGCCGGCGTCCTCATATTGCGTGTCGCGGGCCTGGATCTGCTGTGCGATCGCATGCATGTCGCGAAACCGCCGCTCGAACGGATTTTTCGCGAATACCGCCGTCGCGCCCGACATGTGATAGGCGATGTCGACCACGGCGGCCGACTGGTGGATGGTCCAGGTCGAGGCGATGCGGATCGCGACGCGATGCGCCTCGGTGATGGGATCGCCGCGGACGAGATCGCTCCAGACGTCGTGGGCCGTCGTGTACAGATAGGCGCGCGCGGCGCGCAGGCTCGCCTCGGTGCGGCCGATCTGGCCTTGCACGGCATTGTTGTCGCGCATCGCCTTGAGGCCCTGCGGGGTCTTGCCGCGGGCAAGCTCGGTCGTCGCATCCAGCATGGCGCGGGCGACGCCGAGCGAGGTGGCGGCAAAGCCCATGCTGAACACCATGTTGGTGGAGAGCTTGTAGAGCGGCCCCGGCTCGCGGCACGCGGCCGGATCGTCGCGCAGCGCGGCGAATTTTTCCGGAATGAAGAGGTTGTCGACCGAATAGGAATCGGTGCCGGTGCCTTTCAGGCCGATCACGTCCCAGACGTCGTACATCACGGCCTGCGACATCGGAAACAGGATGGTGCGGATCTCCGGCGAACCGTCGGCCCTCTTGCGCGGTGAACCGTCGGCCTCGACGACGCGGACATGGGCGCCGAGCCAGCTCGCCTGTCGCGAGCCCGAGGCGAAATCCCAGCGCGCACTGGCGCGATAGCCGCCGGGCTCGGCACGCACCTCATGGGCGATCGCGCCCCATGCCAGGATGCCGGGCGCGGTGTTGAAGATTTCGTCGGCCACGTCGGGCTCGAGATAGGCCGCGGTCATGGCGCAGACGCTGCACTGGCCGAGGCACCACGCCGTGGAGGCATCGGCCTTGGCGATCTCCTCCTGCATCTGCATGAACGCGTCCAGCGTCGCCTCGGCGCCGCCAAAACGCTTCGGCAGCAGCGCGCGATAGAGCCCGTTCTCGACCAGCGCTGCGGTGACGGCCGGCGTCAGCCGCCGCGTCCGTTCGATCTCGTCGGCTTCACTTGTGATCAGCGGCGTCAGCGCGCGCGCCCGCTCGACAAGGTCTACTCCCTGCGGCCTGTTCATGCGTGTCCTCGGCGCCTTCTGTCATTCTTGTTGGGCGGGTGCGTGATGGTGACGCATCCGGCAAAGGAGGGCAAGGCGGGGCGGCGCCGATGCAGATCAGCCATCCGCCGCGCGCGAACGACGAACGCTGCCGCGCTCAGGCGGTGGCGCGGCCGAGATCGAGCGACGGCTGGCGCTTGGTGGAAAAACTCAGCGCCACCGCAACCGCGGCGAGGCCGATCGCGAACGAACCGGCGTGCAGCCACGTATAGCCGTGGAACGTGTCGAACACGTAACCGCCGGCCCACGGCCCGAGCGCCATGCCGAGGCTGGCGAACGCCGACACCGCGCCGAACACCGTGCCCATGATGCGCGCGCCGAAGAACTCGCGCACCAGCACGGCGTAGAGCGGCATCACCCCGCCATAGGCGAGGCCGAACACGACAGACAGCGCATAGAATTCGCCGAGCTGCGCCACCGCGAGATAGGTCGCGATCGACAGCGCCTGCACCAGAAGGCCGCCGACCAGCACCGGCTTGGCGCCGAGCCGGTCGGCGAGCACGCCGAGCAGCAGCCGGCCGCCGAGCCCGGAGAAGCCGGCGAGGCTGTAGACCGTGACCGCGGTGAGCGGCGCGATGCCGCACACCATGGCGTAGGACACCATGTGGAAGATCGGGCCGGAATGCGCCGCGCAGCAGGCGAAATGCGCCAGCGCCAGCGTAATGAATTGCGGCGTGCGCAGCGCCTGCGCCGCGGTCCATTCGGTCTGCGGCGCGTTCGCGGCGGTCGGGATTGCGACGTCCGTTCCCTGCGGCGCCGGACGCACCAGGAACGACGCGGGGATCAACAGTGCCCATGCGGCGATGCCGATCACGAGCATCGCGAAGCGCCAGTCATAGGCCGTGATCAGCCAGCTTGCCGACGGCGCGACGGTCAGCGGCGACACGCCCATGCCGGCCGACACCAGCGCGACGGCAAGGCTGCGATGCTTGTCGATCCAGGCGCTGGCGAGCGCCATCATCGGCGCATAGAAGCTGCCGGCCGCGATCCCGATCAGCACGCCGAAGCAGAGCTGGAATTGCCACAGGCTCTGCGCCTGGCTTGCCGTCACGAGGCCGAGCCCGAGCAGCAGGCTGCCCGCCAGCACCACGATGCGGGTGCCGAAGCGGTCGGACAGCGCGCCCCAGGCGAACGCCGCAAAACCCATGCAGAGGAAATCCAGCGTCGCCGCCGCCGAGATGCCGGCGCGCGACCAGCCCATCGCATCCGAGATCGGCTGCAGGAACACCGCGAGCGACAGCATGGTGCCGAAGCCGACGCAAGTCATCAGCGCGCCCGCGCCGACGACGACCCAGCCATAATCCAACCGAGCGGTCTTGCTCATGCGTTTCCCCGGCGCTGTTGTTTGTTGTGGTGCGCGCAGGGAGGATGCTGGCCTATCCGAGGTCCAGGGGCAACATGACGGGCAACATGCCTCTCATTCCGGGATCAGCGGATTGTGAGTTGCGTGCGCAGGATGTCGCAGCGACGCGCGGCTAGAGCCCCGTTCCGATAGAATCGGAACGGGGGCTCTAGACACTTGCTTTGACGCGTTTTCTTCACGCGAACCGGGAGCCACTTCGCTCGAAAACGCTCTAGCCGCACTGCCAGGCCCGGCCGATCGGCGTCCAGGTCCAGCACGGGCCAAAACTGCCGCCATTGTAGCGGCCGCGATAGAATC
This sequence comes from Bradyrhizobium elkanii USDA 76, assembly GCF_023278185.1. NCBI lineage: Bacteria > Pseudomonadati > Pseudomonadota > Alphaproteobacteria > Hyphomicrobiales > Nitrobacteraceae > Bradyrhizobium > Bradyrhizobium elkanii. The sequence goes on along the minus strand of NZ_CP066356.1, from coordinate 8,370,661 downwards.
CGGGGCGGCCGAAATAGTACCAATCCCCGCCATACCAATATTGCGGCGAATAGTCCGGGTAGCCGCGCGCGGCGCCGCGCGGGCCGAACACCGGAATGGTTTGGTTCGGCGGCTGCCGGTAGCCGGGCAGGAAGCCATAGCCGTGCCAGCGCGTGCTGCCGTGCCGCTTCTTCGAGGACGCGGCCGAGCTCAGGTCCGGCTGCAGCAATGCGAGGATGACGATCAGGAGGGGCAGAATGCGCAACATGATCGGAGCTTAGTCCGGCCACCGCGTGAACGCGATTCAAATCATGGTGCGTTTTGTTGCTGGGACAAGAATGCGCAACAGTCGCGCCGGCGGCGTCGTCTCAGCTATCGACCTTGAGTGCGGCGATGAAGGCTTCCTGCGGAATGTCGACCTTGCCGAACTGCCGCATCTTCTTCTTGCCTTCCTTCTGCTTCTCCAGAAGCTTGCGCTTGCGCGTGATGTCGCCGCCGTAGCACTTCGCGGTGACGTCCTTGCGCAGCGCGCGGACGGTTTCGCGCGCGATCACCTTGCCGCCGATCGCCGCCTGGATCGGAATCTGGAACATGTGCGGCGGGATCAGCTCCTTCATCTTCTCGACCATGGCGCGGCCGCGGCCTTCGGCGCGGGTGCGATGCACCAGCATCGACAGCGCGTCGACCGGCTCGGCGTTGACCAGGATCTGCATCTTGACCAGATCGGCCGGCTTGTAGTCGGTCAGATGATAGTCGAACGAGGCGTAGCCCTTGGAGACCGACTTCAGGCGATCGTAGAAATCAAACACCACTTCGTTGAGCGGCAGGTCGTATTTCACCATCGCGCGGGAGCCGACGTAAGTGAGCTCCTTCTGCGAGCCGCGGCGGTCCTGGCACAGCTTCAAGACGCTGCCGAGATATTCGTCGGGGGTGAGGATCGTCGCCTCGATCCACGGCTCCTCGATCTCGGCGATCTTGACCACGTCGGGCATGTCGACCGGGTTGTGGATCTCGAGCTCGGTGCCGTCGGTCAGCTTCATCTTGTAGATCACGCTCGGCGCGGTCGCGATCAGATTGAGGTCGAATTCGCGCGACAGCCGCTCTTGGATGATTTCCAGATGCAGCAGGCCGAGGAAGCCGCAGCGGAAACCGAAGCCGAGCGCGGCGGAGGTTTCCATCTCGTAGGAGAAGCTGGCGTCGTTTAGCCGCAGCTTGCCCATCGCCGCGCGGAGCGTTTCGAAGTCGTTGGCGTCGACCGGGAACAGGCCGCAGAACACGACCGGAATCGCCGGCTTGAAGCCCGGCAGCATTTCGCTGATCGGTTTCCTGTCATCGGTGATGGTGTCGCCGACGCGGGTGTCGGCGACTTCCTTGATCGCCGCGGTGATGAAGCCGATCTCGCCGGGGCCGAGCTCCTCGACCTGCTCCATCTTCGGCGTGAAGAAGCCGACGCGCTCGATGTCATAGGCGGCGCCGGTGCCCATCATGCGGATGCGGCTCCCCTTCTTCATCACGCCGTCGACGACGCGGATCAGGACCACCACGCCGAGATAAACGTCGTACCAGCTGTCGACCAGCAGCGCCTTCAGGGTCGCGTCGCGGTCGCCCTTCGGCGGCGGGAGGCGGGTGACGATCGCTTCCAGCACGTCGGGCACGCCGACGCCGGTCTTGGCCGAGATCATCACGGCGTCGGACGCATCGATGCCGATCACGTCCTCGATCTGCTGCTTGACCTTCTCGGGCTCGGCCGCCGGCAGGTCGACCTTGTTCAGGACCGGCACGATCTCGTGATTGTTGTCGAGCGCCTGATAGACATTGGCGAGCGTCTGCGCCTCGACGCCCTGGCTGGCGTCGACCACGAGCAGGGAACCCTCGCAGGCCGCCAGCGACCGCGAGACCTCGTAGGCGAAGTCGACATGGCCGGGCGTGTCCATCAGGTTGAAGATGTAGTCCTTGCCGTCCTTGGCGCGGTAGTTCAGCCGGACAGTCTGCGCCTTGATGGTGATGCCGCGCTCGCGCTCGATATCCATCGAATCGAGCACCTGCTCCTTGCCCGCCATTTCGCGATCCGACAGGCCGCCCGTCATCTGGATCAGGCGGTCGGCAAGGGTCGATTTGCCATGGTCGATATGGGCGACGATGGAGAAGTTGCGGATGTTCGAAATCGGGGCAGTTGTCATGGGCGCGGGATAGCATCCGCACCCCCGCGCGGGCAACCAAATTGCGGTATTTTGCAGCGGTGTGACGGCGAATCACGACACCGTTTCCGGCGGGGTTGCCGTGATCGATTTTCTGGCCTGTTCCTGCCAGGTCCGGCGGCCCGAAAATCGTCTTTCGCGTTGCCGGCACCGGGCGGATGAGCATGCATGGCTACGCCGCCGCCATCGACCTCAACCTGAAAGTTTCGGATCACTGGCTGTGGGCCGGCAAGACCATCCCCTGCAACAACCGGATGCCGCGCCAGATCGTCGACATCGTCGCGCGTCACGGCTTCATCTGGGGCCGCAAATGGTATCACTGCGATACCATGCATCTCGAGTCCCGGCCGGACTTCCCGGAAAGTGAAGCCGCATGCTGGAGGCGTTCTCACGCCAAGCTGATTTCACTGGCCACAAAAACGCGCTAAAGCGCGCTGAAATGCAGATGAGCACCCATCTGCGTTTCCGCTTCCATTCGGGCATGATCCTTCCGGGAAACCGCTTTCCACTTTTCCGGGGCATGCCTCAGGCACAGGCCATGTCGACCGCCTCCACGCTCCCCGCCGCCCGGCGCACCAACCGCAAGCTGACGATCCGGCGGATCGCCGCCTGGATCGCCTCGCGCGCCACCGATCCCGGGACCAGCCTGTGGTTCGTGATCGGCTTCGCGCTGGTTCATGCGGTGCTGTGGACGCTGATCCTGGTCAAGCTCAAGGCCGCGCAGGACATCCATATGGATGTTGCGGAAGCCTATGCCTGGGGCCAGCGCTTCCTGCTCGGCTATGGCAAGCACCCGCCGCTGTCGGGCTGGATCGCCGGGGTCTGGTTCAGGATTTTTCCCGTCACCAACTGGTCGACCTATGCGCTTGCGATGACGACGGTCAGCTTCGCGCTGGTGGTGTGCTGGCTGATCGCGCTGCGCGTCGTCGATCGCCGCCGCGCCTTCTTCATGGTGGTGATGCTCGCGCTCTACCCGATCTTCAATTTCAAGGGCTTCAAATACAATGCCGATCTCGCGCAGCTGGTGCCGCTGCCGCTGCTGGTGCTGGCCTATCTGAACGCGTTCGAGAAGCGCAGCTTCAAATCGGGTCTCTGGCTCGGCTTTGCCGGCATGCTGGCGCTGATGACCAAGTACTGGGTGGTGACGATGATCGGCGCCGTCGGGCTGGCCGCGCTGATCCATCCGCAACGGACGCAATTCCTGCGCTCGCCGGCGCCATGGGTTGCGATCGGCACGATGGCGGTGGCGATGATTCCGCATCTGGTGTGGCTGGAGGAGGTCGACTTCGTGCCGTTCATCTATGCCGGTGACGTCTACGCGCTGTCGAGCCGCGCACTCAATGTGCAGCTCGTGGTCGGCTATGTCGTGCACAATCTCGGGCTGCTCGCGATTCCCGTCGTGCTGGGCCTTGTGGCGCTGCTGCTGGGGTCGGTGCCGTGGCGGCCGTCGGACGTGCTGGCGCGGATCTGGTCGCGCGGACCGAATCCGGCCGTCAATCTTTCGCAGGCACTGAACGTCTGGATCATCCAGCTGATCGTTGCGATCGGGCCGCCGCTCGGCGCGCTGGCGTTCACCGTCTATATCAAGACCGATTGGGGCATCCCGCTGTTCTTCCTGGTGCCGCTTGCGCTGGTTGCGATCCCCTCGCTTCGCTTCCCGCGCATGGCGCTGTTCTCGATCACCGCGATCTGGTTCGTGGCCACGATCGTCACGCTGATCGCCGCGCCCAGCATCGCGACGCAGGAGATCGCGTCCAACCATGTCGGCGGTTCGACCTACGCCGCGCGCTCCGAGCTCGCGCGCGAGCTCACCCAGACCTGGCAGGACAGATTCCATTCGCGCTGGGCCGTGGTCGTCGCGCGGTCCGATATCGGCGAGCCGATGACGTTCTACAGTCCGGACCATCCGGCGTCGCTGGTGCCGGGCGAAGCCTGGTCGTCGGGGCTGACGTCGCTCGATGAAGCCAAGCGTCTCGGCTTCATCGGCGTCTGCGACACCACCGATCCGGTGTTCCTGAAGCCCTGCGAGGCGTGGATGGCGGAGCACGCCAAGGATGCCGAGCCGCTGGTGATGACCACCATGCGCTTCTTCAACGGCCATCCCGGTCCGTCGACGGTCTGGAAGGTCTATCTGGTGCCGCCGGCGAAGTAGCCATTGCCAGGCATCAGTGCCGTGCTGTTCCGTCATCCTGAGGGGCCGCGAAGCGGCGTCTCGAAGGATCGACGGCCACCGGCCGGGCCGTGCATCCTTCGAGACGCGCTTCGCGCTCCTCCAGCGACAAAGGCGAAGCCTTTGCGCGGGGATGACGGGGAAGGCTTTCGCTTAGCGTAGCGGACGAGCGCGCGGCGGCGCTTACGTGCCTTCCTCGTTGAACTTGCTGGCGACGAGTTCGGCGATGGCGTCGAGCGCTTGCTGCGCCTCGTCGCCCTTTGCGGAGACCACGACCGAGGTGCCGGGCCCGGCGGCGAGCATCATCAAGCCCATGATCGAGGTGCCGCCGACGGTCTCGGTGCCGCGGGTGACCCAGATCTCGGCGTTGAAGCGCTCGACCAGCTGGACGAACTTGGCCGATGCCCGCGCATGCAGGCCGCGCTTGTTGACGATCAGAAGCTCACGGGAGATGGCGCCCGCTGGCACGCCCGGGCCGACCTGATTTCCGCCCGGAGCCTCGTCGCTCATTTGCCTGCGAGAACGCGGCTGGCGATGGTGACGTATTTGCGGCCGGCTTCCTGGGCCATCGCGATCGCGTCGGGCAGCGAGCGCTCCTCGCGAACCTTGGCAAGCTTGACCAGCATGGGAAGGTTGATGCCTGCGAGCACTTCCACCTTCGGGCGGCTCATGCAGGAGATCGCAAGGTTGGACGGCGTGCCGCCAAACATGTCGGTGAGAATCGCAACGCCGTCGCCGCTATCGACGCGGTTCACCGCCTCGATGATGTCGCTTCGACAGAGATCGGAATCGTCCTCGGCCCCGATCGTAATCGCTTCAATTTGTTTCTGCGGACCCATGACGTGTTCGAGCGCCGCTCTGAACTCGTCGGCAAGGCGCCCATGGGTCACCAGCACTAGACCAATCATCGGAAACTCCTCGCGGGCGCCCTTTGGTGCACCGCACGAACGCGCCACTTTGACCATCCAGAGGCCCTGCGCAAGAGGGCATCTTGGCTAGTCTCCCGGTTCCTGGCGGTAGAGAGGGGAGGCTGCGCCGGCAAAATCCGACGCGATAGTGGATGTGATATGGTTACCAATTCCCTTCCCACAATTGGCCGCAAGATTACGGGAACATGAACTTTCAGGTTGTCGTCAGCGCAGCGACAACCAGCGGCAGGGGTTGAAAGCCGATGCCGACGGGAATTCGCGGTATCAAAACACCATTAAGGCGAATCGTGAGCGCCTCAGGTGGCGGCAGCCGCTCGGCGTCGTCAGCGGCGAGGTCGACGACCAGCCCCACGACGGCCTCACCTGCGAACGGACAATGGCGGATTCCGAGGCCTCGGATCTCGATCAGACCGGCCAATTGCTGGACCGGACGAACCCACAATTGTTCGCCGGCTGTGTCGAGATGGACACGGTCATCCCCCACCAAAATGGCCGGCGGAAGCGCTCCGGTGCGCCCGGCGAGAATCAGATCGAAGGCGAGACGCGACTTGCCGGCGCCCGACGGGCCGCGGATCAGCACCGCACGCTCGCCGACCAGAACGGCGGATGCGTGCACGCTCGAATTGTCGCTCATAGTGTCGGCAGCCTGACCACGAAACGCGCGCCGGCGACGGTGGGCTTGCCGTCTGCATCCGCAGGGCCGAGGCGGTTCTCGGCCCAGATGCGTCCGCCATGCGCTTCGATGATCTGCTTGGAGATCGAAAGCCCGAGACCGGAGTTCTGGCCAAAACCCTGGTGCGGCCGGTCGGTGTAGAAGCGCTCGAAGATCCGCTCCAGCGCGTCCTCGCCGATGCCGGGCCCGTCATCGTCGACCACGATCTCGACCTCGCCGCGGCTGCGGCGGCAGACGATGCGCACCTTGTCGCCCGGCTTGGAGAAGGATTGGGCGTTCGACAGCAGGTTCGAGATCACCTGGCCGAGCCGTGAATCATGGCCGGGCACCGAGAGCGTATCGGTCGGTCCGCGGCCCTCGAAGCGGGCTTCGACGGCGACGTCGTGGCCGAGCCTTGTCTCGTTGGCGACGCCGGTTAGCGTCGTCAGCAGCCGCCGCAGATCGACCGGCGCCATGTCCTGGCGCTGCATTTCGGCGTCGAGCCGGCTGGCGTCGGAGATATCGGAGATCAGGCGGTCGAGCCGCCTGACGTCATGCTCGATCACGGCGAGCAGCCGCGCGCGGCTGTTCTCGTTGCGCGCCAAAGGCAGCGTCTCGACCGCGGAGCGCAGCGAGGTCAGCGGGTTCTTCAGCTCATGGGCGACATCGGCGGCGAACATCTCGATCGCCTCGATGCGGCTGTAGAGCGCGTTGGTCATGTCGCGCAGCGCGCCGGAGAGATGGCCGATCTCGTCGCGGCGCCCGGTGAAGTCGGGAATCTCGACGCGGGTCTGGATGCGGTGGCGGACGCGCTCGGCGCCGTCGGCGAGCCGCCGCACCGGGCCCGCGATCGTGCTCGCCAGCAGCAGCGACAGCATGATCATGACGGCGGAGGCGACGCCGCCGATCTTGAGGATGGCGAGGCGCTCGGACATCACCAGCTGGTCGATGTCGTCGCCCTGGGTGGTCAGCATCAACGCGCCGCGCACGGCGCGGAAATGCTGCACCGGGACCGCGACCGACACGATGATCGCGCCGCGTTCGGTGACGCGCACGGCGCTGCCCTTCATGCCTTCGAGCGATTGCGCGACTTCGGAATAGCCCCTGCCGCCTTCGGGACCGAGCTCGCGGTAGATCGGCAGGTCGCCGCGGTTGAGCCAGGTCTTGATCGTGGCCTTGGTCTTCTCATAGAGCGACGGCTTGTCCGACGGCGGCGGCAGCTCCATGCGAAGCACGTCGCCGCGCGCGAACAGATTGCGGCTGTCGAGGATCAGGCCGCCATCGCGGTCGAAGATGCGGGCCCGCGTCTTGGTCGGCGCGATCAGGCGGCGCAGGACCGGCGCGACCCGCTCGGGATTGATCGGGAAGTCAGCCGATTCATCCGGCTGGCCATAACTTTCGCCGGGCTTGAGGTCGAGCAGGCGATCGGGATCGATGGTGACGGTATTGCCTTCGACGGTCGCCGAGGCCGCGATCGCCTCCGAGATGATCTCGGCATAGACCAAAAGGCTCTGCGTGCGCGCCTCGATCAGGCCGGCGCGAAACTGCGAGAGATAGAGGATGCTGGCGACCAGCGCGACGAGGCCGGCAAGGTTGAGCGAGACGATGCGGCGCGTCAGGCTCGAGAACGACAGCGCGAAAAAGAACTGACCGGCGCGGCGCAGCCAGCCGAGCGGACGGCGCCAGCCCTTGTCCTGCGCCAAATCTTCGGCAACGGCGTCCTGATCGAGGAGCTGTGACGCGTCCTCGGTATTCAGGCCTTGCTCGAGCTGCGTTCGATCAAGCACTGGCAAAGCTGCCGGTTGGTATGGATGTCGTCCCGCGAAGCAATCGTTCGCCCGAGCTTACCCCAGCCGTGCGGAGCCTGTCAGTTAACAAGCCGCCCGGGAAGCGCAGATCAGGCTTCCTTGAAGCGATAGCCGACGCCGTACAGCGTCTCGATCATCTCGAAGTCGTCGTCGACCACCTTGAACTTCTTGCGCAGCCGCTTGATGTGGCTGTCGATGGTGCGGTCGTCGACATAGACCTGGTCGTCATAGGCCGCGTCCATCAGTGCGTTGCGGCTCTTCACGACGCCGGGGCGGGTGGCGAGCGCCTGCAGGATCAGGAATTCGGTCACGGTGAGCGTCACCGGCTCGTTCTTCCAGGTGCAGGTGTGGCGCTCCGGATCCATCCGCAGCAGGCCGCGGTCGAGGGCGCGGGCGTCCGGCTCCTTCGGCGCGGCGGTCGGATCCTTCGGCTGGCCGCGGCGGAGGACGGCCTTGACCCGTTCGACCAGCAGGCGCTGCGAGAACGGCTTGCGGATGAAATCGTCGGCGCCCATTTTCAGGCCGAACAATTCGTCGATCTCCTCATCCTTCGAGGTGAGGAAGATCACCGGCAGGTCGGACTTCTGGCGCAGCCGGCGCAGCGTTTCCATGCCGTCCATGCGCGGCATCTTGATATCGAGGATCGCAAGGTCGGGCGGCGACGTGCGAAACCCATCCAGCGCCGACGCACCGTCCGTGTAGGTCATGATGCGATAGCCTTCGGCTTCGAGCGCGATCGAAACCGAAGTGAGAATGTTGCGGTCGTCGTCGACCAGGGCGATTGTGGGCATGTGCTGCTTTCACAATGAGAGTGGCTTAGACGGCGGGCACTCTGGCGACGCGCCGTAGAATTGGGCTTCGAACGCGGTCAACGAGCAATGCAAGCTGGGCTGAAGTGTGACCGAGTTCCGCAAAAATCCGCTTCTGCGACCCACGCGATGGGTCCCCATATAGCACCCTTGGACCGTGAGAAAAGGCCCTTTTTTCATAGGGAACCCGCCCGATTCGCCCATAAAATGACCCGATAGGCCCATGCAACCGACCGCCGACTTCGATCCTGCCCACCTTGCCCGCTCGCTGCTCCGCCGCAGCCGCCAGGGCGCCCTCGCCACGTTGATGGCCGACACCGGCGATCCCTATTGCTCGCTGGTCAATCTGGCCAGCCATCCCGACGGCTCGCCGATCCTGCTGATTTCCCGCCTGGCGCTGCATACCAAGAACATCCTGGCCGACAGCCGGGTGTCGCTGATGCTGGACGAGCGCGCCGAGGGCGATCCGCTGGAGGGCGCCCGGATCATGCTGGCCGGTCAGGCGGAGGAGGTCGCGGAGGCCGGGCGGGAGCTCGTCCGAAGGCGCTATATCGGCGCCCATCCGTCAGCGGAAGCCTTTGTGGAATTTAAGGATTTTTCGTTCTTCCGGATCAAGCCGAGCGGTGCCCATCTGGTCGCCGGGTTCGGCCGCATCGTCGACCTCAAACCCGCGCAATTCCTGACCGATCTCGGGGGCGCCGAGGGGCTGCTCGAAGCTGAGCCCGGCGCGGTGGCGCATATGAACGAGGATCACCGCGAGGCCATGAATCTTTACGCGACGCGGCTGCTCGGCGCGGGAAGTGCCGACTGGCTCTGCACCGGCTGCGATCCTGACGGCATGGACATGCAGGCCGGCCGCGACACGCTGCGGCTGGATTTCCCCGAGCGCGTCACCACCGGCACGGAGCTGCGCAAGATGCTGGTGCGGCTCGCCGGCGAGGCGCGCGCCAAAGGATAGCAAGCGATAGGAGAAAACCACCTGTCCGCCCGGCGGTGCTGCGGCCGTGGCGAGGCATGGTGTCGCATGGCCGAGGCGGCGCGCTTGCGCGGTCGCCGGGGCGAGGTGTCCTTCAACCGCGCGTCGCTTCCAGTCTGCGCGGGTTTGACAGCGCGATCATTTCGCGCGGCGTGTCATGTCATCGCCCGTGGGCTCGATGTGCATGCAGGAATGCCTGGCGCTGCTGCATCGGAAAATCAGCCGGATCGCAATGTCGACCGCGACGACGCGCGCGTGCGACCGCGCTGATTGCGTTATCATCGATCGCCAAGGGCAGCGATCGTCTCGCCGCCGAAACGCAACGTGTTGCGGAACATTCACCGCAGCTGAGCATTGATGCACTCGGGCTTCGACGAAGGCGTGTTGAGCGCAATCGAAACTGCTCGTCGGCAGCTCACATCTGCAGCTCAATGCGGATCAGGCGGTGCCGCGTGCAACACGATGGTGGTCATGCTCGGCTCTGCAGCGCTGCGTCATCGCGCGGCGGCTCATCTCAACGATACATCCTCAGCGCGAAATGCATGCCCGGCATTCTCAGCGCCGTTCGCCTCGATCGGCGACGGCGCTGCCCGCCGGCTGGCACTTTTTGTGCATCGCAAAGCTTCGTGCGCGGCGGGAAAGGCGATGAAACGTCGCCCGACTGCCGGCAAAACAACGAGAAAACGAAAGCAAGACGAAAGGGTTTCGCGCTGCGGTATTTGCGCCAGATGATGGGCCTGCCTTGGAATCAGCCAAAAGCCGTTCGATTGGCTTGGCAAGCCCGGCGATCCTCACTATTAGGTCGCCGGACCGAAGCCGAGAGGCTATATTCTGATCACGGTCACCGCGGCGGGGCGCGATTGGCGACATTCGCGCGAACAAGGATACGCGGGTTCGAGGAGGTTCTTCGTGCAAGAGACGGGCGTACATAACGGTGCCTTCGGCGCCGACAAATTCGGCTTAAAAAATCTCAAGGGCGTGCATTGGAATTATGGCGCACCTCAGCTTTACGAGCATTCGCTGCGTAACGGCGAAGCGGTGCTGTCGGCCGATGGCGCGCTTTGCGCGGACACCGGTGTGTTCACCGGGCGCAGTCCGAAGGACAAGTTCACGGTCCGCGACGGCCTGACCGACAAGAGCATGTGGTGGGCCGGCAACCAGTCGATCACCTCGGAGCAGTTCGCCGCGCTCCATGCCGACTTCCTCAAGCATGCCGAAGGCATGACGCTGTTCGCGCAGGATCTCTACGGCGGCGCCGATCCGAAGCATCGCATCAAGACCCGCGTCTTCACCGAGCTTGCCTGGCACTCGCTGTTCATCCGCACGCTGCTGATCCGCCCCGAGGCGTCGGAGCTCGCGAGCTTCGTGCCCGAACTCACGATCATCGACCTGCCGAGCTTCCGCGCCGATCCGAAGCGTCACGGCTGCAAGTCGGAGAACGTCGTCGCGATCGATTTCGCCCGCAAGATCGTCCTGATCGGCGGCTCGCAATATGCCGGCGAGATGAAGAAGAGCGTGTTCACCACGCTGAACTATTACCTGCCCGAGAAGGGCGTGATGCCGATGCACTGCTCGGCCAATGTCGGCTCCGACGGCGACACTGCGATCTTCTTCGGCCTGTCCGGCACCGGCAAGACCACGCTCTCGGCCGATCCCAAGCGCACGCTGATCGGCGATGACGAGCATGGCTGGAGCGAGGACGGCGTCTTCAATTTCGAAGGCGGCTGCTACGCCAAGTGCATCAAGCTGTCCGGCGAAGCCGAGCCGGAAATCTACGCCGCCAGCAAGCGCTTCGGCGCGGTGCTGGAGAACGTCGTGCTCGGCGCCAACGATCGCGTGCCCGATTTCGACGACGGCTCGAAGACCGAGAACACCCGCTCGGCCTATCCGCTCGATTTCATCCCGAACGCTTCGCGCACCGGCTGCGCGCCGCATCCGAAGAACGTCGTGATGCTCGCCGCCGACGCCTTCGGCGTGATGCCGCCGATCGCCAAGCTGACGCCGGCGCAGGCGATGTATCACTTCCTGTCCGGCTACACCGCGAAGGTCGCCGGCACCGAGCGCGGCCTCGGCAACGAGCCGCAGCCGGAATTCTCCACCTGCTTCGGTTCGCCGTTCCTGCCGCGCGATCCGTCGGTCTACGGCAACATGCTGCGCGAGCTGATCGCCAAGCACAATGTCGATTGCTGGCTGGTCAACACCGGCTGGACCGGCGGCAAGTACGGCACCGGCCGTCGCATGCCGATCAAGGTGACCCGCGCGCTGCTCACCGCGGCGCTGAACGGCTCGCTCCGCAACGCCGACTTCCGCACCGACAGGTATTTCGGCTTCGCGGTGCCGACCTCGCTGCCGGGCGTCGAGCCGCACATCCTCGATCCGATCAAGACCTGGGCCGACAAGGCCGAGTTCGACAAGACCGCGCGTGCGCTGGTCGGCATGTTCCAGAAGAACTTCGCCAAGTTCGAAGCGCAGGTCGACGCCGAAGTCCGCGCCGCCGCGCCGGAAGTGAAGCTGGCGGCAGAGTAAACCGCGCAGGCGATACGCGATTTGAAAAGGCGGCCCTCGTGGCCGCCTTTTTGTTTTTCGACGTAATCAGCGAAGCGTGCACCTTTTCCATCCGTCCAAGCTGAGCCGCGAACGGCGTTACATCCTCCACCGTCGTCCCGGCGAAGGCCGGGACCCATACTCCGCAGCGGGTGTTGTGAATGGGACTCGTCGTTCCGACGTCGCGCAACAATGACCATCGGTGGTTATGGGTCCCGGCTCCCGTGCGCAATTGCGCACTAGGCCGGGACGACATCGCGTGTGTTGCTTCGCTACTCCCCCATCTCCGGCAGCACCGCGTTGCTCGGCGTCTGGCGGTCGGTGATCTGCAGGCCGAACAGGCTGCCGATCAATTCGACCGCGACGCGCGCGGTGCGGCCGCGCTCGTCGAGGAAGGGATTGAGCTCGACGATGTCGAGCGAGCGCACCAGCCCGGAATCGTGCAGCAGCTCCATGATGAGATGGGCTTCCCGATAGGTCGCGCCGCCCGGCACCGTGGTGCCGACGCCGGGCGCCACCGCCGGATCGAGGAAGTCGACATCGAACGAGACGTGCAGCACGCCGTTCTTCGCCCTGACGCGTTCGATGACGCGGCGCGTGAGCACCGCGACGCCGAACTCGTCGATCTGGCGCATGTCCGCGATCGACACATTGCGCTGCCGCAGCAGCTTGCGCTCCAGCGGATCGACCGAGCGCGTGCCGATCAGGTCGAGCTGATCGGGCGGGATCGAGGCGCGCGGCAGCCCGCCGAGCAGATCGTCGAGACCGGGCTCGCCGCACAGGAACGCGGCCGACATGCCGTGCATGTTGCCGGTGATGGTGGTGGCCGGCGTGTTGTAGTCGGCATGTGCGTCGACCCACAGCGCAAACAGCGGCCGGCCCTTTTCCTGCCAGTAGCGTGCGACGCCGTTGATCGACCCCATCGACAGCGAGTGATCGCCGCCCATGAAGATCGGAATCGCGCCGGAATGCGCCAGCCAATAGGCGCGCTCGGAGAGCGCGCGGGTCCAGGTCTTCACTTCATCGTAGAACCGGGTGTTGGCCGGCACCGGGCCGTCGGCGACCACCTGGGGGATCGCAAGGTTGCCGTGGTCGTCGACCTGGAAGTCGAGCTGCTCGAGCAGGCGCGCGATGCCCGCGGTGCGCAGCGCGTCCGGTCCCATCAGCGGGCCGGCCTGCGACGCGCCGATCTCGATGGGAACGCCAAGCAGGGCGATGCGCGAGGGCTTTGACGTGTCGGCTTCGGACATGCAGCAGTGCTCCCAAAGGTGTGGAACAGAAGCGACGTGCCAATGTTCCCTCAACCCTTGAAATAGGCAATGCGGTCGGCACAGACCAATGTGGATATTTGTCTACGGCTCTACACGAGCCGGTGGCCGATCCGCTCGAAACGCCTACGCCTTGAAATAAGCGATCTGCGTCGTGGTCGCGAGCAGCCGGCCGGACGGCGACCACAATTCGCCGTGCTGGTCGCCGTAGCTCTTGTGGAAGGTCTTGGCGTCGGCGGTGGCGAGCACGCGGGTGGTGTCCTCCGCATCCAGGTCGGCCGCGTCGGCGTGGAAATAGGTCGTCAGCGACACGGTGCCGAACGGCACCAGCTCGTGCCTTGCGTGGAAGACGCGGCCGAAGAACGCGTCCGACATCGACATCAGCGACAGCGCATCGAGCTTGCGTGGCACACGGTCGGCGATCCAGAGTTTTGAGTAGGGGCTCGATAGCTGCTGCGCGGCGCCGCCGCCGGCGAACTTCGGCTCGCCCTCGGCGAAGCGGAAATCGTACTGGTTGGCCCAGGTCATCTTGAGCTTCGGAAAGGAGCGCAGCTGTTCGAACGGCACGGCGCCCGGAAACCCGGCCGGCTGGTGCGACCAGGACGGGCGGCGCTCGGCGAACACGGCGGTTGCCAGCGTCGCGACCTCGCCGCCGCCCTGCGTCATCTCGACCGACCAGTGCTGGCTCGAGCGGTTGGCCTTGACCAGGCGGACGTCGAGATCGAACGCGCCCTCGGCGACCGGCGCGCAGTAGTTGACCGTCAGCGCCAGCGGATCGCCCGCGCGCTGCGGGTGCTGCATCAGCGCGCGCAGGATGGTCGCGGCGGTGCAGCCGCCGAACGGGCCGACGAACGCCCAGTAATCGGGACTGGTTCGTCCCTGCCAGCGGCTGTCGCCGGCGGTCACGGCGGTGGCTTCATCGAAAAGGTGCGGGGTCTTGGTGAGCATGCAGATCTTTCAGTATCGACTGGCGCTTCCGTCACCGCCAGGGGCGATGACGAGCAATGACGTCCGTCATGCAATATCGCGGGCAATGGCGCTGATTTCAATGATGTCGGGCGTAATCGATTTCCGCGTCCCGGGATTATGCCTTCGCCTCGCGCTGGTTGCCGAGCTGCGGCGAGGCGCCCGGATGCACCGGCACGTGCCAGATGTCCTCGGCATATTCGCGGATGGTGCGGTCGGAGGAGAACCACGCCATGCGCGCGACATTGAGGATCGAGGCGCGGGTCCAGGCGGAAGGCACGCGCCAGCGCGCGTCGATGCCGCGCTGCGCGTCGTAATAGGAGTCGAAATCGGCCGAGACCATGTAGTGGTCGAGGTAGCGCAGCGCGTGTCCGATCGAGGCGAAGCGCGCGGCATCGCCGGGCGAGAACTCGCCGCTCTCGATGGCGCGGATCGCGCGCTCGAGCCGCGGCGATTTGCGGATCACGTCGCTGGCGTCGAGCCCCTGCTTGCGGCGGACCATGACGTCGCCGGCCTCGAGGCCGAAGATCGCGATGTTCTCCTCGCCGACATTGTCGCGGATCTCGATATTGGCGCCGTCGAGCGTGCCGATGGTCAGTGCGCCGTTCAGCGCAAGCTTCATGTTGCCGGTGCCTGAGGCCTCCATGCCGGCGGTCGAGATCTGCTCGGAGAGATCGGCGGCCGGAATGATCACCTCGGCGAGGCTGACATTGTAGTCGGCGAGGAAGGCGACCTTCAGCCTGCCGCCGAGCGAAGCGTCGTTGTTGACGACCTCGGCGACGTCGTTGATCAGCTTGATGATCAGCTTGGCGTAGCGGTAGCTTGCGGCCGCCTTGCCGGCGAAGATTTTCACGCGCGGCACCCAGTCGCGCTGCGGCTCGTCCTTCATCGCGTGGTACAGCGCGATCGTCTCCAGGATGTTGAGCAGCTGCCGCTTGTATTCGTGGATGCGCTTGATCTGCACGTCGAACAGCGCCGACGGGTCGACCTGGATGCCGTTGCGCTCGCGGATCAGCCGCGCCAGCGCCAGCTTGTTGTGATGCTTGACGTCGCGGAAGCGCTTCTGGAATTCCAGATCGCTCGAATGGGTCTCGAGCCGCTCGAGCAGCGAGAAGTCGTCGAGCACGGCCTCGCCGCAGGTTTCGCGCAGCAGCGCGGTCAGCCGCGGGTTGGCCAGCATCAGCCAGCGGCGGAAGGTGATGCCGTTGGTCTTGTTGGTGATGCGCGACGGATAGAGATGATGCAGGTCGTGGAACACGGTCTCCTTCATCAGGTCGGAATGCATCGCGGAGACGCCGTTGATGCGGTGCGAGCCGACGAAGGCGAGCTGGCCCATCCGCACGCGGCGGCCGCTGCGCTCGTCGATCAGCGAGACCGAGGCGCGATATTCGATGTCGCCGGGGAAGCGTTCCTCGGCGAGCGCGAGATGGGCCACGTTGATGCGGTAGATGATCTCGAGATGCCGCGGCAGCAGCCGCTCGAACAGTTCGACCGGCCAGGTCTCGAGCGCCTCCGGCAGCAGCGTGTGGTTGGTGTAGGACAGCGTCGCGACCGTGATCTTCCAGGCCTCGTCCCAGCGGAAATTGTGCAGGTCGACCAGGATGCGCATCAGCTCGGTGACCGCGAGGCTCGGATGGGTATCGTTGAGCTGCACGGCCGCCTTCTGCGCGAGGTTGCGCAGGCCGCCGTCGGAGGCGAGATGCCGCTTCACGAGATCCTGCAACGAGGCCGAGACGAAGAAATATTCCTGGCGCAGCCGGAGCTCGCGGCCCGCCGCGCTCTCGTCGTTCGGATAGAGGAATTTGCAGATCGCTTCCGCGCGCGCCTGTTCGGCGCTGGCCGAGACGTAGTCGCCGGTGTTGAAGACGTCGAGCTGGAGCGGATCGGGCGCATGCGCCGACCACAGGCGGAGCGCGTTGACGTGCTGGCCGCGCCAGCCGACGATCGGCGTGTCGTAGGCCATGGCCTCGACGGTTTCCGCCGGGTGCCAGGTGGCGCGGTCGCGGCCGCGATCGTCGACATGCTCGACATGGCCGCCGAAGTGAACGTTGTACACCACCTCCGGCCGCTGGAATTCCCAGGGGTTGCCGAAGGCGAGCCACTCGTCGGGATATTCCTGCTGCCAGCCATGGTTCATGATCTGGCGGAACAGGCCGAAATCGTAGCGGATGCCGTAGCCGGTCGCGGGGATCGCCAGCGTCGCCATGCTCTCCATGAAGCAGGCCGCAAGCCGGCCGAGGCCGCCATTGCCGAGCGCCGCATCCGGCTCGCATTTGCGCAGGTCCGAGAGATCGACGCCGAGGTCGCCGAGCGCCGCCTCGAACAGCGGCAGCAGTCCCATATTGTTGAGCGCGTCGGTGAACAGGCGGCCGATCAGGAACTCGAGCGAGAGATAGTAGACGCGCTTGGCGCCGGCGTCGTAGCTTTGCTTCTCGGCCGTCAGCCAGTGGTGCACGATGCGGTCGCGCAGCGTCAGCGCCGCGGCCTTGTACCAGTCGCGTCTGGTCGCAACGGTGGCGTCCTTGCCGATCGCAAGGCGAAGCTTCGCCAGGATCGCGCTCTTGATCTCGGTCAGTGCCAGCTCGTCGATCGGCTGGTTCAATGCCGGGTAGTTTGTCTGTTCCTGCAACGCGCCCAATCCCTGCCGTTCAAACCGGAACATGATGCGATGACGCGCGTCATGACCCCATCTCATTGGTGGAGCATGGTTCCCCGGAAATCCCGGTTCCGCAGCCTTCCGATCACGCTCCAGCGCAATGATACCCGCGTCGCATGGCAATCGAAACCGTCAGGGACGATGCCATACACAGCGCTGCCGTGATTTTATGCAAGGACCGGGCCGCTTCGGGAACCTTCCGGACCAGCCGTCATGAGTCTACCATGGCGTTGCAGAAGCCGGGATTTCGCGACAATTGACCGGAGCATGCACGATGAGACTCTTGATCGAGATCGCGGCCGCGGCGTTGCTCGTGGTGTGCATCACGGCGACCAGCGCAGCCGATGCAGCGGGCAGACCGGGCCGCAGCGCCGACGGCCTGAGTTGCGGCTTCAGCGTGGCGCAGAACGCATCGCCCGCCGCGCGCTGCGCCGCCATCAAGCGGCAATGCGGCGGCAAGTTCTACGCAAACGCCTGCGGCGACAAGCTGCTCTCGGCGGCGAACTAAGCGGCCGCGCAACGCGCTTTCGCGCGCAATCCGAAACACCGTGGTGATACGGATTTCCAAGCCTTAACGGAGCCTTTACAAACACAGCTGTCGCTCGTGGGGCGGGCACGTTTTTCAGCTCCGACGCATTTCATTCCGAAGCCATTTTCAACGGGCCGCTGACCTGGTCAGCGGCCCGAATTGCTTTGCGGGCAGGCATGCAGTGCCGCCCACATCGTCGTCCTGGCGAAAGCCGGACCCATTACCCCAATAGTCAGATGAGGCCCGACAGGTCGTTCCAATCCGGATTTTCCGCTTCGATCAGCTTGATCTTCCAATCGCGCTTCCAGAACTTCAGTTGCTTCTCGCGGGCGATCGCTTCCTGCGGCGTGGCGAATTCCTCGACATGGACGAGGCGGAAGACCTGATATTGGTACACAAACTTGGAGCCTCGGCCGGAACGATGCAGTTCGAGCCGCGGGCGAAGATCGTTCGTAACGCCGATGTAGATCGTGCCGTGATGCCGGCTTGCGAGGATGTAGACGTAATAGCTGCCAGCGGTGCTCATTCGTGGCCCAAGCTCGCGAGATGTCGGCCTATTGGGGTAATGGGTCCTGGCTTTCGCCAGGACGACGTCCGGGGGCGGTCTATAAACCAATCAGAACGAATTAAGAACACTTTAGCAAGTCTTTGATATATCATTGTGATTCGGCGGCTGCGCCGACACAATATCTATGGTCTTTCAGTCTCTGCGAGGACTACATGTCCACCATCGCCTTCGATCAATTCGCCCTGACCCGGATTGCCGATTTCGCGCGGTCGCTGTCGCGGCTGCACCAGGCCTCGCGCCGCCAGCCGATCGACGACGACCAGCTCGATCGCGAGTTCAACGCGGTCTGCATGTCGATCTGGGGCTACACCACGGATGATTTCAGCGACGAGCTGTTCTCGGACGAGGATCACGCCTGGCTCGACTCGCTCGATGAAGCGCATGCGCGGATTTTCGCCGGCGAGCAGGGTTATGATCTCGTCGACGATCACGGCATGCTGACGGACTGGTGGGGCTATTGCTGGATGATCCTCGCCGAGAAGCGCGGCATCCTCAATCCGGAGAACCGCGCGGCCGCGCGGGCCGCGATCGAGGAGAAATACATGGCCGCGCCGAACGTGATCGGCGTGATCGTGGCGCGCTGACAGGCGCTCAGCTCGAGGCCGTCAGTTCGCCTCGGCCCGCTTGGCGGGCTTCGCGCCGTTGCCCTTCGGCGCAACAGAAGACGGTGCCGACGGCGCCACATCGCGGCCGGTTTCCGGCAGGGGCGCGTCGCCCGCGATCTCGGCGCTGACGGGGGCGACCTTCATTTCGCCGAGCCGCGCACGGACTGCCGAGGTCAATCCGGGGTAGGAGGCGACCGGCGTGAAGTCGAAGGACTGCTCGTTGCCGACGCGGATGCCGGTGTAGGCGACGAGGCCGTCGGTGGTCGCGATCACGTCGCCGGCACGCAGCGAGGCATCGAGCGCGAGGTCGACCGGCGCGAGCCCCGCCGGGTCGCGGCCGTTGCAGGTGCAGTCGGCGCGCAACGCCTTGCGATAGGCGAAGGCGTTCTCGCTGTCGGCGTAGCGTTCGCCGGCGGTCGATGCGGCGCTGTCGATATGGCTGCCGTAATAGACCTTGGTCGCGCTCGCCGGACAGAAGGCCTGGCAGAGCTGCGCCGGCGTGGCGTTGCCGCGCATCGTCAGCGGAAAATATTTGCCGTCGCAGCTGCGCACGCAATATGCCGGTCCGGAACCGGCCACGCGCGGCGCCGAGATGGGGGCGGACGGCTGCCGCTCGGCCTGCTGGTTGAGGCCGAACGGGTCGGCGAAGAAATTGGCTTGCGGCGGCGCCTGCCGGCTCTGCTGCTTCTGGGAACCGCCGAAGAAGAAGTCGAACAGCCCCTCGGCCGAGACGGGCGCGGGCACCACCAGGATGGAACCCGCAAAGGCTGCGGCGGCCAGCATCACGCGGCGCCGCATGCGCCGATCACTCAACTCTGTACGCAACGCCAACTCCACCCGACGCGCCACGCCGCGGCGACAAGCTGCCCCGGCGGACTCACCTTAAGGCGGGATGGTAAACGAGCGATTGATTGAGGGTGACGGCGTCACATGAAACGCGCACCGCGCGGACTGCCTTTCACCTCGCCCCGCTTACGGCGGGCTATCGCATATGAGGTTTGAGGTGCAACGGCATCGGTACTGCGCCCCCTCTCCCGCTTGCGGGGGAGGGTTGGGGTGGGGGTTTCACCGCGATGGGACTCGTGGAAAGAGCCCCCACCCGGATCGCATCTGACGATGCGATCCGGCCTCCCCCGCAAGCGGGAGAGGCGAAGCGAGTTCGCGGATCGATCCAGTACAGGTCTCTCAACAGATGTAAGCGGGGAGAGAGCCCCAACCCTCTATGAGCGAGCTTCGCTCGTCTCGACCCCGCAAGAGCGGGGCGAGGGAGAAGAGAGACCGTCAGTCCTTCAGGAACTCGCCCGCCTTGTACAGCGCGCGGAACGGCAAGCCGGCTTCGGCAAACGTCTCGGTCGCGCCTTCCTCGCGGTCGACCATGGTGAAGACCAGGGCGATCTCGCCGCCGGCCTCGCGCACGGCTTCCACCGCCTTCAGCGCCGAGCCGCCTGTCGTGGTGACGTCCTCGACGATCACGATGCGCTTGCCCGCAAGGCTCTCGCCCTTCGCGAGCCCTTCGACGGAAAGCTTCGCGCCATGCTCCTTCGGCTTCTTGCGCACGAAGAACGCCGCGATCGGGTGGCCCTTCAGCCAGGACAGCTGCGCGATCGCGCCGGCCAGCGGCACCGCGCCCATCTCGAGCCCGCCGACGAAGTCGAGCTTGTCGTCCTTCAGCGCTTCATAGGTGAGCTCGGCGAGCAGCGCCGCGCCCTCGGGATCGAGCATCGTCGGCTTCAGGTTGAAATAGAAGTCGCTCTTGCGGCCCGACGCCAGCGTGATCTCGCCGCGGCCGAACGAACGCTTGCGGATGATCTCGGCGAGGCGGGCGCGGGAGGCTGATTTGGACAAAGACTTTTTCCCTTGAGGGTTTGAGGCGGGCGGCAATCTATCCACGCTTACTGGCACATTCCAGCGCGGAAATCGGGCCGTCAACAGTGCCCAAGCCGCGATTTCCGCGGGCGTGCTTTCCGGAAAGCGCGGTTGTGCGGCCGTTCCGTTCCCCGTAAGCAGGCGCCAAACACTCGGCCAAACACTTGCCCAAACACTTGCACGGGAAGCGGAAATGACCATCGAGCTGCACACCTGGAACACCCCCAACGGCCGCAAGATCTCCGTGGCGCTGGAGGAAATGGGCCTGCCCTACAAGGTGATCCCGGTGAACATCGGCAAGGGCGAACAGATGGCGCCCGCCTTCCTTGCGATCAGCCCGAACAACAAGATCCCGGCGATCGTCGATCCGGATGGGCCGGGCGGCAAGCCGGTCAGCATTTTCGAATCCGGCGCGATCCTGCTCTATCTCGGCGAGAAGACCGGCAAGTTCCTGCCGAAGCCGCTGGCGGAACGGATTCCGGTCTATGAGTGGCTGATGTGGCAGATGGGCGGCTTCGGCCCGATGCCGGGCCAGGTGCACCATTTCATCGCGCTGGAGAACGAGCAGGACCGCGCCTACGGCCTGAAACGCTACATGGCGGAGACGCGGCGACTCTACGGCGTGCTGGATCGCCGGCTTGATGGGCGCGAATTCGTTGCCGGCGATCTCTCGGTCGCCGATTTCGCCATCCTCGGCTGGGCCTGGCGCCATCCGCGCCACAAGGTCGAGCTGGCCGACTTCCCCAACGTCAAGCGCTGGTACGAGACGCTGATGGCCCGCCCGGCGACGAAGCGGGGCATGGAGGCGAAGCTGGATTGAGGAGAGGTCGTCATTGCCGGGCTTGACCCGGCAATCCATCCTCTTCGCAAGCGAGTCTTGACGCCTGCATGCGCAGGCGATGGATGCGCGGGTCAAACCCGTGCATGACGAGTCGGCTAGGCCCTTCGCGCCTCGAGCGCCATCTTCATCGCCAGTCCCGCCAGCACCGTGCCCATCAGCCAGCGCTGCACCAGCAGCCAGCTCGGGCGGGTGCCGAGGAACACCGCGATCGAACCGGCGGCCAGGGCGATCATCGCGTTGACGCTGACGCTGATCACGATCTGGATCGAGCCGAGCGCGAGCGACTGCGTCAGCACGCTGCCGCCGGCGGGATCGATGAACTGCGGCAGCAGCGCCAGATAAAGCATCGCGATCTTCGGGTTGAGCAGATTGGTGACGAAGCCCATCGCGAACAATTTGCGCGGGCCGTCGACCTTCAGCGCCTTGACCTGGAACGGCGAGCGGCCGCCGGGCTTCAATGCCTGCCACGCCAGCCAGAGCAGATAGCCCGCGCCGGCAAAGCGCAGCGCGTCATAGGCGTAGGGAATCGCAAACAGCAATGCGGTGATGCCGAACGCCGCGCACAGCATGTAGAACACGAAGCCGAGCGCCACGCCGCCGAGCGAGACGATGCCGGCCGCGGGCCCCTGCGTGATCGAGCGCGAGATCAGATAGATCATGTTCGGCCCCGGCGTCAGCACCATGCCGAGGCAGATGAGCGCAAAGCCGAGCAAAGCGGATGTGTGGGGCATGACGGGTCTCGCGAGGAATGCGCGCACTTCTAGCGTGTCATCCGCGGCGCGGCCATCTCGGAATTGCTCTCGGAGCAATGTGGTGGCGGCGGTGCAAGGGCTCCCTCTCCCGCTTGCGGGGGAGGGCGGGGTGGGGGTGCCTCCGCGCAGAGTCTTTCAGCGGAGAGAGCCCCCACCCGCCGCGCTTCGCGCGTCGGCCTCCCCCGCAAGCGGGAGAGGCGAAGGAGCCGCTAATGCGCCTCGTCCCAGTTGTTCGCGGCGCGGGCGTCGACCTGCAGCGGCAGCGACAGGATCACCGCTGGGAACGGCGCGTCCTGCATCACCTTCTGCACCACCGGCAGCGTCGCCGCGACCTCGTCGTCCGGCACCTCGAAGATCAGTTCGTCATGCACCTGCAAAAGCATCTGCGCCGAGAGCTTTTTCTCGGTCAGCGCGTCCTCGACGCGGATCATGGCGCGGCGGATGATGTCGGCCGCGGTGCCCTGCAGGCGCGCATTGATCGCGGCGCGTTCGTTGAAGGCGCGCACCGAGGCGTTGGAGGCCTTGATGTCGGGGTAGTAGCACTTGCGCCCGAACAGCGTCGTCACATAGCCGTTGCGGCGGCAGAAATCCTTGGTCTCGTCCATATAGGCGCGGATGCCCGGGAAGCGCTCGAAGTATTTCTTGATGTAGGCCGAGGCCTCCTCGCGGGCGATGCCGAGCTGGTTGGCGAGGCCGAACGCCGAGATGCCGTAGATGATGCCGAAATTGATCGCCTTGGCGCGGCGGCGCACCTCGCTCGGCATGTCCTTGATCGGCACGCCGAACATTTCGGAGGCGGTCATGGCGTGAATGTCGAGCCCGTCGCGGAATGCCTGGCGCAGCACCGGCACGTCGGCGATCTCGGCGAGCAGCCGCAACTCGATCTGCGAGTAGTCGGCCGACACCAGCTTGTGGCCGGGCGTTGCGATGAAGGCGCGGCGGATCTTGCGGCCGTCCTCGGTACGAACCGGGATGTTCTGCAGGTTCGGCTCGTTCGACGACAGCCGGCCCGTGGTGGTCGCGGCCAGCGCGTAGGTGGTGTGGACGCGATGGGTCTGCGGATTGACGTAGGTCGGCAGCGCGTCGGTATAGGTCGACTTCAGCTTCGAGACCTGGCGCCACTCCAGGATCTTCTTCGGGAATTCGTGGCCCTGCTCGGCGAGCTCGTCGAGCACCTGCGCGGTGGTCGACCACGCGCCGGTCTTGGTCTTGCTGCCGCCGGGCAATCCCATCTTGCCGAAGATGATGTCGCCGATCTGCTTCGGGCTGCCGACATTGACCGGCTCGCCGGCGATCTCCTGGATCTCGGCCTCGACGCGCGCCGCGGTCTGGGCGAAATCGCCCGACAGCCGCGACAGCACCTGGCGGTCGATCGAGATGCCGCGCCGCTCCATCCGCGCCAGCACCGAGACCAGCGGCCGCTCCAGCGTCTCGTACACCGTCGCCATCCGCTCGGCGACGAGACGCGGCTTCAGCACCCGCCACAGCCGCAGGATCACGTCGGCGCTTTCGGCCGCATATTCGCTGGCCTTGTCGATCGTGACCTGATCGAAGGTCAGCTTGCCCTTGCCGCTGCCGACGAGGCCGCCGTAATTGACGACGGCGTGGCCGAACCAGCGCTCGGCGAGCGCCTCCAGCGCATGCGAGCCGCGGCCCGCATCGAGCGCGTAGCTCATCAGCTGCGCATCGTCGATGTTGCGCAGCGTGATTCCGTGCTGCGCCAGCATCACCGAGGTGAACTTGACGTCGAAGCCGACCTTCTGGATGCCGACGGACTCCAGCAGCGGCTTGAGCGCCGCCAGCGCCTCGGCCGTCTTGATCTGGCCGGGCGCGAGGCCGGCGTCGAACAGGCCCGCGCCGCCGCCGGCCTGCCGGTGGCTGAGCGGGACGTAACACGCATCGTTCGGCGCCAGCGCCAGCGCAAGGCCCGAGAGCTCGCCCTGCATCGGGTCGATCGATTCCGACATCGCCTCGATCGCGACGTAGCCGGTGTCGGGCACGCGGGCGATGAAGGCGTTGAGCTGCTCGAGGCTGCCGATCGCCCGATACGCCTTGCGCTCGAAGCCGGTCTTCCGGATCGCCTCGCCGCGGGCCTCGGCCAGCGTCGCCGGGGTGCCCTTCAGGCTCGAATTCTTGTCGTCACGCGCGCCGGTCGGCTTGGCTTTCGGCAGCGGTGCCGCGGCCGATGTCGGCGCGTCTCCGGGCGCCGGCGTCACATCCGACGACGGCAATGGCGAGAACACGCTCGCGCCGCTCTTGTTGCCGGGATCGGCATCGACATTGGCCGGGTCGATCTGCGCGTAGTCGGCGACGCGGCGGGTGAGGGTGGTGAACTCCATCGCCTTGAGGAAGGCGATCAGCCGGCGCGAGTCGGGCTCGTTCACGGCGAGGTCGTCGAGCGGCACTTCGAGCTCGACCTTGTCGTCGAGCAGCACGAGCTGGCGCGAGATCCGCGCCTTCTCGGCGTTCTCGAGCAGCGCCTCGCGCCGCTTCGGCTGCTTGATCTCGCCGGCGCGGAACAGCAGCTGATCGAGATCGCCATATTCGATGATCAGCTGCGCGGCGGTCTTGATGCCGATGCCGGGCACGCCGGGCACGTTGTCGGTGGAGTCGCCGGCCAGTGCCTGCACCTCGACCACCTTCTCCGGCGGCACGCCGAACTTCTCGATCACCTCGTCGCGGCCGATGCGGCGATCCTTCATCGTGTCGTACATCACGACCTTGTCGTTGACGAGCTGCATCAGATCCTTGTCCGATGACACGATCGTCGTGGTCGCGCCGCGCTCGCTGGCGAGCCGCGCATAGGTCGCGATCAGATCGTCGGCCTCGAAGCCGACCTGCTCGAGGCAGGGCAGTTCGAAGGCGCGCACCGCCTCGCGGATCAGCGCGAATTGCGGGATCAAATCGTCGGGCGCCGGCGGCCGGTGCGCCTTGTAGTCGGGATAGAGCTTGTTGCGGAACGTGATCTCCGACTTGTCGAACACGATCGCCAGATGCGTCGGCCGGTTGTCCTCGGGCATGTCGCGCAGCAGCTTCCACAGCATGTTGCAGAAGCCGAGCACGGCGTTGACCTGCAGCCCGTCGGATTTGCGGTTCAGCGGCGGCAGCGCGTGGTAGGCGCGGAAGATGTAGGACGAGCCGTCGACCAGGAAGACATGGTCGCCCTTCGCCGTGGCCTTGGCGGCAACGGGCTTGGGGGCGGTCTTCGATGCGGGCTTGGCGGGGGCTTTGGAGGCTGTTTTCGGCATGGCCGAAACTTAGGGATTTTTGCGCGGATTGACAGCCTTTGTGTCGCTGAATCCGCCGGTGCCACACAATCAAATCGTCGTCCCGGCGAAGGCCGGGACCCATAACCACAGCCGTTCGCTGTTGGAGCTCGCTGTGGCCCTATCGTCGTCTCACCACAGGTAGTCGGGGTAATGGGTCCCGGCTTTCGCCGGGACGACAATCAGGCCTTGTCCCCGGTCGGCGAGAACAGGTAGCCGCCGCCGCGGATGGTGCGGATCACCGACGGCTTGGTCGGGTCGAATTCGATCTTGCGGCGGATGCGCATGATGCGCAGGTCGACGGCACGGTCGAAGGCTTCCGCGTCGCGCGCATTGGCGAGTTCCAGGAGCCGCTCGCGCGACAGCACCCGCTTCGGGTTGGCCGCGAACACCTTCAGGAGGCCGAATTCGGAGGCCGTCAGCGGATGCTCGTTGCCCTCGTCGTCGCGCAGCGCCTGGGCCTCGAGATCGAGCCATTTGGTGCCGAACCGCACCAGCTGCTCCTTTTCGGCCTTCGCACTCGCCGGTTCCGGCGTCGCCGTCTTCGCCGGCCCGCTCCGCCGCAGCACCGAGCGGATGCGCGCCATCAGCTCGCGCAATTCGCAGGGCTTGGCCACATAGTCGTCGGCGCCGAGCTCCAGCCCGACGACCCGGTCGATCGGGCTGGCAGTAGCTGTCAGCATGATGACGGGGACGTTGATCTTGCTCTTGAGGTCGCGAATGATCGACAGTCCGTCCTCCTCGGGCATGTTGAGGTCCAGCACCACGAGATCGGGCGTGCAGCCCTCGATCTCCTTGCGCAGGCTCTTGCCGCCATCACACAGCGTCACGCCGAAGCCGTGCATCTTGAGGTAATCGCCGACCATTTCGCGGGCCGGCGCCTCATCGTCCACGATGAAGATATGCGGGTTCTGGCTCATGATGTCTCTGTCGCCGGCAGTGTAACCGTAAAGGTCGACCCCTGTCCGGGGCCCGGGCTCTGCGCGGTCACATGGCCGCCATGCATGTCGATGATGCGCTTGACGATGGAGAGGCCGAGGCCGGTCGAGCTCTCGCCCGCGGTCGGCTTGGCCGACAGCCGCTGGAACCGGCCGAACAGCCGGCCGAGATCCTCGGGGCTTAGGCCGGGACCCTGGTCGACGATCCGGATCACGGTGTCGTCGCCCTCATGGCTGACCGTGACCGTGATCTTGCCGCCGATCGGCGAGTACTTGATGGCGTTGCTGACGAGGTTGTCGATCGCCTCGCGGATCCGGTCGGCGTCGCACATCGTGACGAATTGCTGCGGCCCCGAAACCGAGATGCTCTGCTGCTTGTTGACGGCCGAGGGCAAATTGGCCTCGGTGACCTCGTTGACCAGGGCCGCGACGTCGACCGGCTCGCGGCGGATGGTGATGTCGAAGGCATCGGCCATCGCGTCAGAGATCAGATGGTCGACCATCGAGGTCAGCCGCTTGGTGGCGTCGCGGATGTGCTCGACCTGCGAGGTGACGTTTTCCTTCGGCGAGCCGGCGCCGATCAGTTCGGTCAGCATCTCGGTGCGGCCGAGGATCACGCCGAGCGGGTTCTTCAGGTCGTGGGCGACGGTGCCGAGGATCTCGTTCTTGAAGCCGTTGGCGCGCTGCAGCCGCAGCCATTGCGCCGAGAGCCGCCGGTTGGCCTGCATCAGCGCGCGGGTGCGCTGCGCGACGCGGTCCTCGAGCTGGGTGTTGGCCTCGTGCAGCTGCTGGTAGAGGATCACGTTGTCGAACGCGATCGACAGCCGGCTCGAGAAGATCTCGACCAGCGCACGGTCGGTGTCGGAGAGCTGGCGCTCGGCCTGCAGCAGCACCACGACCTCGCGGCCGCTGCCGGTGCGCGAATAGAGCACGCTGCGGTGGTCGGCGAACTCGTTCTTGCGGCGCTGGAACGCTTCCTCCACCATGTGCCGCAGGTCCGGATCGAGCGCCTTCGACGAGGTGGTGCCGATGAAGCGGCTGTAGCAGCCCGAGCAGGCCAGCACCGAGAAATCGGCCGCGGCCGCGTTGCCGTCGTCGCGCAGCACCAGGATCCCCGCGCAATCGACATTGAGCAGCGAGGCGAGTTGCGTCAGCACACCTTCGGCGAGCCGCTGCATCGACTTGAAGTCGTACAGCGTCGAGGCCGCGTCGATGATGATCTCGAGCCCGCGCCGTGTCTGCACCATGCGCTCGAGCTGCTGGTAGCTGCGCAGCGCGGCGGTCAGCGACGTGAACAGCTTGTCGGCGGTGAGCTCGGTCTTCGCCTTGTAGTCGTTGATGTCGTACTGCACGATGACGCGCCGTTCCGGCGCCTGGCCGGGCTGGCCGGTGCGCAGGATGATGCGCACGGTCTCGTTCTTGATCTCGTTGCGGATGAACTCGACGAGCTCGAGGCCGGCGACGTCGGTCTCCATGATGACGTCGAGCAGCACGGCTGCGATGTCGGGGTTGTCCCGCATCAGCGTGCGGCCTTCGGCCGCAGAGTAGGCCGAGAGGATCTCCAGCGTCGAACCGTTCAGGTTGTAGTCGCTCAGCGCGAAGCGGGTGCCTTCATGGACGGCGTGATCGTCGTCGATGACGGCGATCTTCCATTTGCGGGCCGACGAGTCCTCCGGGGGGCTCTCGGTATCGTCGATCAGTTGGAGGACATCGTCCTGTTCGGCCATTGACTGGTTCCGTCGGCTGCTGCGTCAGCGATCGTGGGCTCGCCCTTGGCAGCCCCCTTGGCGATCCTGGGCATGATAATGCGAAAAGTGGTGCCTTGTCCTACCCTTGACTCCAGCATCATGCGTCCACCGAGCTGCTGGGTGACGAGGTTATAGACGATGTGGAGGCCAAGGCCCGTACCACCTTCGTTGCGGCGCGTCGTAAAGAACGGGTCGAACGCCTGCCGCTGCACGTCCGGCGTCATGCCAGCCCCGTCGTCCGCGAAGATGATCTCCACATCGTCGGCGCCGCGCCCGCGCGCCGAGATGGTGATGGTGCCGGAGCGGCCATCGGCAAAGGCATGATTGACGGCGTTGAGGAAAAGATTGGTTAAGATCTGCCCATAGGCGCCGGGATAGCCGTCGATCAGGAGCCCCTCGGGCACATCGACCGACAGCGCGATCGCGGCCTTCTTCAGCACCGGCCGCAGGCTCGCCACGATCTGGTCGGTGGATTCGCTCAAGGCAAACTGCCGGCGCTCGGCATGCGAGCGATCGACTGCGACCTGCTTGAACGACTGGATCAGCTCGCCGGCGCGCTGCAGGTTCGCGACCAGTTGCTGCGATGCGTCACGCGAGGCGCGCACGAACTCGTCGAGCTTGGAGCGGCGCAGCGGCTCGGTCTTCAGGTCGTTCTCGAACATCTCGCTGCGGCGGGCAAAGCTCGAGGCCACCGTCAGGCTGATGCCGATCGGGTTGTTGACCTCGTGCGCGACGCCGGCAACGAGGCCGCCGAGCGCGGCGAGACGCTCGGCATCGATCAGGTTCTGCTGCGCGGTATTGAGCTCGAGCAGCGCGCTTTCGGCCTCCTCCTTGGCGGTGCGCAGCTCGTCCTCGGTCTTGCGCTTGGCGATCGCGTTTTCGCGGAACACTTCGACCGCACGCGCCATGGCGCCGACCTCGTCCTTGGCCGAGGTGCCCTGCACCGGCCGGTCGAGGTCCCCCGAGGTGATGGTGCGCATCGCGGCCATGATCTGCGCCAGCGGCAGGCGGATCGACAGCGCGATCATGACGCCGGCCGACATGATGACGCCGAGGAAGATCACGGCAATCGACAGCACCCGGCGCGAGATCGAGGTCAGCGTCTTGTCGAACGTCTCCTGCGCCTTCTGCTCGCGCTGGCGCATCTTCACCGAGAGATCGTCGATCGCGCCGATCGCATCCGCCTGGCTGGCGTCGATCGAGTTGCGCAGCAGATCGGTGCGGTTGGTGAGCTGCTCGCTGAGCTTGCCGAGCCCGTCGCGCAGCTCGGCGGTCTTGACCTTGAGCCGCGCCAGCGCCATGCGCTGCAGATCGTTCTCGGCCAGATCGGTCATGACGGGAATCGTCCGCTCGATCGTATCGATGTTGCGGCGGGCTTCCTCGGCCGACGATGAGGCTAGCGAGAGGTAGTAGGCGTTGGCGGCGACCAGCAGCGAGGTGAACGCTTCGCGCGACTTGCCGAGCGCGGGCCAGATCAGTGCGTCGCGATGGCCGGTCGCGCCCTCGATGATCGAATAGAGCCCGGCCATGTCCTTGGTCGGCGACAGCACCTGCTCGTCATAGGTCTTGGCGATTCTGGTCTGCACGGTGCGCAGCTCGCCGAAGCCGTCGAGGAAGCGGCTGGTGACGCGCTCCAGCTGCTCGACCGAGCCGGACAGCATCGGGTCGGTCGAGGCCCGGTTGGTCAGCGTGCCGAGCACGGCCTCGCGGAGCAGCAGGATTTCCGCGAACAGGTCCGGGCTCGGCTGGTTGATGTAGCGATGGATCAGGTTCTGCAGGCGGCTGGTCTCGCTTTCGAGCTTGGCCAGGATCTTGTCGGATTCCCGCACCTGGCGGACATCCTCCCAGGCCGAGCCGAGCACCTTCGAGCCGTTCCAGATCAGCACCGCCAGCACGATCACCACCGCGGAGTTGAGCAGGGCGATCGAAAGGATGCGCCAGCGGATCGGCACCGCACGCAGCAGCTGGACGATGCGGAAACGGCCCTGCGGCCCGAAGGCCGCCCGCCGTCGCATCGTCCCGTCCTGCTTTGCTGCGTCCAAGATCCGGTTACTCCATGTTGCGGATGCGTTCGATCAGCGCCGATGTCGCGGGATCGCGCTCGGCCCTGGCGTAGATGCCGGCCATTGCAGCTTCGAACGGCTTGCGGTCGATGTCGGTCACGATCTCGACGCCCGCCAGCTCCGCCTGCTTGCGCGAGCGCTCCTCGAGCTCCCGCCACCTCTCGCGCATGTAGACGCTGGAGCGCTGCGCGGCCTCGCGGAAGATCGCCTGCTCCTCGGGCGAGAGGCTGGCCCAGGCCTTTTGCGACATCAGCAGCACGTCCGGACTGAAAGTGTGTTGGGTCAACGTGTAGTAGCGGGCGTGTTTGTAGTGACCGGTGGTGACGAAGGACGCCCAGTTGTTCTCGGCGCCGTCGATCAGTCCGGTGGCGAATCCGGTCAGTACCTGGCCGTAGGGCATCTGGACCGGCTGGGCGCCGAGCGCGCGCATCACGTCCGACATCCGTTCGGATTGCTGCACGCGCAGCCGCAGTCCCTTGACGTCGTCGAGCGAATGGACCGGATGGACGCTGTTATAGATCGAGCGGGCGCCGGAATCGTAGAAGGCCAGCCCGACGAAGCCGTGAGCCCCGAGACTGTTCAGGATCTCGCTGCCGATCGGTCCATCCAGCACGTTCTGCAGGTGTTCGGGCGATCGAAACAGGAACGGCATTGCCAGCACGTTGACCGACGGCACCATTGTCCCGATCAGCGCGACATTGGTCCGGTTCAGGTCGATGGCGCCGGCCCGGGTCTGCTCCAGCGTCTCCCTTTCCTCACCGAGCTGGCGGGAATGGAAGACCACGATGCGGTGCCGGCCGGCGGTGCGTTCGGCGATCAGGCGATCCATGTAATTCAGCGCCTGGACGGTCGGATAGTCCTCATTCTGGGTATCGGCGGTGCGGAATTCGCGCGCAAAAGCGCTCGCCGGGACCGCTGCCCATGACAGCGCGACGGCAAGCATCGTTATCCGCGAAAGGCCGGCGCGGCGGTACACAGGCTACAATTCCCCTTGTGATTTGTGTCCAGGGCGGGAAGAAAAGGTTCAACGCATTTTTAGCAGAATGGCGCTGGTTCGCCATCGGCCAAACGTTAAATCCGCGGTGCAACCTGCGGTGTCGGTTGAATCTGCGGTTGTGGCGCCTTATGAGGGCGTGTTGGCATCCGGGAACGGCTCGTCGTGAAGTTCGCTTTGAAGCTCGCCTTGAAGCTTTTGCACCTCGTCGTCGCGGCTCTTCTGCTTGTGTCGCCGGCGCGGGCGGCCACCGAGATCATGTGGTGGCACGCGATGTCGGGCGAGCTCGGCAAACAGCTCGAGAAGCTTGCCGCCGATTTCAACGCCTCGCAATCCGACTACCGGATCGTGCCCGCCTACAAGGGCAACTACACCGAGACCGTCACCGCGGCGATCTTCGCCTTCCGCTCGCGCAGCCAGCCGGCGATCGTACAGGTCAACGAGATCGCGACCGCAACCATGATGGCGGCCCGCGGCGCGATCTATCCGGTGTTCGAGCTGATGCGCGATCAATCCGAGGCATTCGCGCCGTCGGCCTATCTGCCCGCGGTGGCCGGCTACTATGCCGATGTCGACGGCAACATGCTGTCGTTCCCCTTCAATGCCTCGACGCCGATCCTCTACTACAACAAGGATATGTTCCGGTCCGCCGGGCTCGATCCGGGTGTGCCGCCGAGGACCTGGCCGGAGCTCGGCGTGGTGGCCAAGCGGCTGCGCGCGGCGGGCGCGATGTGCGGCGTGACCACGTCGTGGCCGTCCTGGATCAATGTCGAGAACTTCTCCGCCTTCCACAATCTGCCGATCGCAACCAAGGCCAACGGGTTTTCCGGGCTCGACGCGCAGCTGATCTTCAACAATCCGCTGGTGGTGCGCCACATCGCGCAGCTCGCGCAGTGGCAGGCCGACAAGACCTTCGACTACAGCGGCCGCGGGCAGGCGGCCGAGCCGCGTTTCCAGAAGGGCGAATGCGGCATCTTCATCGGTTCGTCGGGCACGCGCGCCGACATCAGGGCCAATTCCAAATTCGAGGTCGGCTACGGCATGATGCCGTACGAACCCGACGTGCAGGGCGCGCCGCAGAACTCGATCATCGGCGGCGCGACGCTGTGGGTGCTGCGCGACCGGCCGCGCGCCGAGTATGCCGGCGTGGCGAAGTTCTTCGCCTATCTGTCGCGGCCGGAGGTGCAGGCCGCCTGGCACCAGAACACGGGCTATCTGCCGATCACCCGCGCCGCATTCGATCTGACCCGCGCGCAGGGTTTCTACGATCGCAATCCCGGCGCCTCGATCTCGATCGAGGAGGTGACGCTGAAGCCGCCGACCGACCATTCGAAGGGCATCCGCCTCGGCTCGTTCGTCCTGATCCGCGATGTGATCGAGGAGGAGCTCGAGCAGGTGTTTTCAGGCAAGCGTTCGGCGCAGGCCGCGATGGACAATGCCGTCGAGCGCGGCAACCGCCTGCTGCGCCAGTTCGAGCGCGCCAATCCGGATAGGTGAGGGGCATCCAGACTGCTCAACTGCTTCTCCGTCATCCTGAGAGGATGTGAATGTATCGCTCGCAAGCGGCGCCACACACTCAGGGTCGTCCTGGCGAAAGCCAGGACCCATTACCCCGGCTGCTCATCGTTGCGCGAGGCTAGGGCCGCGATCCCGCTTACAATCAAATTCGGTGGTTATGGGTCCTGGCTTTCGCCAGGACGACAGCGTTAGAGGCCGCGCGCGAATGCATCTTCCTTCCCTGACCAACTACGACTCCTACCGCGCCTGGCGCGGCGACGCGTCGCGCTGGCTGCCGGTCGCGCGTGATATTGCTGATGGCCACGGGCTGTCGTGCGTCGCGCCGCATGTGTTCTCGACCGGCACCAATCTCGTGATCGCGCTGGACGACGGCCTGATCCTCAAGCTCTTCCCGCCGTTTCTGCGTCCGCAATTCGTGTCCGAGCGCGGCGCGCTCGCGGCGTTGCGCGGACGGCTTGGCATTCCGATTCCCGACCTCATCGCGGAGGGCGAACGTGACGGCTGGCCCTATCTCGTCATCACGCACCTCGCCGGCACCGTCGGCTCGGAGGTGTGGCCATCGCTGCCGGAAGCCGAGCGGGAGCGTGTGCTCGCCGAGATCGGGGCCGTGATTGCCGAGGTGCAGCGCGTGCCGCCCGGCAGCCTGCTCGCGCTCGAGCCGCGCTGGGAGGCCTTCATGCGCGCCCAGATCGCGCAGTGCCGGGCGCGGCACGAACGGCTCGGCCTGCCGGCGAAATTCCTCACCTCGCTCGACGATCTCTTGCGCGACGCCACTGAGTTGATTCCGATGAGCGCGCCGCCGGTGATCCTGACCGGCGAATACATCCCGGAGAACTTTCTGCTCGGACGCCGGGCCGACGGCTGGCACGTCGCCGGCCTGTTCGACTTCGGCGACGTCCGGACGGGGTGGGGCGAGTACGACCTGCTCGGCCCCAGCGCCTTCATGGCCGCCGGGCATCCGCGCCGGGTCCGCAGCCTGTTCGAGGGTTTCGGCATCTCGCGCAATGACGTGACGTTCACGCTGAAGCGGCGGCTGATGGCGCTCATGATGCTGCACTCGGCCAGCGATCCGCTTCGGCATATCTGCATCGCGGGCTGGCCGGACCGGGTTGATGACTTCGTGCAGTTGCAGGAGTTGATCTGGCCCGACTAGCTCTCTTCAGCGCGCGACATCCATTGTCGGCCACAAAGCAAGCAGGAGCCATTTCCTGCTCATATCTTGAGCATATAGCCTGTCTTTGTATGCAATTGACGATCTGAGATTTTGCCCGACCGGGATACCGGTCGGCGTTTTCTCCCGCCTCGGCAAGGCATTAGCAGGACATAAGCTTTCGTTAAGGATTGGCACAATCCTTGCGATCTGAGTTCCAAGGCCGTTTCCCAAGGCGTTGGAGCATCACATGAAGCGTCGCGATTTTCTTAAATCGGTGTCCGGGCTGGCAGCGGGCGCCTTGGCGCCGACCGCGCCCGCGATCTGGTCGCCGGCCAAAGCCGACGCGCGCTCCGAGACGCTGCTGATCGTTTCCGAAGGCGGTCCCAACAATCTCGACATCCACGGCGTCGGCACCAATGTGCCGGGCTACGAGGTGTCGTGGAATTGCTACGACCGCCTGATCAGCCACGAGATGAAGAGCGGTCCGGGCGGCGTGCCCTATTACGACCGCGACAAGTTCAAGGGTGAGCTCGCCGAGGACATCAACATCGGCGACATGTCGGTCACCTTCAAGCTGCGCAAGAACGCCAAATTCCACGACGGCACGCCGGTCACTGCGAAGGACGTCAAATGGTCGCTCGATCGCGCCGTCTCTGTCGGCGGCTTCCCGACCTTCCAGATGAGCGCGGGCTCGCTGACCAAGCCCGAGCAGTTCGTGATCGTCGACGACACCACGGTGCGCGTCGACTTCCTGAAGAAGGACAAGCTGACGATCCCCGATCTCGCTGTCATCGTGCCCTGCGTCGTCAATTCCGAACTCGTGAAGAAGAACGCCAGCGAAAAGGATCCCTGGGGTCTCGAATTCACCAAGCAGCAGACCGCGGGCTCCGGCGCCTACAAGGTGACCAAGTGGACCGCCGGCACCGAAGTCGTCATGGAACGCAACGACGATTGGGTCTGCGGTCCGCTGCCGAAGATCAAGCGCGTGATCTGGCGCATGGTGCCGCAGGCCGGCAACCGCCGAGCGCTGCTCGAGCGCGGCGACGCCGACATCTCCTATGAGCTGCCGTTCAAGGACTTCCAGGAGATGAAGGCGAACGGCAAGCTCAACGTGGTGTCGCTGCCGTTCTCCAACGGCATCCAGTATATCGGCATGAACGTGACCAAGCCGCCGTTCGACAATCCCAAGGTGCGGCAGGCGATGGCCTACGCGATGCCGTATCAGAAGATCATGGATGCGGTGCTGTTCGGTCTCGCCAACCCGATGTTCGGCGCGGCAAAGGACAAGCCGACCGAGGTCGCCTGGCCGCAGCCGACCAAATACTACACCGACATGGAGAAGGCCAAGGCGCTGCTCGCGGAGGCCGGCTACGCCAATGGTTTCGAGACCACGATCTCGTTCGACCTGAATTTCGCTGGAGTCAACGAGCCGCTCTGCGTGCTGGTGCAGGAGAGCCTCGCGCAGCTCGGCATCAAGACCACGATCAACAAGGTGCCCGGCGCCAACTGGCGCACCGAGCTCACCAAGAAGGAAATGCCGCTGTTCACCAACGTGTTCTCGGGCTGGCTCGATTATCCCGAGTACTTCTTCTACTGGTGCTATCACGGCAACAATTCGATCTTCAACACGATGAGCTACAAGTCATCAGAGATGGACAAGCTCATCGACGGCGCGCGCGTCGCTGCCGCGAATGGCGATACCGCGGCCTATGATGCCGACGTCAAGGGCTTCGTCGATCTCGCCTTCGCCGACATCCCGCGCATCCCGCTCTATCAGCCCTTCGTCAACGTCGCGATGCAGAAGAACGTGACCGGCTACCAATATTGGTTCCACCGCCGCCTCGACTA
Source organism: Bradyrhizobium elkanii USDA 76 (assembly GCF_023278185.1). Lineage (NCBI taxonomy): Bacteria > Pseudomonadati > Pseudomonadota > Alphaproteobacteria > Hyphomicrobiales > Nitrobacteraceae > Bradyrhizobium > Bradyrhizobium elkanii. The sequence goes on along the minus strand of NZ_CP066356.1, from coordinate 8,335,017 downwards.
TCGCGCGATGACGAAGGGGTGAGGCGGTGACAAGCGCGCGCGACGCACTCGCGTGTGTCGACCTCGTTAGTGAGGCGAGCACGCTTCTCAGGCTCCCTCTCCCGCTCGCGGGGGAGGGCGGGGTGGGGGTGATTCCACATTGGGAATCCCTGCGTGGAGAGAGCCCCCACCCGCCGCGCTCTTCGAGCGCGTCGGCCTCCCCCGCAAGCGGGAGAGGCGAAGTAAGCCAGCCGATCAGCTCGTGCGCCCCATATGTGATTGCCCTGCCTTGTGGGGGAGGGAGCCCTCGCAGTCCCGTTGTGGCCTGCGATAGAGCTGAGATCGCGCCATGCTGACCCTGATCGGCAAGCGGCTGCTGTTCGCGATCCCTTCGCTGATCGGGGTCGTGATTGTGACGTTCCTCTTGACGCGCGCGCTGCCGGGCGATCCCGCAGCGTATTTCGCCGGCCCCGCGGCGACGAAAGAAGCGGTCGATCAGATCAGGAAGAAGCTCGGCTTCGACAAGCCGCTGATCGAGCAGTTCGTCCGCTACACCAGCGATCTCGCCCACGGCGATCTCGGCACATCGCTCACCACCGGCCAGCCGGTGGCGGCCGAGCTGCGCAACCGCCTGCCGGCGTCGGCCGAACTCACGCTGCTCGGCCTTGTCGTCTCCATCGTGATCGCGATCCCGCTCGGCGTGCTGGCGGCGACGCGGCCGGGCTCCTGGATCGACCATCTCTGCCGCGTCACTACCACGGCCGGCGTGTCGCTGCCGGTGTTCTTCACCGGGCTCGTGCTGGTCTATCTGTTCTATTTCCGGCTCGGCTGGTCACCGGCGCCGCTCGGCCGGCTCGACGTGTTCTACAGCGCGCCGCCGACGGTCACCGGCTTCTATCTCGTCGACACGCTGATCGCGCGGGACTTCGAAGCGTTTCGTTCCGCGCTCAGCCAATTGATCCTGCCGGCGGTGACGCTCGCGATCTTCTCGCTGGCGCCGATCGCGCGGATGACGCGCGCCTCGATGCTGGCGGTGCTGGCGTCCGACTTCGTCCGCACCGCGCGCGCCAGCGGCCTGTCGCCCGGCAAGGTGATCGTCACCTATGCCTTCCGCAACGCAATGCTGCCGGTCATCACCACGCTCAGCATGGTGTTCTCGTTCCTGCTCGGGGCCAATGTGCTGGTGGAGAAGGTGTTCGCCTGGCCCGGCATCGGCTCCTACGCGGTCGAGGCGCTGATCGCATCCGACTTCGCGCCGGTGCAGGGCTTCGTGCTGACCATGGCGGTCATGTACGTGCTGCTCAATCTGATGATCGACATCCTCTACGGCGTGATCGATCCCCGCGTCAGGCTGGAGGGCTAAGCATGAGTACCGTAGCTCCGACCGTCGAACCCGCAGGCCCCGTCCGCACGTCGGGGCTTGCCGCAGCTTTTGAGCAGACCCGCTACGTCTTGAGCGAAAACAAGGTCACCGGCTTTGCCTTCGCGCTGCTGGTCCTGATCGTGTTTGCCGCGCTGTTCGGGCCGTATGTGGTGCCTTACGACCCGCTTGCCTCGGACACCGCGGCGGCATTGAAGCCGCCGTCCGCCGCGCACTGGTTCGGCACCGATCAGCTCGGCCGCGACATCTTCAGCCGCGTCATCGTGGCGACGCGGCTCGACACCTTCATCGCCGTCGCCTCCGTGGTGCTGGTGTTCCTGATGGGCGGGCTGGCCGGCATCGCCGCCGGCTATTTCGGCGGCTGGACCGACCGCATCGTCGGCCGCATCGCCGACACCATCATGGCGTTTCCGCTGTTCGTGCTGGCGATGGGCATCGTCGCGGCGCTCGGCAACACCGTGCAGAACATCATCATCGCGACCGCGATCGTGAACTTCCCGCTCTACGCCCGCGTCGCGCGCGCCGAGGCAAATGTCCGCCGCAACGCCGGCTTCGTGCAGGCGGCGCGGCTCTCGGGCAATGGCGAATACCGCATCCTGCTCGGGCACATCCTGCCGAACATCATGCCGATCATGATCGTGCAGATGTCGCTGACCATGGGCTATGCGATCCTCAACGCCGCGGGCCTGTCCTTCATAGGGCTCGGCGTCCGGCCGCCGACCGCCGAGTGGGGCATCATGGTCGCCGAGGGCGCCGGCTTCATGGTGTCTGGCGAATGGTGGATCGCGCTGTTCCCGGGCCTTGCGCTGATGATCGCGGTGTTCTGCTTCAACCTGCTCGGCGACGGCCTGCGCGACATCGTCGACCCGCAGCGGAGGACGTGATGCCTGTCCCGGTCCGGTGTCGTGCTACCGCTTCGCTCCTTTGCATGGGGTTGTTTTGCGGATTTTTGGATGACGCGCCCCGTGAGCGGAGGTGCGCATGACCGCCCAGCCGCTGCTCGACGTCAGCGACCTCACCGTCGAATTCACCACGCGCCGCGGCATCGTCAAGGCGGTGCAGCACGTCGACATATCCGTCGGCAAGGGCGAGACCGTCGGCATCGTCGGCGAGTCCGGCTCCGGCAAGTCGGTCACGTCCTATGCCGTGATGCGGATCCTCGACCGCGCCGGCCGGATCGCCGAGGGCTCGGTGATGTTTTCCGGCATCGACGTCAAGGCGGCGACCGAGAGCCAGATGCGCGATCTGCGCGGCCGCGAAGTCTCGATGATCTTCCAGAACCCGCGCGCCGCGCTCAATCCGATCCGCAAGGTCGGGCACCAGATCGAGGACGTGTTGCGCCAGCATGTGCAGCAGGCGCAGGTCACCGATCGCGGCGAGACGGCGATCGAGGCGCTGGAGCAGGTCAAGATCGCGCGCGCACGCGAGCGCTACCACGCCTATCCGTTCGAGCTGTCCGGCGGCATGTGCCAGCGCGTCGTCATCGCGCTCGCGCTGGCCTGCAATCCGCAGCTTCTGATCGCCGACGAGCCGACCACCGGGCTCGACGTCACCACCCAAAAGGCGGTGATGGACCTGATCGTCGAGCTGACCCGGCGCCGGGCGATGTCGACGATCCTGATCACGCATGACCTCGGCCTTGCCGCCGCCTATTGCGACCGCGTGGTGGTGATGGAGAAGGGCCGTGTGGTCGAGACCGCTGTCTCGGCCGACATCTTCGCCGCGCCCCAGCACGCCTACACCAGGAAGCTGATGCGCGCGACGCCGCGGCTCGGGGTGTCGCTGCGGGATCTGTTGCCGGAGGAAGAGGCGAACTCGCCGCGACAAACCTCCGTCAAACCCGGGGGTGACGAGCGAACACAGCCCCTCCTATCAGTCGAAAAGCTCGTCAAGGAATATCCGCGCCAGGGCGCGGGCGGGGTGCTCGCAAAGCTGTTCGGGCGCAAGCCGCCGGTCGAGGAGGAGATCTTCCGCGCGGTCGACGGCATCAGTTTCCAGGTCGACCATGGCGAGAGCGTCGGGCTGGTCGGCGAATCCGGATGCGGCAAGTCGACGACGTCGATGATGGTGATGCGGCTGCTGGATCAGACTTCCGGCCGCATCATGTTCGACGGCGAGGACATCGGCGGCATCGCGCCGCAGTCCTTCGCGCGGCTGCCGCGGCGCAGCCAGATCCAGATGGTGTTTCAGGATCCGACCGACAGCCTCAACCCGCGCTTCACCGCGGCGCGCGCGATCGCGGACCCGATCATGCAGCTCGGCGACATCAGTGGGCGTGATGCGCTCCGCGACCGCTGCGAGGAGCTCGCGCGGCTGGTCGGTCTGCCGGTCAATCTGTTGGACCGCTTCCCGCACCAGCTGTCCGGCGGCCAGAAGGCCCGCGTCGGCATCGCGCGCGCCATCGCGCTGCACCCGAAGCTCGTGATCCTCGACGAGCCGACCGCGGCGCTTGATGTCTCGGTGCAGGCGGTGGTGCTCAATCTGCTGCAGGACCTCAAGCAGTCGATGGGCATGAGCTATTTGTTCGTGTCGCACGACCTCAACGTCGTGCGCCTGCTGTGTGATCGCGTCATCGTGATGCGCGCCGGCCGCATCGTGGAGCAGGGCACATCCGAACACGTCTTGGGCAATCCGCAGGATGCCTATACAAGGGAACTGCTGACGGCGATCCCGCATCCGCCGCTGCCGGTGTCTTGACGCATGATCCGGAAAAGTAGGAACCGGTTTTCCCTGCGACAAACGCGAAGCGTTTGCGCGGAGATCATGCGCAAAATCGTTATTGGGAGCGAAATGACCGATCATCTCGACGACTATATGAACGCCGTCGCCCGCGCGATGGCGTTGCCGCTGGAGGACGCCTGGCGTCCCGCGGTGCGCGCCAATCTCGACGTCTCGCTGCGGCTGGCGCGGCTGGTCGATGACTTCCCGCTGCCGGACGACGTCGTGTCGGCTGCCGTCTATTCGACCTGAGATCGCGATGTCCGAAACTTCTGCTTCCATGTCGGCCGCCGAGATCGCGCAGGCCGTATCGAGCCGCAAGATCACGGCTCTTGCCGCGACCGAGGCTGCGCTGGCGCGGATCGCGGCGCATGACAAGGTCCTCAACGCCTTCACCGACGTCACCGTCGATCGCGCGCGCGCCAGGGCCAGCGCGATCGATGCCGCGATCGCCGCAGGTCAACCGGTCGGCCCGCTGGCCGGCGTTCCGTTCGCGGTGAAGAACCTGTTCGATGTGCAGGGTCTTCCGACCCGCGCCGGCTCGAAGATCAACCGCGACCTGCCGCCGTCGCCGCGCGACGCGACGCTGATCGAGCGGATGGAGGCGGCCGGTGCAGTGCTGGTCGGCGCGCTCAACATGGGCGAATACGCCTACGACTTCACCGGCGAGAACGTGCATGACGGCCCGTCGCGCAATCCGCATGATCCGGCGCGGATGACCGGCGGCTCTTCCGGGGGCTCCGGCAGCGCCGTCGGCGGCGCGCTGGTGCCGATCGCGCTCGGCTCCGATACCAACGGCTCGATCCGCGTGCCGTCGTCGTTCTGCGGCACGTTCGGCCTGAAGCCGACCTACGGCAGGCTGTCGCGCGCGCGGTCCTATCCGTTCGTCGCCAGCCTCGATCATCTCGGCCCGCTGGCGCGCAGCGTGAAGGATCTCGCGCTTGCCTATGATGCCATGCAGGGACCTGACGCCGATGATCCGGCCTGCATTGTGCAGTCCCTCGAGCCGACCTTGCCGTTGCTTGCCAATGATATTGGCGGGCTGCGGGTCGCGATCGCCGGCGGCTATTTCCAGCAGAATCTGTTTCCGGAGGCGGCAGAGGCGGTCGCGCGTGTCGCGAAGGCGCTCGGTGCCACGCGGACCGTGGAGCTTCCCGAAGCGGCGCGCGCCCGTGCCGCGGCCTACATCATCACCACGACCGAGGGTGCCGCGCTGCATCTCGATCACCTGCGCAAGCGTCCCAACGATTTCGATCCGGCCGTGCGCGACCGTCTCATTGCGGGCGCGATGATCCCGGCGGTCTATGTCGACAAGGCGCAGAAATTCCGCCGCTGGTATCGCGCCAGGGTGCTGGAGCTGTTCCAGTCGGTCGACGTGATCCTGGCGCCGGCGACGCCGTGCACCGCGCCGAAGATCGGCCAGGCCAATTTCACGCTCGACGGCGTCGAGCTTCCGGTGCGCGCCAATATCGGCATCCACACCCAGCCGATCTCCTTCATCGGCCTGCCGGTGGTCGCCGTGCCGGTGCCGCTTGAACCGATGCCGATCGGCGTGCAGATCATCGCGGCGCCCTGGCGCGAGGACGTCGCGCTGCGGGTCGCCTACGCGCTCGAACAGATGGGCGTTGTGGCCGCGCCAGCGCCGAGAGGGATCTAACATGGATATCGATCTTCCCGACGTCGTCGCCGAGGTCACCGCGCAGTTCCAGCGATATGAGAAGGCGCTGGTCTCGAACGATGTTGCCGTGCTCGACGAGCTGTTCCGCGACGACCGCCGTACGCTGCGTTACGGCATCGGCGAGAATCTCTATGGCTATGCCGAGATCATGGCGTTTCGCGCAGGACGCTCGCCGGTCGGGCTGATGCGCAAGATCGAGCGGACCGTGATCACGACCTATGGCCGCGACACCGCGATCGCCTCGACGCTGTTCTACCGGGACAGCGCACCGGGTAGGGTGGGGCGGCAGATGCAGACGTGGATTCGTTTCCCCGAGGGCTGGAGAATCGTCGCGGCCCATGTCAGCGTCATCGATGAACCCAAAGGTGCTTGAAGGGCGCTCGAGGATGAGCCTGGACGATCTGCCGCAGGGTGCAGAATCCGAGATGACGGTGCGCCGCATCGACCGTCCGTCATCGCTGGTCGACAAGATCACCCGTGCCGAAGAGCTGCGGCTGCAGCTTGCCGACGAGATCGTGCGCGGCACGCTGCCGCCGGGCGCCGGGCTCGACGAGACCGACCTTGCGCGGCGATTCAACGTCTCGCGCACCCCGGTGCGCGAGGCGCTGCGGCAGCTTGCTGCCAGCGGCCTGATCGATGCCCGCGCGCATCGCGGCGCCGTGGTGGCGCGGCCCTCGCTTGAACGGCTCACCGGCATGTTCGAGGCGATGGCCGAGCTGGAGGCGATCTGCGCCGGCCTCGCCGCCGAGCGGATGACGCCGGCGGAGCGCCACGCGCTGGAAGCGATCCACGAGGAATTGCGGGTGTTGAGCTATACCGGCAATCCCGAGCGCTTCCACGAGGTCAATGAGCGCTTCCACAACGCGATCTATGCCGGCTCGCAAAACGCCTATATCGCCGAGATCACGCTGGCGACGCGGGTGCGCGTGCAGCCGTTCCGCCGCGCCCAGTTCCGCAACCTCGGGCGTTTGGCAAAATCCCACGCCGAGCACGACCGCGTCGTCGTCGCCATCATGCGCGGCGACAAGACAGGCGCCGCCGCGGCGATGCGCGCCCATATCGAGCAGGTGCGCGGGGAATACGAGACCTACGCGGTGTCGGTGTAGCTTCTTCTTACCTCTCCCCGCGAGAGCGGGGCGAGGTAGTGCACCGCCGGAGCGGCTAGGTCTTCGCCCTTTCCGCCATGAACGCCCGCCAGCCGCCATAGGATGAAATATCGCTCGCGCCATGGATCGCGGCGGGCTCGACGATGAAGCCCTTGGCTTGCCGGCCGTCGGCGAGCCTGATCGTGCCGATCGACAGCGGCGGCGGGATCGCGGCGACGAATGTTCCGAATGCTGCCGGTGACATCGCCCACAGTTCGAGCTTGATCGATGCGCCGGCACCGGCCTCGATGCGCAGCATGCCGGGCTTGGGCGGCGTGGTGTCGAGTGCGTAGAGCTTGTAGTCCGGTGCGGTGACCGCCTCTTCCAGCAGGCGCGCATCGAGCGTCGTCAGCTCGTGGTTCAGCGCCATGCCGGAGAGATGTGCGCCGACCACCGCGATGGTGATCTCACCGGAGCCGGTCTGCATCGGCGCGGCGGCGAGCGGCGGCTGCGGCAGTGAATTGGCGCCGAGTGCCAGTCCGGTGTCGGCATGGAAGACGCGGCCGATGCCGGCAAGCTCCGCGTCACGGCCGGCGGGAGCGAGCAGCGTGATGCCGAACGGCGCGCCGTCGGGCCGCATCGCGGCCGGCAGCGCCAGGCCGCACATATCGAGCAGGTTGACGAAATTGGTATAGGTGCCGAGCCGCGAGTTGAGCTCGATCGGATTGGCGAGCACGTCAGCGGTGGAATAGACGGTCGGAGCGGTCGGCAGCACGATCGCATCAAGGTGTGCGAGGCTGCGCTCGGCGACGCGGCGCAGCGCCTCGAGGCGGTACAGCGCCGAGAAGGTGTCCGCAGCGGTGGGGCGCGATCCGCCGACGGTGATCTCGCGCGTCACCGGATGGACCGCCTCGGGTGACGACGCCAACAGGTCGCGGATCACGAGATAGCGCTCGGCGACCCACGGGCCCTCATAGAGCAGCCGCGCGGTCTCATAGAACGGCGCGAGGTCGAACCCGACGAGGTCGGCGCCAAGCGCCTGCCAGCGCTTGCACGCCTCGCCATAGGCCTTCTCGGCCTCATGATCGCTGAAGAATTTCAGCTGGCCGCTTTGGGGAATGCCGAGCTTCAGCTTCGCCGGAAACGCCGCGAGCGGGGCCAGCGGCCGACCGCGCGAGAACGGATCGGACTGATCGGGCCCGGACATCACGGCGAGCGCCGCCAGCGCGTCGTCGACGGTGAGCGAGAAGATCGAGACGCAGTCGAGCGTGCGGCAGGCCGGCACGACGCCGGTGGTCGAGATCAGCCCAAGGCTCGGCTTGAGCCCGACGATGTTGTTGAGCATTGCCGGTACGCGGCCGCTGCCTGCAGTGTCGGTGCCGAGCGCAAGCGGCACGAGGCCCGCGGAGACCGCGACCGCGGAGCCCGAGCTCGATCCCCCCGGCACGAGATCGCCGCGCACCGGATTTTTGGGAATGCCGTAGGGCGAGCGCACGCCGACCAGGCCGGTGGCGAACTGGTCGAGATTGGTCTTGCCGATGATGATGGCGCCGGCCGCACGAAGCCTGGCGACCGCCGTGGAATCCTGCGCGGGCAGATAGGAGAACGCCGGGCAGGCGGCGGTGGTCGGCAGGCCCTTGACGTCGATATTGTCCTTCACCGCAACCGGCACGCCATAGAGCGGCAACGTCGGATCGGCGAGCCGCCCAGCCTCGGCAAGCGCATCCTTCTCGTCGCGCAGGCTGATGAAGATGGCGGGGTCGTTGTGCTCACGGATGCGCTGGTAGCTGCGCGCGACGGTTCGGGCCGGCGTCATGGTCCCGGCGCGGTGCGCGGCGACGATCGCGGCGACAGTTTCAGTCACGTCGTTGGCCTCATCTCGTGAGCGGGCGGCGTCGAACGCCATCCGCAAGGGAATTGCAGCCCGATCGAAGCAAGCAATGTGCCATTGTGTACAATTCGCCCGCGCCCGTTATGAGGCAGATTATTGCACAATATCAGTTGCTTGAAATGCTCGTCGGGAACGGGCGCCGGTTGGCTTGAGAGGTATCTGCCCAATTTAAAGGCAGGCCTGATCAAGCCGAAATCTCGTCGCGAGGTCAGGTGAAGCAGGCCAGGATCTGCAGCAGCTGCTCGCGATTTTCCTTGCCGATCTTCTCGGCGACGTGCCGCTCATGCTCGGCGGCGAGCCGCTTGAACCGCGCCAGCGCGGCCTTGCCGCGCGCGGTCAGATGCAGCGCATGGGAGCGGCGGTCGGTCGCGGAGGGGACGCGGCTGACGAAGTCGCGTGCTTCGAGGCTGTCGAGCAGATGCACCAGCCGCGCGCGCTCGATCCCGAGCCGCTTTGCCACCGCCATCTGGCTGAGGCCAGGATTGGCCCCGATCACGGTCATCACCGAATACTGGGTTGGGCGGATATCGACCGTCGCCAGCGTCTTGATGAAGTCCTGAAAGATCCAGAGCTGGAAGCGCCGCACCGCATAGCCGGCGTGACCGACCAGCGCGTCGAGGCCGATGTCGTCGCCGGCCTCGCCACTGCGCGCCCCGCCATTTGCTCTGTGCGACCGGGGGCGGCGGGTTGCCACTGCCGTTCCTGCCGCCTTGCGCGATGTCTTTTGCTGGCTTGCCATGACCGCAAGGCTAGCGCGGTCGAGGCGGGAGGGAAAGATTGTTGTTGACGACAACAATTGATGTCCGCAACATTATGATCAAAGAGCCCGGCCGGGACCGCGGCGCCGCACCATGTTGCGGCGCGGTCCCGATAAGACATGGGTGACAAGACCTGGGCGACAAGACCTGGGTGACAAGACTGGGCGAGGAGGAAACCATGACGATGGCCGCCGCCAGCGGAGACAATCCGAGCAGCCTGTTTGCGACGCCCGCGATCGTTGCGGCCAGCCGCAACGACGGCAGCATCCTGGTCCGCTCCACCACGCCGTTGAAGCAGGGCGCCCGCTGCGTCGGCGACTGGCTGGAGCATTGGGCGCGGCTGGCGCCGGATCGCATCTTCCTCGGCGAGCGCGCCAATGCCGAGGTACCCTGGAGCACCGTCAGCTATCGCGACGCGCTCGGCATCGTGCGGCGGGCCGCATCGTGGGTGCTGGCGCAAGGGCTGAGCGCTGAACGTCCGCTTGTCATTCTTTCCGACAACGGCATCGATCACGCGTTGTTCGCGCTCGCCGCGCAGCATGTCGGCGTGCCCTCGGCCGCGATCTCGCCGGCCTATTCGCTGATGTCCCGGGATTTCGACAAGCTGAAGGGCATGATCGAGTTGCTCGACCCCGGCGCGATCTATGCCACGAGCACAGGGCCGTTCGCGGCGGCGCTTGCCGCAATCAAGCCGCTGCATCGCGCAACCATCGTCAGCGGCAATCCCGACGCATTGCCGTTCCGTGCCGTCGCTGCCACGCCGGAAGCGCTCGAGGTCGCCAAGGCGTTCGCGGCCGTGACGGCGGACACGATCGCAAAATTCCTGTTCACCTCGGGCTCGACAGGGACGCCGAAGGCCGTGATCAACACCCAGCGCATGCTGACCTCCAGCCAGCAGGCCAAGGCGCAGACCTGGACGTTCCTGGAGCAGTCGCGTGATGATCTGGTCATCCTGGACTGGCTGCCCTGGAGCCACACCTTCGGCGCCAACCACAATTTCAACCTGGTGCTGCGCAACGGCGGCACGCTCTATATCGACGGCGGCAAGCCGGCGCCCGGGCTGTTCGCGACCTCGCTGGCCAACCTGCGCAGCGTGGTGCCGACGGTCTATTTCAACGTGCCGCGCGGCTTCGACATGCTGATCGCGGCGCTGCGCACCGACGACGAACTGCGCAAAAAATTCTTCGAGGGCACCAAATTCGCCTTCTATGCCGGCGCGGCGCTGCCGCAGAATCTGTGGGACGCGCTGGAGGACTTGTCGCTGCGGACCGTCGGCCGCCGGCTGCCGATGGTGTCGGCCTGGGGTTCGACCGAGACCTCGCCGCTGGCGACCGATTGCCACTTCCTGGCAAAGCGCTCCGGCAATATCGGCGTGCCGATTCCCGGCACCGAGCTCAAGCTGGTGCCGTCGGGCGACAAGCTGGAGGTGCGGGTGCGCGGGCCCAACGTCACGCCGGGCTACTGGAAGGCGCCCGAGCTGACCGCCGAGGCCTTCGACGACGAGGGTTTTTACAAGATCGGCGACGCCGTCACCTTCGCGGATCCCGCATGGCCCGATCTCGGCCTGTTCTTCGACGGCCGGGTGGCGGAGGATTTCAAGCTCAATTCCGGCACCTGGGTCAGCGTCGGCACCTTGCGCGTCGCCGGCATCGCGGCGCTGGCGCCGCTCGCGCAGGACATCGTCGTCACCGGCCATGGCCGCGACGAGGTGCGCTTCCTGGTGTTTCCGAACCTCGCCGCCTGCCGTTCGCTGGCAGGCCTGCCCGAGAGCGCCGATGCGCGGGAAGTGATCGGCCATCCGGCGGTCCGTTCCGCGATCGGGCGGGGGCTGGCACGGCTCAAGGCGCAAGGTGGCCATTCCTCCGGCCACGCCACCCGCGCGCTGCTGCTGGCCGAGCCCGCCTCGGTCGACGGCGGGGAGATCACCGACAAGGGCTACATCAACCAGCGCGCCGTGCTGACGCGCCGCGCCGCAGCGGTGGCGGTATTGGAGGACGATGGGTCGTCCGAGGCGATCGCCTGCGCGGGCTGAGATTGGGGGTAGAAAAGGCGGACGTAAGGAAGGCACCAGCGGAAGGGTTCCCTCCCCCCTTGCGGGGGAGGGTTAGGGAGAGGGGTACCGCTTGCTCCGCTGCCGATTGAACACGAGGACACGCGTTCGTCGGTGAGCCAAGTCGTTGACGTGGCGTTGCGCAACGGCTCGAGTTGAGCCCGGGGCCACCCCTCTCCCCAGCCCTCCCCCGCAAGGGGGAGGGAGCCTGGGCGGCGTGCTCGCCTGACCTGATGGCGGCGTCACGTCCCTCCGCTTGCGACCCGACGACGCAGTGCATCATCTGTTTTTAGTTGCCCTAGCAACTAGTCTGTGCGAGTTTCCGCTCCCATAGAGACAGGGCCGGTCAACGGCCGCGCGTTTGGGAGGAGAATGTTGCGCAGCACGGCGCGAGCGGCACGCATGGAAGATCTGGCGAATTCCACGGTGGCGCAGCGCGCCGCCCGTGGCCCGGCTACGCGGTCAGGTCGTGCTTTGCCCGGTGACGGCGCCGAGATTCTCGTGCAGCCGGCGCAGCAGCTCGATCAGCACCTCGCGCTCGTCCTTTTTCAGGCACGCCAGCAGCCGCCGCTCGCGCTCCAGCGCCGCGACGATGACCTTGTCGTGGATGGCGCGGCCGCGCGCGGTCAGTGTGATCGAATGGGTGCGGCCGTCGTCCGGCGCGGTGCGGATGGTCAGCAGGCCGCGCTTCTGCAATGCCGCGAGGTTGCGGCTGACCGGTCCCTTGTCGAAGCCGATCACCTGGCAGATCCGGGAGGCGGGAATGCCCGGCTCGATCGCCAGTTGCGAGATGATCCGCCACTCGGTGACGTTGACTCCGAAATTCTTCTGGTAAAACGCGGTGGCGCTGTTCGACAGCTTGTTGCCGATGAAGGTGATGAACGCCGGCACATAGCGATCAAGGTCCAGCAGCGGGCCGTTACTGGCGTCTGCGGGATCGGCCGGTCTCGGCCGGCGGGGCTTTCGGGGGAGGGGCTGGCTGCTCATCTCTCAAATCATCGCTGCGAAACTGTTCGGGAGCAATAGATATGCGGCCCGTGTTGACAAGATCAAACCTCGGGAGGTCCCGATGACTGCAACAGAAGCTGCGTCCGTCCCGCATCTCGACGTCGATCCGTTCGCGCTCGAATTCTTCGCCGATCCATTCCCGACCCATGAGCGGCTGCGCGAGGCCGGGCCGGTGGTCTATCTCGACAAGTGGAATGTCTATGGCGTGGCGCGCTACGCCGAAGTCCATGCGGTGCTGAACGATCCCGCGACCTTCTGCTCCAGCCGCGGCGTCGGCCTCAGCGACTTTTCCAAGGAGAAGCCGTGGCGGCCGCCGAGCCTGATCCTGGAGGCCGACCCGCCCGCCCATACCCGGACCCGCGCCGTGCTGAGCACGGTGTTGTCGGCGACCGTGATGAAGCAGCTTCGCGGGCAATTTGCCGCCGCCGCAGAGGCCCGCCTCGACGCGCTGCTGGAGAAGCGCAGGTTCGACGCGATCGCGGACCTTGCGGAAGCCTATCCGTTGTCGATCTTCCCGGATGCGCTCGGCCTGAGGCCGGAAGGCCGCGAGCATCTGCTGCCCTACGCCAGTCTGGTGTTCAATGCCTTCGGCCCGCCGAACGAGCTCCGCAAGGAGGCGATCGAGCGCTCGGCGCCGCATCAGGCCTATGTTGCCGAGCAATGCCAGCGCGACAATCTGACCCCGGGCGGCATCGGTGCCTGCATCCACGCCCATGTCGATACCGGCGCCATTACCGCGACCGAGGCGCCGCTGCTGGTGCGCTCGCTGCTGTCGGCCGGTCTCGATACGACCGTCAACGGCATCGGCGCCGCCGTCTACTGCCTTGCCCGCTTTCCCGACCAGTTCCAGAAACTGCGCGACGATCCGACGCTGGCGCGCAACGCCTTCGAAGAAGCCGTGCGGTTCGAAAGTCCGGTCCAGACTTTCTTCCGCACCACGACGCGTGACGTCGAGCTCAGTGGAGCCAGGATCGGCGAAGGCGAGAAGGTGCTGATGTTCCTGGCCGCGGCCAATCGCGATCCGCGCCGCTGGGAAGCGCCCGACAGCTACGACATCACGCGCCGCACGTCCGGTCATGTCGGCTACGGTTCGGGCATCCATATGTGCGTCGGCCAGCTCGTCGCCCGTCTCGAAGGCGAGGTGATGATGGCGGCGCTGGCGCGTCGTGTCGCCAGGATCGACATCACCGGCGAGCCAAAGCGCCTGTTCAACAACACACTGCGCGGGCTCAGCAGCCTGCCGGTCGAGATCACGCCGGCCTGACGAGACATCGGGGCTGGCTGAGGAGCGAGGCAAGGGAGGGGAGACGATGAGGGGCTTCGGGGTTGGGCGATTTAGGATTGGACTTGCGCTGGCATTGGCCTGCGCCGCGGGGAGCGCACGCGCGGAGATTTCCGGCGACGTGGTCCGCGTCGGCGTGCTCAACGACATTTCCGGCATCTTCCAGGACACCAACGGCATGGGTTCGGTGGAAGCCGCGCGGATGGCCGCGGAGGATTTCGGCGGCGGCGGCAAGGGCATCAAGGTCGAGATCGTCTATGCCGATCACCAGAACAAGGCCGACGTGGGATCTGCGATCGCGCGCAAATGGCTCGATGTCGAAGGTGTCGACGCCATCGTCGACGTGCCGAACTCGGCGGTCGGGCTCGCCATCAACACCATCCTGCGCGATAGCCGGATGACGTTCCTGGCGTCGTCGACCGCGAGCTCCGATCTCACCGGCAAGGCCTGCTCGCCGAACACCATTCAATGGGTCAACGACGCCTGGGCCACCGGCAACACCACCGCGGCCGCGATGATGCAGCGCGGCGGCAAGGACTGGTATTTCGTGACCGTCGATTATGCGCTCGGCAAAGGCATTGAAGCCGAAGCGACGAACTACATCGAGAAGCACGGCGGCAAGGTGCTGGGCTCCAGCAAGCATCCGCTCGGCACCTCGGACTTCGCGTCCTTCCTGCTCCAGGCTCAGAGCTCGAAAGCAAAAGTGATCGGGCTCGCCAATGCCGGCGGCGACACCATCAATGCGGTAAAGCAGGCCGCCGAGTTCGGCATCCAGCAGGGCGGCCAGACCATGGTCGCTTTCCTGCTGTTCGTGAACGACATCCACGGCATGGGCCTGAAGGTGGCGCAGGGCCTGCAGCTGCTGGAAGCCTTCTACTGGGACATGAACGACGACACCCGCGCGTTCGCAAAGCGCTTCGCCGCGCGTCCCGGCATGAACGGCAAGATGCCGAGCGGCAACCAGGCCGGCGTCTATGCCGCGACGCTTGCCTACCTCAACGCCGTTGCCGCCACCGGCAGCGACGACGCCAAGGCGGTGGTGCCGCAGATGAAGACCTTCAAGGGCAAGGACAGACTGTTCGGCGACACCACGATCCGCCAGGACGGCCGCGTCATCCACCCGATGTATCTGTTCGAGGTGAAGAAGCCGGAGGAGTCGAAGTACCCCTACGATTATTACAAGCTGATCGCGACCATCCCGGCCGACCAGGCGTTCCGCCCGCTGGCCGACGGCGGCTGCTCACTGGTGAAGTGACGAGGGTGGCTGCCGCCCCGGTCTCGCGTTTCGCCTCGCCCCGCTTGCGGGGAGAGGCCGACGCGCACCGAACGATGCGAAGCATCGTCCGGAGCGCGGCGGGTGAGGGGGACTCTGCGCGAATTGTGCTCGTGGATGGAGCCCCTCACCCCAACCCTCTAAGAGCGAGCTTCGTTCGTCTCGACCCCGTAAGAACGGGGAGAGGGAGAAGAACCTACGCCGCCTTCGAACCCGCCACCTTCACCCGCGCCAGCATCTCGGCCGCCGTTATCACATGCGCGGTTGAGAACGCGAGGATCGTCAGCGTGGCACGGTGCACCTCCTCGGCGGACAGCGCGCCCTGGCCGACATCGGGATAGTCGAACGTGCCGGTCGCGTCCGACAGGAAGACGACCTTGTAATTGTGGAACATGGCGTCGCGCGCGGTGGCGTGGCAGCAGTTCTCGGTCGTGGTCCCCGAGATGATCACCGTGGTGATGCCCCATTCGCGCAGGATGAGATCGAGATCGGTGGCGAAGAACGCGCTGTAGCGGTGCTTCTTGATGACGTGCTCGCCGGGGGCGGGCGCGAGGTCGTTGAAGATCTCGACGCCCTCGGTGCCGTCGACCAGCGACGACCGGTCGGCGATCGGCGAATAGAGATCGTCATAGAGCCCCATGTCGCTGCCGTCGCGGCGATGCACATGCGCGGTGTAGATGACGCGGATGCCCTTGTCGCGGCAGGCCTTCAGGGTCTGCGCCAGCCGCGGCACCATGGCAGCGGCCTGGGCCGAACGCAGCTTGGCGCCCTCGGCCACGAAATCGTTCTGCATGTCGACAACGATCATGACGGTTCGCGCCGGATCGATGATGTCGCACTGGTAGCCCATATGATGCCTCCTCTCCTGGTGGGAGACGTTTTCTACACCAGCCGCGGCGGCCGTTCTTGGCTGCGCTGGCCAGCCGCTGGTCTCTGCTTGCCAGAACGGAGGGCTGGACGCAGAATATCCCGCTGCCGGGTTGGGCGGGAGCAAGGTCCGATGCAGACCCCAGATCACACAGTCGTCGCGCAAACGCTTGTTGCGCCGGGTGACAGTTTCGACCGCTGGCATCACGTCACCTGCCGCGAATTCTCGCTGACCGAATGCCGCCGCGTCGCCGACGAGGCGTTCCAGGCCTCGATCTCGATCCGCCATCTCGGCCCGCTTGCGATCAACGACATCTGGTCGTCGACGCCGGCCGCCGACCGCATCCGGGTGATGCGCAGCGCGAGCGACGTCCGCAGGGATCCGCGCGACTATTTCATGCTGTGGCTCACGCTGCGCGGCGAGGTCGGCTTTGCACAAGGCGGCCGCGACGTGCGCATGCGCCGGGGCGATCTGATGCTGCATGACCAGGCGCAGCCGTTCACGCTCGAATTCGCCCCGAGCGCGCGCGCGATCATGGTGTCGATCCCGCGGCCGCTGCTGCTCGCGCGCCTGCCGGATGCGCAGCGCCTGACGGCGCGGCGGGTCGGCAGCGCGTCGAAAGTGGGAGCGCTGGCGGGATCGCTGATCCGCCGGCTGACGCGGCTCGATGACGCGGCGGGACCGGCGGCGATACGGCTAGGCGCGGCGGCGCTCGATATTTTCGCGACGACGCTGCAGACCGAGCTGACGGACGAAGCGCCCCAGCGCGGCGACGAAAGGCTCATGCGGGTCAAGGCCTACATGTTGGCCAATCTCGACGATCCCGGGCTCGATCTCGATGCGATCGCCGCCGCGCAGAACATGGCCCCGCGCACGCTCAATCGCCTGTTCGCGCGTGAAGGCACGACGCCGATCCGCTGGCTGTGGCAGCAGCGCCTCGCCGGCGCCTATCAGGCGCTGGCCGAGCGGCGCTTCAGCCATGTCACCGACGTCGCGCTGAGCTTCGGCTTCAGCGACGTCTCGCATTTCAGCCGCGCCTTCAAGGCCGCGTTCGGCCGCTCGCCGCATCAGGTGATGGGGTGAGGGGCTGCGGTTTGATACAGATCGTGGCTCCGTCATCCTGAGGAGCGGCGAAGCGGCGTCTCGAAGGATCGACGGCCCCACTATCGCCGTTAGACGATCAACGCACACCAAGCGATCCGGGGCCGTGCATCCTTCGAGACGCGCCTGCGGCGCTCCTCAGGATGACGGAGCTAGTGCGTGCAAGCCGCCCTACTGCGCCACCTTGCTGCTGCCTTGCGTGATCAGCCGCGCGGCGCGCTGGTCGCGGGTGTGGATCCAGAGCCAGTTCATCGCCACCGCAATCCGATGGCGCACGCCGATCAGGAAGTAGATGTGGGCGAGACCCCAGATCCACCATGCCAGCGAGCCGCGCAGCTTGAGCCAGCCGAAATCGATCACCGCCTTCTTCTTGCCGATCTGGGCGAGGCTGCCGGCATGCTTGTAGCGGAACGGCGGCAGCGTCTTGCCGTCGAGCCGGGCCTTGATCAGCGCGGCGACATAGCGCCCCTCCTGCTTGGCGGCCGGCGCGATGCCGGGCACTGGATTGCCGTCGGGGCCCTTGATCGTGACGGTGTCGCCGATCGCGAAGACATCGGGGTGGCCCGGCACGGTGAGATCGGGCTCGACCTGCAGCCGATGGGCGCGATCGGCCGGCGCGTTCAGCCACTCGGCGGCGCGCGAGGCGCGCACGCCGGCCGCCCAGACGATGGTGCGCGCCTCCAGCCGCTTGCCGCCGAACACCACGCCGTCGGCCGAGCATTCGGTGACCGGCTCGCCCAGCATCACCTCGACGCCGAGTTTTTCCAGCGAGGCCTGCGCATAGGCCGAGAGATCGTCGGGAAATCCTGCCAGCACGCGCGAGCCGGCCTCGATCAGCACCACGCGCGCCTTGCGCGTGTCGATGTGACGGAAGTCTTGCGGCAGCGTGTCCTTGGCGAGGTCGGCGATGGTGCCGGCCATCTCGACGCCGGTCGGGCCGGCGCCGATGATGACGAAGGTCAGCAGCGCCGCGCGCTTGTCCGGATCGGTCTCGCGCTCGGCGCGCTCGAAGGCGACCAGGATGCGCCGCCGCAGCGTGGTCGCGTCCTCCAGCGTCTTCAGGCCGGGCGCGAACGGCTCCCATTCGTCATGGCCGAAATAGGCGTGGCGCGCGCCGGTGGCGAGAACCAGCGTGTCATAGGGAATGCTGCCGCCGTCGTCGAGCTGCACGCATTTCGCTGCCGCGTCGACGCCGCAGACATTGGCGAACAGCGTCGTCACCTCGGGCCGGTCGCGCAGCAGATACCGGATCGGCCATGCGATCTCGCTGGTGGCAAGCGAAGCGGTCGCGACCTGATAGAGCAGCGGCTGGAACAGATGGTGGTTGCGGCGGTCGATCAGCGTGATCTCGACCGGCGCCCCTGCGAGACCGAAGGCGGCTTCCAAGCCGCCGAAGCCGGCGCCGACGATCACCACGCGATGAGGTTTGGCCGGCGCTTGCGTCATCTGATGTC
Organism: Bradyrhizobium elkanii USDA 76; assembly: GCF_023278185.1. Taxonomy (NCBI): domain Bacteria; kingdom Pseudomonadati; phylum Pseudomonadota; class Alphaproteobacteria; order Hyphomicrobiales; family Nitrobacteraceae; genus Bradyrhizobium; species Bradyrhizobium elkanii. Next base: position 8,316,491 of record NZ_CP066356.1, on the reverse strand, counting down.
GCTCTCGGGTTCGAACGGCTTCGTCGTTTGATTATGTATTCATTCGCAGCCTCATTCCAACACGAAATGCCCGATCGCCCGATAGCAAAACCCAATCGCAGCAGGCCTCACGCATCCTGCGGCGCGGCCGCGGCGACGGCCCGCCGCCGCATCGGCAGGAACAGTCCCGCGACCGCGCCGGCGAACGACAGCGTTGCGGCAAGGCTCATCGCCGACGCGAATCCGTTGGCGAAATGACCGGATGAATCGGCTGCGCCATTGGCGGAAAAACTTGCCACCAGCGCCGCGATGCCGAACATGCCGCCGACGAAGCGGCCCATGTTGAAGACGCCCGACGCCTTGCCCATCTCGCTGACGGCGACCGCGCCCAGCACCGCGTTCTGCGCGGCCGGCATCGCCATCGACACGCCGACGCCGGCGAGCACCAGCGGCGCGACCAGCGCCGAATAGGGCACTGTGGGGCTCACGATCTCGCTGATCCAGCCGAGCCCGATCGCCTGCATCAGCAGGCCGGCGACGACCAGCGTGCGCTCGCCGAACCGGTTGACCGCGGCGCCGGCGATCGGCGCGGTGACGAACAGCGTCGCCGTCCACGGCAGCAGACGAAGCCCGGCGCCGAAGGCGTCGAAGCCGAGCGCGATCTGCAGGAACTGCGGCAGCAGGAACAGCACGCCATACATCGCGGCGTAGAACAGCACGCTTGCGGCCATGCCGGATGCAAATGGCCTCGTCGCGAACAGCCGCATCGGCACCATCGGGCTTGTCGCACGCAGCTCCCACAGCACGAACATCACGGCCAGCGCGGCGCCGGCGATCAGCGCGCCCGCCACTTCCGCGCTGGCCCAGCCGACGCCGTTGCCGCGCAGCAGGCCCCAGACCAGCGCCAGCGCCGCGAGCGCGACCAGCGTGAGGCCGGTGATGTCGAGCGGCGCGGTCGGCCCAAAATTTTCGCGCAGGCGCGCGATCACGAGGGCGATCGCGACGAGGCCGATCGGAAGGTTGATCCAGAAGATCCAGCGCCAGCCGAGATGCTCGGTGATGAAGCCGCCGATCGCGGGGCCGATGATCAGCGCGCATCCGGTGATGCCGCTGAAAACGCCGAGCGCGCGGGCGCGCTCCTCGCGGCCGAAGGCGCCGCTCAGGATCGCCATCGCCAGCGGCATCACCAGCGCCGCGCCTGCGCCCTGCAGGGCGCGGGCGGCGATCAGGGCCGCGGCGTTGCCGGCCAGCGCGCAGGCCGCGGATGCCACGACGAACAGGCCGATCCCGGCCGCGAACATCCTGCGCCGCCCGAACCGGTCGCCGAGCGCCGCGCCGGTCAGGAGCAGCACCGCGAAGGTCAGGTTGAAGGCGTTGACGGTCCATTGCAGCGTCTCCACCCGGCTTCCGAAATCGGCGCGGATGGTGGCGAAGGCCGTGGTCATGATCATGGCGTCGAGCGCCATCATGAAGGATGCCAGCGCGGTGAGGCCGAGCACCCAGCGCTGTTCGGCGCGCTGCTGAGGGGTCTGCATGGTCGTTCTCCGTTGCCGCGTCGCGAGGTTGCGGCGCGCTTCGCCGGCAAGGACGAACCGGAACGGGCAAAGGATGCGGCCGAAATTTATTTTTGCCGGACCGCATCCTTTGGCGGTTCGCGAACGTCCTTGGGTCTGACGCGGCCGGTTCAGGCCGCAGAACCAGGCCAAGGAGGCTGCGATGAGACGGACCCTGATCAGGTACAAGGCGAAGCCGGAGATGGCGGAGAAGAATGCCGCGCTGGTGTCGGCCGTGTTCGCCGAGCTGAAGGCGGCCAAACCGGACGGCGTGCGCTATCTGACCCTGCGGCTGGAGGACGATACCTTCATCCACGTGGTCGAGACCGCGGCCGAAGACGGCTCGAGCCCGATCCCGAAACTCGCCGCGTTCCAGGCCTTCCAGGACGGCATCCGCGATCGTTGCGCCGAGCCGCCGCTGGTTCGCAGTGCGGTGATTGTCGGGAATTATCGTATGCTGGATGAGCCGTGAACCGACACGCGTTGAACCGGCGGGCAGTGCACCGATCTGGCGGAGCCAACATGACGTCACCACACCAAGCGCCGGCCGCGACCGACGTCGACGCGCTCCTGGCGGCGATGCGACCAAGGCTGCATCGCTACTGCGCCCGCATGGTCGGATCCGTCATCGACGGCGAGGATGTGCTGCAGGACGCGCTGATCAAGGCGGTGGAAGCCTTCGCGTCCGCCGCGCCGATCCAGAATCCGCAAGCCTGGCTGTTCCGGATCGCACACAATACCGCGCTCGATTTCCTCAGGCGGCGCAACCGCCAGGAAGCGCTCCACGCGCCGGAGGAGGTGGACATGATGGCCGGAGAGCTCGATGATTTGGGCCGCCGCGAGATCGCCGCGACCGGCCTGCGCACCTTCATGCGCCTGCCGGTGGCGCAGCGTTCCAGCGTGATCCTGATGGACGTGCTCGGCTGCTCCCTGCAGGAGATCTGCGGTATCATGGATTTCAGCCTGCCCGCGGTGAAAGCCGCGCTGCACCGTGGACGCACGCAGTTGCGCGAGTTTGCGAGCGAACCGGACGATGCGCCGCGGCCCGGCCTGTCGCCGGCCGATCGCATCAGGCTCAACGCCTATGTCAGCCGCTTCAACGCCCGCGACTTCGACGCCATTCGCGCCATGATCGCCGATGACATCAGGCTCGAGCTCGTCAACCGGACACGGCTGAACGGCAAGGCCGAGGTGTCGCGCTACTTCGGCAATTATTCGAAGATCGACGACTGGCACCTGGTGACCGGACAGGTCGAGGGACGTCCCGCGATCCTGGTGTTCGACCCGAACGCACAGGGCGCGCCGCCGAGATCGTTCATGCTGCTCGACTGGTCGGCCGACAAGGTTGCGACGATCAGGGATTTCCGCCACGCGTCCTACGCGATCGACGGCGCCGAATGGGCGGTGGATAGAGGCTAGTCGCCGACGGCGGCAAATTCCGTGTCGTCCCGGACAACCGAAGCGCGATCCGGGACCCATAGCCACCAATGGCAATTGGTGTGCGATGCTGGGGCCACAGCTTGCTTCGACAACACAGGGCGATGTGGTTATGGGTTCCTGCTTTCGCAGGGACGACAGCGTGCGAGAGCGCGCGCTAGCGCGTCTTTCCGCCGAATTCGCCGTTGGCGATCCGCGCAACGCGGCTGCCGCCTGCGGCCGGTGTGCTGCGTCTTTCAAACAGGCCGTCGCCACTGCCGTTGCTCGGCAATGGCGGCGGTTCTTCGAAATAGCCGCCACTCCGCCAGACCAGCAGGACGATGTTCATCGCGCCATTGACGGCGGCGCCGACCACCGTTTCGGTGTGCTGATAGGTCAGCGCATATTCGGGAAATCGTCCGGCAATGGCCCTGTCGAGCACGAGGAGGGCGATCCATGCCGCCATCACGCAGACCGGATCCCAGCCCATGTCGCGCACCCGCATCGACTGCAGCATGAAGCAGATGACGAGCATGCCGTAGAAGGCAATGACCAGCACGGGGCTGCTCGATGCCTGCGCCAGCAGCACGTCCATCCGGCCGCTCGCCGGTGCGTTGCCGGTGACGCCGTAGACCAGCATCACAAAGCCGAGGCCCACCACCAGGGTGCAGAAGAAGAAAGCCAGTCGGCCCATCCGGGCATTGAAGCCGAAGATGTAGTTCAGCATGTGACGCACCCCTTTGGCGGCAGCGTCGGCCAGGGATGCTTTCCGGACCATGAAGCCCGCAGGCGCTTGCCGGCCCGTGGTTTCCGGGTGCTTTACCGGATCGTTAAAGCCTGCTGCAGTGCGGGCGTAGGTCGTTGCAGACGGCCAACACCTGCGACAATCGTTGCCCACGCAACCGGCATTATATTTCTTGCCATGGTCGATTTAGACGAATTATGATGCAAGGTGCTGGGGTATGCGCCGAAGGTTCTAAGTCAGCGCCGTCGGTTCATGCTTGCTGCAGACTTGCGATATCGCGCACAAAATACGTCACAGAACGACGCGCGCAAAGCGTGACCCCCGGGCCTCGTGATCGAGCCTGGCGGGATCTTTGGTTGAGGAGGGGAGTGAATATGAAAAAGGCATTTTGGCTGGCAGGCGCCATGGCTGTGGCGCTGGCGCAGCCCGCGATAGCGGCTGACAGCGTCAAGATCGGCTTCGTCTCGACCTTCAGCGGTCCGACCGCCGTGATCGGCAACGACATGCGCAATTCCTTCGAACTTGCACTGGACCATCTCGGCCGCAAGATCGACGGCAAGCCGGTCGAGGTGATCTACGAGGACGACCAGCAGAAGCCCGATGTCGGCAAGCAGAAGACCGAGAAGCTGGTGCAGTCCGACAAGGTCGACTTCATCGTCGGTTACATCTGGTCGAACGTGCTGCTGGCGTCGCTGAAGACCGCGGTCGATTCGAAGACCTTCCTGATCTCGGCCAATGCCGGTCCGTCGCAGCTCGCCGGCGAACTGTGCTCGCCCTACGTGTTCTCGACCTCCTGGCAGAACGACCAGACCCCGCAGGCGGTCGGCACGTACATGAACCAGAAGGGCGTCAAGTCGGTGTTCCTGATCGGCCCGAACTATGCCGCGGGCAAGGACATGCTGGCCGGCGTCAAGAGCACGTTCAAGGGCGAGGTGGTCGGCGAGGAATATACGGTGTGGCCGAGCCAGCTCGACTTCTCCGCCGAGCTCACCAAGGCGAAGAACTCCAAGGCCGAGTCGATCTTCGTGTTCTATCCGGGCGCGGCCGGCGTCCAGTTCCTGAACCAGTATGCGCAGGCCGGCATCAAGCAGCAGATCCCGCTCTACACCGCCTTCACGATCGACGAACTGTCGCTGCCGCTGCAAAAGGACAATGCGCTCGGTGTTCCCGGCGCGCAGCAATGGGTCAACGACCTGCCCAACGAGGAGAACAAGAAGTTCGTCGCCGACTACCGCAAGAAGTATCCGGGCCTGCGCCCGACCTTCTACGGTGCGCAGTCCTACGACGCTGCCAACCTCATCAACAGCGCCGTGGTCGCGGTGAAGGGCGACCTGACGAAGAAGGACGCGATGAAGGCCGAGATGGAGAAGGTGAACTTCAAATCGGTGCGCGGACCGTTCAAGTACGGCAACAACCACATTCCGATCCAGAACTTCTACCTGCAGGACGTGGTCAAGGACGCCGAGGGCCAGCTGTCGCTGAAGACGGTCGCGACCATCGTCAAGGACGACCAGGATCGCTTCCACGACAAGTGTCCGATGAAATAACTCTTGGGCGATCTTGGCCCAAGCCTTGCTTTCCATTCACCTCGCCCCGCTCCTGCGGGGAGAGGTCAATCGCGAAGCGATTGGGTGAGGGGCTCTTTCCGCGAGCTCGATTCGTGGAGATGGCCCCTCACCCCAACCCTCTCAGGGCGAGCTTTGCTCGTCCCGGCCCCGCAAGAGCGGGGCGAGGGAGAACCCGCAACGTGCAAATGCGGCGGCGTGCTCGCGCTGCCGCTGTTTCATTTAAAGGTGACGTAGCCTCACGATGTATCTCGTCGTCGAACAACTGCTGAACGGCCTGCAATTCGGCCTCCTGCTGTTCCTGCTGGCGGCCGGACTGACGCTGGTGTTCGGCATCATGGACTTCGTCAATCTGGCGCACGGCTCGCTCTACATGATGGGCGCCTATTTCGCGGCGACCTTCGTGGCCTGGACCGGCAGCTTCGTGCTCGGCGCGCTGATGGCGCTGGGTGCCACGCTGTTGCTCGGCATCGTGCTGGAATATGTCGCGCTCAGGCATCTCTATGGCCGCGACCATCTCGACCAGGTGCTGGCGACGTTCGGCCTGATCCTGTTCTTCAACGACGCCGTCCGGCTGATCTGGGGCCCGGCCGGTCTCGCGCTGCCGCTGCCGGCCTGGCTCACCGTGCCGGTGCAGATCATTCCCGGCGTCTACTATCCGGCCTACCGCCTCATGATCATCGTGGTCGCGCTGGCGGTCGCAGCAATGCTCTATCTCGTCGTGATGCGCACCCGCATCGGCATGCTGATCCGCGCCGGCGCCTCCAACCGCGAGATGATCGGGGCGCTCGGCATCAACATCAAGCTGCTGTTCACGCTGGTGTTCGGCCTTGGCGCGGCGCTCGCCGGCCTCGCCGGGCTGATGCAGGCGCCGATCCTCACCGTGCAGATCGGCATGGGCGAGAACATCCTGATCCTGGCCTTCGTCATCATCGTGATCGGCGGCATCGGCTCGATCCGCGGCGCGTTCATGGCCGCGATCTTCGTCGGCATCATCGACACGATGGGCCGGGCCTTCCTGCCCGACCTGCTGCGCAAGGTGCTGAGCGGGGCGGCGGCGTCCACCGCGGCGCCGGCGCTGTCCTCGATGCTGATCTACCTCCTGATGGCCATCATCCTTGTGCTGCGGCCCGAGGGGCTGTTCCCGGCGGCCAAACGATGATGCCGAAGTTCAACGCCTCCAATGCGGTCGCGGCGCTGATGTGTGCCGCCCTGATCCTGCTGCCGCTCTATTCGGCGGTCACCGGCAACATCTTCATCCTCACGCTGTTCACCCGGATCGTGATCTTTGCGCTCGCCGCCGCGAGCCTCAATCTGATCATGGGCTATGGCGGCATGATGAGCTTCGGCCACGCCGCCTATCTCGGCATCGGCGGTTATGCCGTCGGCATCCTTGCCGCCGAGGGCATCGGCTCCGGCTTCATCCAGTGGCCGGTGGCGCTCGCCGTCTCGGCGCTGTTTGCGCTGCTGATCGGCGCGCTCTCGCTGCGCACCCGCGGCGTCTATTTCATCATGATCACACTGGCCTTTGCGCAGATGGCCTACTACATCGCCTCGGCGCTGTCGCGCTACGGCGGCGACGACGGCCTCACCGTGTACAAGCGCAGCGATTTCGCCGGCCTGATCAACCTGTCGGATCGCAACCAGTTCTATTACCTCTGCCTGGCCTGCCTGTTCGGCGGCCTCTATCTGATCTGGCGCATCGTCAATTCGCGCTTCGGCCTCGTGGTGCAGGGCGTCCGCTCCAACGAGCAGCGCATGCAGGCGATCGGCTTCCATGCCAACCGCTACCGCCTGGTCTGCTTCGTGATATCAGGCACCATCTGTGGCCTGGCCGGCGCGCTGCTTGCCAACAACACCGATTTCGTCAGCCCCGCCGTGATGTACTGGACCCGCTCCGGAGACCTCATGGTGATGGTGATCCTTGGCGGCATGGGCTCACTGTTCGGTCCCGTCATCGGCGCGATCGTCTATCTCCTGCTCGAGGAGCTGCTGTCGCAGTTCACCGAATATTCGGGGCTGATCCTCGGTCCGGTGCTGCTCCTGATCGTGCTGTTCGCGCGCGGCGGCATCATGGGCCTGCTCGGGAGGATGCGCCGTGTTTGATTCCTTGCCTGATCCCTTGCTCCGCGTCGACAATCTGGTCCGTCGCTTCGGCGGCATCACCGCGACCGACAACCTCTCGATGGAGGTGGTGCCCGGTGAACTGCACGCGATCATCGGCCCCAACGGCGCCGGCAAGACCACGCTGATCAGCCAGCTCACCGGGCAGGTGATGCCGAACTCCGGCACCATCCGCTTTGCCGGCCGCGACGTCACGAACCTGCCGTCCTACAAGCGCAGCCGGCTCGGGCTGGCGCGCTCGTTCCAGATCACCTCGCTGCTGAAGGATTTTTCCGCGATCGACAATGTCGCGCTGGCGGCGCAGGCGCATGACGGCCACTCGTTCCGCTTCTGGGGCAATGCGCGCAAGGAACGGCATCTGCGCGAGTCCGCGCGTGCGGCGCTGGAGCGCGTCGGCCTCGGCGCGCGCGCCGATATCGTGGTCTCGCAATTGAGCCACGGCGAGCAGCGCGAACTCGAACTCGCGGTCGCGCTTGCCACCAGGCCGCAACTGTTGCTGCTGGACGAGCCGATGGCCGGGCTCGGCGTCACCGAATCGGCGCGGATGGTCGCGCTGCTGAAGGAGCTGCGCAAGGAAGTCACCATCGTGCTGGTCGAGCACGACATGGAGGCGGTGTTCGCGCTGGCCGACCGCATCACGGTGCTGGTCTATGGCCGCGTCATCGCCTGCGACGTGCCGGACGCGATCCGCAAGCACGACGAGGTCAAGCGCGCCTATCTCGGCGAACAGCATGCGGTGACGCGCCATGGCTGAGACACTGCTTGAAGTGGATGGCATCGAGACTTGCTATGGCTTGAGCCAGGTGCTGTTCGGCCTGTCGCTCAAGATCAAGTCGGGCGAGATGGTCGCGCTGATGGGCCGCAACGGCATGGGCAAGACCACGACGATCCGCTCGATCATGGGCCTGACGCCGGCGCGATCGGGTGCCATCCGCTTCGCCGGCGAGGCGGTGCGCGGCCTGCCGTCCTACAAGATCGCAAAGCTCGGGATCGGCCTGGTGCCGGAAGGCCGCCAGATCTTCCCCAACCTCACGGTGCGCGAAAATCTCGTCGCCGCGTCAGGCAATCGCCTCGGTGCCTCCGATCCGTGGACCATCGACAAGATCCACGCGCTGTTTCCGCGGCTCGCCGAACGCACGGGCAATATGGGCGTCACGCTGTCGGGCGGCGAGCAGCAGATGCTCGCGATCGGCCGCGCGCTGATGACCAACCCGAAGCTGCTGATCCTCGACGAGGCGACCGAAGGCCTTGCGCCTCTGATCCGCGACGAGATCTGGAGCTGCCTGTCGATGCTGAAGGGACGCGGGCAGTCGGTGCTGGTGATCGACAAGAATGTCGGCAACCTCGCCCGCATCGCCGATCGCCACTACATCATCGAGCGCGGCAAGACGGTGTGGAGCGGGACGAGCGAGCAGCTGATCGCCGAGCCGGATCTGCAGCACAAGTATCTGGGGATTTGAGGCGGGAGCAGGTGCGCTCACTCCATCCCCGTCATCCTGAGGAGCGCGTCTTCGCGCGTCTCGAAGGATGCACGGCCCGGCTGGTGGCCGTCGACCCTTCGAGACGCGCTTCGCGCTCCTCAGGGTGACGGGTCCAAGGGTGGTGCCGCGGCGAGGTCAAAACATCTCGAAATATTCGCGGTGCTCCCAGTCCGACACCTCGGCCTGGAAGCGTTCGATCTCCGCGTTCTTGATGAAGACGTAATAGTCCACGAACTCCGGCCCGAGCGCCTGGCGGAAGAACGGATCGTCGTTGAGCGCGAACACAGCCTCGCGCAGCGACTTCGGCAGCAGCGCGGCTTTGGTCTCGTAGGGCGTGTCGGCGGATGGACCTGGATCGAGCTTGCGATCGACGCCATCGAGGCCGGAAAGAATTTGCGAAGCCATATAGAGATACGGATTCGCCGCCGGCTCGCCGATCCGGTTCTCCAGCCGGGTTGCCGGATCATTCGTGCCGCCGAGCACGCGGATCATCACGCCGCGGTTGTCGCGGCCCCAGATCGCGCGGTCCGGCGCCAGCGAATAGGAGCGGTAGCGTTTGTAGCCGTTGATGGTCGGCGTCGTGAACACTGTCGAGGCCCGGGCGTGCTCAATCAGACCCGCCAGCCAGGCGCGGCCGAGCGCGCTGAGCGGCTCGCCCGTCTCCTTGGCCATGAAGACGTTCTCGCCACTCCCGCGCGACACCAGCGACTGGTGCAGGTGCCAGCCGCTCGCGAACACGTTCGGCAGTTTCGGCCGGCACATGAAGGTCGCGTGATAGCCGTGGCGGCGCGCGATCTGCTTCACCGCCGAGCGGAACAGCACCATGGTATCGGCCGGCTCGAGTCCCACGGTGGGTGCGAAGGTGAATTCGCACTGGCTGGGGCCGAACTCGACCTCGACCGAGCGCAAGGGCAGGCCGAGCGCGAGGACGTCGCGGCGGATGATCTCGAGCGCCGGCTCCATCAGATCGTAGCGCTGCTCGGTGAGGTATTGATAGCCGTGCGACAGCAGGCTGACCGACGGCGGCCGGCCGGGCTGGCCGGCATCCTCCGGCGCCATGTGGGCGTCGTCGAGCTTGAACAGATGGAATTCGACCTCGAGGCCGGCGACGAAATCGTAGCCGCGGCCGCCGAGCTGATCGAGCACCTTGCGATAGAGGTTGCGGGTCGCGAACGGCACCGGCCGGCCGTCGCTGAAATAGAGGTCGCAGAGCAGCCAGCCGGTGTTTTGCGCCCAGGGCAGCACGCGGAACGTGGTGGGGTCGGCGACCATCAGCACGTCGGCCGCGCCCTCCATCTCCTTCATGCCGAAGCCGCCGCCTGATGTGAACACCGGAAACACCGTCTTGTGCGAGGTGTCCTTGGCGAGCATCGTCGTGGTGATGGAGCAGCCGCCCTCGAGCGAGCGCACCGCTTCGCCGGCGATCAGCGTCTTGCCGCGCAGGATGCCGTGCTGGTCGGGGAACGACAGGCGGATGACTTCGAGGTTCGTCTCCTCGACGAGGCGGCGGAGGCGCTGTGCGGCCTCCTTCTGCTCATCCGACCACAGGCCGTGACGCTCGACGAAACTCACCGCATCACTCCTTTGTTTCTCCCTCGCCTCGCTCTTCGCGGGGCCGCGACGAGCAAAGCTCGCCCTGAGAGGGTCGGGGTGAGGAACTCTCTCCGCCGATTCGATCTATCGATAGACCTGTACCCCCTCACCCGGATCGCTGACGCGATCCGACCTCTCCCCGCAAGCGGGGCGAGGTGAAGGATATCGTGCCGCGTCACCGAAACCATCATCACTCCGCCGCCGTCAGATGATGCACCTTGCCGGCGATCTCGCGCGGCACGGGAGCGGCCCACGGCGCGCCGCGGCGGCGCTTGACGTCGACCTCCATCCAGTAGAGCTCCCAGCCCTGGGTCGGCCCGATGCCGTCCATCGTGGCCGGGCCCTGGATGCTGCGCGCGGAGGCCTCGTCGAGGAACAGCATCGGCTTCTCGCCGCCAGCAACCTTCTCGATCTCCTGCCGCAGCAGGCGGCGGTACTGCACGATCGCCTTGTCGCTCTGGCCGAGATGCTCGTTGGTGCGGTCCTGGATCGGGCCCATCGATTCCACCGCCCACTGGTCGTGCACGTTGATGTCGGTGCCCATGCCGGTATAGGTCTCGGTCGCCTGCTCGTGCGGATCGAAGCCGTAATCGTTGCTCTTGTTCTTGCGCGACTTGTAGTCGGGCAGCGTATAGAGCTCGAGCCGCTGGTCGCGCATCTTCTGCTTGTCGACCGGGGCCGCGTAGCTGGTGAAGATCGCATACCAGTAGCAATTCTCGTCGTCGACCGGCACGTGCCACTGCGTGATCGTCATCTCGGTCGACATCGGGATGACGAAGCCGTGCGGGAACAGCTGGTTGGTGACGCGCACATGGGTGCGCTCCGCGTCGAGCTCGCGCAGCGCAATCAGGCGCAGGCCGTATTCGGTGTGCTCGACATTGATGATCGGCCGGTCGTATTCGCGCAGGATCTTGGTCATCGGCATGTCGCTGCCGGCCGAGGCGCCGCGGAATTGCTTGCCGTACGCCGCCGAGGTGTCCTCGTCCTCGAAGAAGCGATGCAGGTAGGAGGCGTGCGCCGGATCGATGCCGACCTCGAGCGCCTGCAGCCAGTTGCAGTTCATGTGGCCCTTGAACGCGAACGTGTGGCTGCCGGGCGCGACGAAGCAGTCGAGCTCCGGAAAGGCGGGCGGGGCGCCTTCGCCCAGATAAGCCCACAGGATGCCGCTCTTCTCGACCACGGGATAGGAGCGCTGTTTGATGCCCTTGCAGAGCTGCGAGCCGGCCGGCTCCGCCGGCGTCTCGATGCACTGGCCGCTCGTATCGAACAGCCAGCCATGGAAGGCGCAGCGCAGCCCGCCATTCTCCAGCCGGCCGAAGGCGAGGTCGGCGCCGCGATGCGCGCAGTGGCGATCGATCAGCCCGTAGCTTCCGTCCTCGCCGCGGAACAGCACCAGATTTTCGCCGAGCAGCCGGACCGGCCGTACCGGGCGCGGCCCGTCCAATTCATCCACCAGCGCCGCCGGCTGCCAGTAGCTCCGCATCAGCTTGCCGCAGGGGTCCTTGCGCCCGGTGCGGGTGATCAGATCGTTCGCTTCCTGGCTCATCATGGCGGCGTCTCCCGGACTTGGATTTGTTCGCCTATTGAACGAATGTGCGAATTATGCCATGTCTGTTTCGGACAGCAAGCGCAATTTTTGAACCGTTCAAAAGCCGAGCCTCATGCCCAAGCTGAAACGGACCGACCAGGACGAGCGCGCCACCGATTTCGTCGAGGCGCTCGATCGCGGCCTGCGCCTGCTGCAGGTGTTCGGCACCGTGTCTGGCCCGGCAACGCTGAGCGATCTGGCGCGTGCCGCCGATCTGCCGCGCGCCACCGCGCGCCGCATCCTGTTCACGCTCGCGCATGGCGGCTTCGTTGCCACCGACGGCAAGCTGTTCACCTTGACGCCGCATGTGCTGACGCTGGCGGGCTCGTTCCTGCAATCCAACCAGGTGGTGACGGTGTTGCAGCCGGTGCTCGACCGCATCGCGACCGCAGCGCAGGAGATCGCCTCGCTGGCCTTGCTCGACGGCGACGACGTGGTGTTCGTGGCGCGCTCGAGCCCGACCCGGGTGTTCTCCGCCGGCCTCGACATCGGCTATCGGCTGCCGGCGTTCTGCACCTCGGTCGGCCGCGCGATGCTCGGCCGGCTCACCGATGCCGAGCTCGCGGCGCGGCTGAAGGCGATGCGCCGCGATCCGGTGACGTCGCAGACCGTCACCGATCCGAAGAAGCTGCTCGCCACCATCATCGCCGATCGCGCGCAGGGCTATTCACTGGTCGATCGCGAGGCCGAGCCGCATTTCCGCTCGATCTCGGTGCCGGTGCACCGCTACGACGGCACCATCGTCGCCGCGATCAACATGGGCGCGCATGTCGATCGTGTGCCGGCCAAGGAATTGATCGACCGCTTCCTGCCGTTGCTGCGCGAGGGCGCTGAGGATGTGAAGAGCCGGCTGCTGTAGGTCCATTGCGTTGGAGATCCCTCATGGTGAGGAGCGCGAAGCGCGTCTCGAACCATGAGGCCCGGCTAGTGGCCTCGTCCTTCGAGACGCTTGCTGCGCAAGCTCCTCAGGATGAGGGGATGAAGCGGTTGTGACGCGGTAGTGGTTGTCCGCTTACAGCGCCACGCTGCGCAGGCCGAACGAGCGCGCCTCGTTCTGCAGCACCGGCCGCACCGAATCGATCAGCCGCGCGGCGGCGGCGTCGACCGAAAGCCCGGCGGTGTCGACCACCGCGGATGCGCGGGCGTAGAGCGGCTCGCGGCTGACCAGGATGTTGCGCAATTCCGCCATCGCCGAGCGGTCGTCGGCCATCGGGCGCAGATCGCCCTGGCGGCGGACGCGGGCCATGTGCTCTTCCGGCTCGGCCTTCAGCCAGATCGTGTAGAACGACGACAGGATGAGGTCGAAGGTCAGCGCCTCGGAGACGATGCCGCCGCCGGTCGCCAGCACCATCAATTCCTTCCGCGCCAGCAGCTGCGTCAGCGCGGCCTGCTCCATGCGGCGAAAGCCTTCCTGGCCGTACAGCGCGATGATCTCGGCAACCGAGAGGCCGTTCTGCGCCTCGATCTCCTTGTTGAGCTCGACAAAGCTCCAGCCGATCTTCTTCGCCAGCATCCGCCCGAGCGTGGTCTTGCCGGCGCCGCGCAGGCCGATCAGCGCGATCCCGGAGAAGGAGGCGCGGCGTGGCGCCAGCGGGCTGCTGCCGGCCAGCATGTCCTTGGCCTGCGCGATCTGGTTCGGCGATGCCTTGCGGAGGAGGTCGCGGATCACGGCCCAGTCCGGCACGGGCTCGCTGGAGGGGATCAGGTCCTCGAGATGCGCGCCCATCGCGCCTGCGACACGGCGCAGCAGCACGATCGAGACATTGCCTTTGCCGCTTTCGAGCTGGGCGATGTAGCGTTCGGAAATGCCGGAAACCTTGGCGAGCACCTTGCGCGACATGCCGCGCAGGGCGCGCATGGTGCGCACGCGCTGGCCGAGCTGTTCGAGGAAGTCGGTTTCCGGGTCGTTGGCTGCGGTCATGATCCCTGTGCGACGCGCGGTCCTGACTGAATCAGACCGAGGTTCTAGGAAACATAGTGCCGACAAGGATTGACAGCAAGCCAACGTAGTGGCTTTGTATGAATTATAATTCTTAAATTCACAGGAGAGGGAAGCGTGGCACGTCCGGGTGCGAGGAGCGGAGCATGACTTACAACGCGGTCTCCTGGCTGCTCGACCGCAACGTCGATGAAGGCCGCGGCGACAAGGTCGTGTTCGACGATACGGTGTCGCGAATCACCTATGGCCAGTTGCAGCAGCAGACCCGCCGCGTCGGCAACATGCTGCGCCGGCTCGGCGTCCGCCGTGAGGAGCGGGTCGCCATGATCATGCTGGACACGGTCGATTTCCCGATCGTGTTTCTGGGCGCGATCCGCGCCGGCGTGGTGCCGGTGCCGCTCAACACGCTGCTGACCGCCGAGCAATACGCCTACATCCTCGGTGATTGCCGAGCCCGCGTGCTGTTCGTGTCGGAGGCGCTGCTGCCGGTCGTGAAGGACATCATCGCGCGGATGCCCGACCTCGAGCATGTCGTGGTCTCCGGCAAGGATGCGCACGGCCACAACAAGTTGTCCGACGAGATCGCGCGCGAGAGCGACGTGTTCGCCACCGCGCCGACCCATGCCGATGAGCCGGCATTCTGGCTCTATTCGTCGGGCTCGACCGGCATGCCGAAGGGCGTGCGCCATCTGCATTCCAATCTCGCGGCCACCGCGGAAACCTACGCCAAGCAGGTGCTCGGGATCCGCGAGGATGATGTCGGCCTCTCGGCGGCAAAGCTGTTCTTCGCCTACGGGCTCGGCAATGCGCTGACCTTCCCGATGTCGGTCGGCGCCTCGACGGTGCTAAATTTCGAGCGGCCGACGCCGGCGGTGATGTTCGCGCTGATGAACAAATATCATCCCAGCATCTTCTTCGGCGTGCCGACGCTGTTTGCGGCGATGCTCAACGACGAGGCGATGAAGGCGCAAGCCGCGGGCAATCGCCTGCGCGTCTGCACCTCGGCCGGCGAGGCACTGCCGGAATCGGTCGGCAATGCCTGGCGCGCGCGGTTCGGCGTCGACATCCTCGACGGCGTCGGCTCGACCGAGCTGTTGCACATCTTTCTGTCGAACGCGCCCGGCGACATCAAATACGGCTCGTCCGGCCGTCCGGTGCCCGGCTACAAGGTGCGGCTGGTCAACGAGCTTGGTGCCGACGTCGCGGACGGCGAGGTCGGCGAGCTGCTGGTCGATGCGCCCTCGGCCGGCGAGAGCTACTGGAATCAGCGCGCCAAGAGCCGCGCCACCTTCGAGGGCGCGTGGACCCGCACCGGCGACAAGTACACACGCGATGCCGACGGCCGTTACACCTTCTGCGGCCGCGCCGACGACATGTTCAAGGTCTCGGGCAT
The DNA here is from genome assembly GCF_023278185.1 of Bradyrhizobium elkanii USDA 76. Classification (NCBI taxonomy): domain Bacteria; kingdom Pseudomonadati; phylum Pseudomonadota; class Alphaproteobacteria; order Hyphomicrobiales; family Nitrobacteraceae; genus Bradyrhizobium; species Bradyrhizobium elkanii. Next base: position 8,301,115 of record NZ_CP066356.1, on the reverse strand, counting down.
CTGGGTCTCGCCGTTCGAGGTCGAGAGCGCGCTGATCACCCATCCTGCGGTGCTGGAAGCCGCCGTGGTGCCGGAAGCCGATCCGGAAGGCCTGCTGAAGCCGAAGGCCTATGTGGTGCTGCGGCCCGAAAGCTCGGCCGCCGGCCTGCACGAGGCGCTGAAGGAACACGTCAAGCAGAAGATCGGCCCGTGGAAATATCCGCGCTGGATCGATGTGGTCGACAATCTGCCGAAGACGGCGACCGGGAAGATCCAGCGATTCAAGTTGCGGGAACACGAGCACTAGCTCCTCGCGTCGTCCCGGCGAAGGCCGGGACCCATACGCCGCGGCCTTCGTTTCGAGAGACGCTGTTCAACGGCTTTGCGCAACAACTAACGCCTGTGGTTATGGATCCCGGCCTTCGCCGGGACGACGATGAGGAAGGTTCCAGCATGCAAAACCTAACACCCTCACGCTTCCTCAGCATCGACGGCGCCGAGCTCGAATACCGCATGATCGGTCCCTCGCCGGACGCGGCGCCGACCATCGTGATGCTGCACGAAGGCCTCGGCTCGGTCGGGCTGTGGGGCGACTTCCCCGAGAAGCTGCAGGCGGCGACCGGCGCCGGCGTGTTCGCCTATTCGCGCGCAGGATATGGCGCATCAACGCCGGCGAAGCTGCCGCGTCCGGTCGACTACATGCATCGCGAGGCGCTCGACGTGCTGCCGAAGCTGCTCGATCGGATCGGCTTCCGCCGCGGCTTGCTGCTCGGCCATTCCGACGGCGCGTCGATTGCGGCGATCTATGCCGGCGCGCATCAGGATCATCGCCTGCACGGCCTTGCGCTGCTCGCGCCGCACTTCATCGTCGAGGACATTTCGGTGACGTCGATCGCCGAGATCAAGACGGCGTATGAGACCACCAATCTGAAGGAGAAGCTGGCGCGCTGGCACAAGGACGTCGACAACGCCTTTTATGGCTGGAACGGTGCCTGGCTCGATCCGGCATTCCGCGACTGGGATATCTCCGACTATCTCGCCTATATCCGCGTGCCGGTGCTGATCGTGCAGGGCGCGGCCGACCAGTACGGCACGATGCGCCAGGTCGAGATCGCCCAGGAGGAGTGCTACTGCCCGGTCGACGTCGTGGCCATCGCTGGCGCCGGCCACTCGCCGCATCGCGAGGCGCCCGCAGTGACGCTCGAGGCGGTCACCGAATTCGCCGGCGCGGCGCTGCGCGACGACCCGGCACTGGCCGCCTGACCTTTGGTGCCGATGCCAGGTCATTGGCCGAGCGAGTGAATTTTGCGAACATGAAAAAAAATGCATGTTTTTGCGTTTTAAACTAGACCGGATCCAAAACATGCATTATTGTGCATGAAGACCTCGACGACGAACCTTCAAACGAACAACGGCAAGACAACAGATAAGGGTGGCCCATGGCTGGTGACGATCGCGTCCTTGCAGGCGGGGCGAAGTACATCGACTTCCAGACCGACCCGTCGCGCTACCGGCACTGGAAGCTCGACGTCGCCGGCGACGTCGCGACGCTGACCATGGACGTCGACGAGAACGCCGGCCTGTTCGAGGGCTACCAGCTCAAGCTGAATTCCTACGATCTCGGCGTCGACATCGAGCTTGCGGACGCCGTGCAGCGGCTGCGCTTCGAGCATCCCGAGGTGAAGGTCGTGGTGATGCGCTCGGGCAAGAACCGCGTGTTCTGCGCCGGCGCCAACATCCGCATGCTGGCGGGCTCGACCCACGCCCACAAGGTCAACTTCTGCAAATTCACCAACGAGACCCGCAACGGCCTCGAAGACTCCAGCGAGAATTCCGGTCAGAGCTTCATCACTGTCGTCAACGGCACCGCGGCCGGCGGCGGCTATGAGCTCGCGCTCGCCACCGACCACATCATGATGGCCGACGACGGCGCTGCCGCCGTCGCACTGCCGGAAGTGCCGCTGCTCGCGGTGCTGCCGGGCACCGGCGGGCTCACGCGCGTCGTCGACAAGCGCAAGGTGCGCCGCGACCACGCCGATTTCTTCTGTACCATCGAGGAAGGCATCAAGGGCAAGCGCGCCGTCTCCTGGCGCCTGGTCGACGAGATTGCGCCGAACTCCAAGCTTGAGGGCAAGCTGGCCGAGCGCGTCAAGGAATTCGCCGCGAGGTCGAAGCGCAACGGCACCGGCAAAGGCATTGCGCTGGCGCCGCTGACGCGGACCATCGACGACAGCGCGATCCGCTACGGCTTCGTCAGCGTCGACATCGATCGCGCAGCGCGCATCGCCACCATCTCGATCAAGGCGCCGGAGACCGCAGCGCCCGCCGGCATCGACGGCATGATCGCGCAGGGCGCTGCGTTCTGGCCGCTGCAGGTCGCGCGTGAACTTGATGATGCGATCCTGCATCTGCGCATCAACGAGCTCGAGATCGCGATGCTGGTGTTCAAGAGCCATGGCGACCGCGCCAATGTCGTGTCCTATGACGCGTTCCTGGAGGCCAACAAGGCGCACTGGCTGGTCAACGAGATCAGGCATTACTGGAAGCGCGTGCTCAAGCGCATCGACGTCACCTCGCGCACGCTGGTGACGCTGGTCGAGCCCGGCTCCTGCTTCGTCGGCACGCTGGCCGAGCTCGTGTTCGCCGCCGACCGCTCCTACATGCTGATCGGCCAGAAGCAGGGCGACAACCGTCCGCCACCGGCGATCGAGCTGACGGCGATGAATTTCGGGCCCTATCCGATGAGCCACGGCCTGACCCGGCTGCAATCGCGCTTCCAGGCCGACCCGTCGGATATCGAGCGCGCGCAAGGCGCGATCGGCAAGGCGCTCGACGCAGAGGAGGCCGAGGAGCTCGGCCTCGTCACCTTCGCGCTCGACGACATCGACTGGGACGACGAGGTCCGTGTGTTCTTCGAGGAGCGCACCTCGTTCTCGCCCGACGGCCTCACCGGCATGGAAGCCAATCTGCGCTTCGTCGGTCCCGAGACCATGGAATCGAAGATCTTCTCCCGCCTCACCGCGTGGCAGAACTGGATCTTCCAGCGGCCGAACGCGGTCGGTGAGGACGGCGCACTGCGCCGCTACGGCACCGGCCAGAAGGCGCAATTCGACATGACGAGGGTTTAGAGCAAACACCGCCGTCATCCCCGCGCAATGGCTTCGCCATTGTCGCTGGAGGTGCGAGCGCGAGCGCGCTCCTCAGGATGACGGCGGAGCAAGATGCGAGCCAGGATGAAAAGGAGGCTGCCATGAACATGAACATCATGAACGTCGATTACTCGACCAAGATTCCGAACAACGTGAATCTCGCCGAGGACCGCCAGGTGCTCAAGGCGCTGGAGGGCTGGCACCCCGGCTACATGGACTGGTGGAGCGACATGGGCCCCGAGGGCTTCCAGGAGTCGCTGGTCTATCTGCGCACCGCCTATTCGGTCGATCCGCGCGGCTGGGCCAAGTTCGATTACGTGCGGATGCCCGAATATCGCTGGGGCATTCTCCTTGCGCCGCAGGAAGAGAACCGCGTCATCCCGTTCGGCGAAGACTACGGCAAGCCGGCCTGGCAGGAAGTCCCCGGCGAGCACCGCGCGATGCTGCGCCGCCTGATCGTGATCCAGGGCGACACGGAGCCGGCCTCGGTCGAGCAGCAGCGCCACCTCGGCAAGACCGCGCCGTCGCTCTACGACATGCGCAATCTGTTCCAGGTCAATGTCGAGGAAGGCCGCCATCTCTGGGCGATGGTTTATCTGCTGCAGAAGTATTTCGGCCGCGACGGCCGCGAGGAGGCGGATGATTTGTTGCGCCGCCGCTCGGGCGACGCGGACAGCCCGCGCATGTTGGGGGCCTTCAACGAGGCGACGCCGGACTGGCTGTCGTTCTTCATGTTCACCTACTTCACCGACCGTGACGGCAAGATGCAGCTGCATTCGCTGGCGCAGTCGGGCTTCGATCCGCTGTCGCGCACCTGCCGCTTCATGCTGACCGAGGAAGCCCACCACATGTTCGTCGGCGAGACCGGCATCACCCGCGTCGTGCAGCGCACCTGCGATGCGATGAAGGAAGCCGGCATCACCGATCCGAACGACATTGCCAAGGTCCGCGCGCTTGGCGTGATCGACCTGCCGACCATCCAGAAGAAGCTGAACCTGCACTATTCGCTGTCGCTCGACCTGTTCGGCTCGGAAGTGTCGACCAACGCGGCCAATGCCTTCAACGCCGGCATCAAGGGCCGCTACAAGGAGACCACGATCGACGACGACCACCAGCTCAAGAGCTCGACCTATCCGGTCATGAAGATGGTGGACGGCCAGATCAAGATGGTCGACGAGCCGGCGCTGACCGCGCTCAACATGCGGCTGCGCGACGACTACACGCAGGATTGCGTCAAGGGCATGCTGCGCTGGAACAAGGTGATCTCGACCGCGGGCATCGACTACAAGCTGGCGGTGCCGAACACCGCCTTCCACCGCCAGATCGGCGAGTTCAAGGACGTCCATGCGACGCCCGATGGCCTCTTGATCGACGACGCCACCTGGGCCAAGCGCAAGAACGACTGGCTGCCGTCGACCGCGGACGGCGACTTCATCGCCTCGCTGATGAAGCCGGTGACCGAACCCGGCCAGTTCGCCTCCTGGATCTCGCCGCCCAAGGTCGGCATCGACAACAAGCCCGGCGACTTCGAATATGTGAGGATCGAGAGCTGATCGTCAGCTAGCAGTTCCTCTCCTCCCGGAGGGGCCGAAAAGGGGTAAGCCGAGAAGGTCCTGGCTTGCCCCTTTTCTTTTTGAGAGTTCGCTAGCGCGGGATGACGCGACTTCGAACCGCGCAACGGACCCCGCTTTACCTCGCCCCGCGTGCGGGAGAGGTCGGAACGCATCGCTAGATGTGTTCCGGGCGAGGGGGAGCTTCAGCGAGTTCAATTGCCGCCGAGTTGTGTGGAGACAGCCCCTCACCCCAGCCCTCTCCCCGCAAGAGCGGGGCGAGGGGGGCGCTTCCGTCGCGCTTACCCCGCGATCTCCAGCCCCGCGGTCGCGTAGACCACGCCGCCATCGACCGCGATGGTAGTGCCCACCACATAGTCGCCGGCGCGCGAGGCGAGGTAGATCGCGGTGCCCGCCATGTCCTCGTCGCTGCCGACGCGCTTCGCCGGCACGCGCTTGGCGACTTCGTCGGCGTGGTCGCGCGCGGCGCGGTTCATGTCCGACTTGAAGGCGCCGGGCGCGATCGCGGTGACGTTGATGTTGTCCTTGATCAGGCGGGTCGCCATGCGGCGCGTCAGATGGATCACCGCGGCCTTGCTGGCGGCATAGGAATAGGTCTCCATCGGGTTGACGAAAATGCCGTCGATCGAGGCGATGTTGATCACCTTGCCCGGCTTGTCGTGCGTCGCCGCCGCGCGCAGCGGCTTGGCCAGCGCCTTGGTCAGGAAGAAGATCGACTTGACGTTGAGGTCCATCACCTTGTCCCAGCCGCTCTCCGGAAATTCGTCGAAATCCGCGCCCCAGGCCGCGCCGGCATTGTTGACGAGAATGTCGAGCTTCGGCTCGCGCTTGATGATTTCGCCCGCGAGCTTCTCGCAGCCCTCGACGGTCGAGATGTCGATCGGCAGCGCGATGCATTCGCCGTCATAGGCGGCGGACAGCTCCTGCGCGGTCGCCTCGCAGGGACCTGCCTTGCGCGCGGTGATATAGACCCTGGCGGCACCCTGCGCGAGGAAGCCGGCCGCGATCATCTTGCCGATGCCGCGCGATCCTCCGGTCACCAATGCGACGCGGCCCTTCAGCGAGAACAGATCCTTGAACATGCGCTCCTCCATTGCGTTGCCAGTGGTTCTGGGCGCGGCCGGGGATCGAGTCAAGGAGAGGGAAGCTGCCCGTAGCCCGGATGCAGCGGGGCGAAATCCGGGAAAATGCTATCCGCGGACACGATTGCCCCGGATTGCGCTTCGCTGCATCCGGGCTACGGAAGGCGGATCACGCCGCGTCGATGCGGCGAAAGCCGTTCCATACGGCGGTGGCGGCGCCTGATGTCAGCACCGGCAGCAGGCGCGCGTCCTGGTAATTGCCGTTCAGCGAGACCCGCTGCAAGGCGGTCAGATGGTCGGCGCTTTCGGGAAACAGCATGCCCGGCCGCGTCGTCACCGCGGTCCGAAAGCCGATCGACCGGGCGAGGGCGAATTCACGCTGCCCGGCGGCGATCCGGTCACCATAGGGATAGGCGAGATGCAGCGCCGGCCGCTGCAGCGCATCCTCGATCCGCGCCCGGCTGGTCGCGAGCTCGAACGATGCGATCGTCTCGCTCTGCTTGGCGAGATTGCAATGGGTGATGGTGTGCGCGCCGATCGTGACCAGCGGATCGCCGGCAAAGCCGCGCAACTCGTCCCAGGACATGCAGAGCTCGCGCGCGATGCCGGTCTCGTCGACGCCGTGACGGGCGCACAGCGCGGAGATCTCGGCCTGCATCTCCTGCTCGCCGGGCAGTGAACGCAGCCAGTCGTGCATGCGGCCGAAAGCAGTACGCTTGGCCTGCGGTGTCGCGGTGTCGATCCCCGTCATGGCGCCGTCGATCGGCACCTCGATCGTGGACGCGGCCGCGATCACCCGCTCCAGCGCGATCCACCACAATCTGCCGCAGCCCTCGGCGAAATCGCTCGCGACATAGACCGTGAACGGGGCGCCGAACTCGCGCATCACAGGCAGTGCGAAGTCGCGGTTGTCGCGATAGCCGTCGTCGAAGGTAAAGCAGGCGAAGCGGCGCGCGAAATTCCGTTCGCTGAGACGGCGATGCGCCTCGTCGATGCTGATCACGTCGACGTCGAGCGCGCGCAGATGCGTCAGCATCGCGCGCAGGAAGTCCGGCGTGACCTCGAGATGATGGTTCGGCTGGAACGCATCGCCGCGCCGCGGGCGGACGTGATGCAGCATGAAGATGGCACCGACGCCGGCGAAGATCGGCCGCAGCAGGATATGCGCACCCGAGAAATACAACGCCTCCATGCCGGCACGGATCACGGTGTTGCGGAGTTGTTTCATGAGGGCGCTGGCCGGCCGATTTGCATTCCGCGGCAAACTTAGCGAAAGACCACTGAAGAAACTGTTATCCCGGTCCGACATGGCGCCCCCGCCATGGCGCGTCATTTGGGGTTTGACAGTCAGCCAAGGGTTTGTTTTCTCTCTGGTTCCCGACCCCGCAGGACGCTGAATGCACGGACTTTTCAAGTGGAGTAGCAAGTGGTGGCCGGGGGTGATTCCACTGGTCGTGTTTTGGGGTATTGCGGCCTGGACGAGCACCGCAACGGTCGAAGCGGACCTTGCCGCGCGCTCGAATGCCGCACTGAAGGACACCGTTCTCGACAAGCGCCGCATCAGCGTCGACGGCCGCGATGTGACGTTCGCGGCCAACGCCTTCTCCGAGGACGGCCGTCTCAGCGCGGTGGCGTCGGTCGAAGCCGTGCCTGGCGTGCGGCTGGTCAACGACGAGACCCGCCTTGTTCCCGAAGCCAAGCCCTTTGTCTGGTCCGCCGAACGCGACGTGGTGCGGGTCACGCTTGGCGGAAATGCGCCGCTGCCGTCGAGTAAAGGCAAATTGACCGAGGCCGCGAAGGCCAGCCTCGGCGGTGTCGAGGTGGTGGATCAGATGGTGCTCGCCCGCGGCGCGCCGTCGCGGTTCGACGCGGCGGCGCTGCTGTTGCTCGACCAGATCGGCAAGCTGAAGGAAGGCAAGATCACGCTGACCGACAACAAGGTTGCCCTCGTCGGCATGGCGCGCGAGCTCGGCGGACGCGAAGCGGTCGCTGCGGCGCTGAAGAACCTGCCGGAAGGCTATTCGATCGCCGCCAACGACATCAAGGCGCCGCCTTACGTGTTCCAGGCCTACAAGGACCCGGTCGCGGTGACGCTGACGCTGACCGGCTACGTCCCCGACAACAACGTGCATGCCGCGCTGGTCGCGGCCGCCGGCCGCAAGTTCTTCAGCGAGAAGGTGGTCGACAATCTCAAGGCCAGCATCGGCGCGCCGTCGGGTTTCGCCGCCGCGGTGGTGCCGGCGCTCGGCGCACTGTCGCGGCTGTCGACCGGAACGCTGGTGGTATCGGACCGCGAGGTGAAGCTGTCGGGCGATGCGCTCTACGATGCCGCCGCCGGCCAGATCCGCGACGGGCTCGGCAAGGATTTTCCGCAGGGCTGGCAGTACAAGGCCGAGGTCACGGTCAAGCCGGCGGCGGCCCCGGTCGATCCCACGGTGTGCCAGCAGCTGTTTTCCGAAATCCTCTCAAAGGGCAAGATCCGCTTCGAGTCGGGGAAGGCCGACATCGTGCCGGATTCCGCCGGCCTGCTCGACCGCCTGATCGAGACCGCGCTGCGCTGTCCCAATGCGACGATCGAGATCGCCGGCCATACCGACAGCGACGGCGAGGAGGCCGCCAACCAGGCGCTGTCGGAGCGGCGCGCGCAGGCCGTGGTGGACTACCTCGTGCGCGCCGGTCTGCCTGCCAGCCGCTTCACGCCGATCGGCTATGGCAGTGCGCAGCCGCTGGCCGGCAACGAGAGTGAAGACGGCAAGGCGCAGAACCGCCGCATCGAATTCGTGGTGAAGTAGCGATGACCGTGCTCGCGACATTCTTCTGGGGTTGGCTGCTCGGCGCGGCGCTGCTCGGCTTCTGCATGGGCTGGATCGCGGTGGTGCATCGGGCGCAGGGCGTCTCGAAGGTCTGGATGCGCTGGCTGGCGCTGCTCGCCGCCGCGCTGGTGGCGACGTCGTTCGCGCGGATCGTGCCCGGCCGGTTCGGCTACTGGCTCGATCTCTTCCTGGTCATGTTCGCGCTCTATCTCGTCGGCTGCGCGATCGGCTCCTGGCTGCGCGACTGGGTGGTTTCGCGCAGCAAGCCCGCGAGCTGACCGCAACCTCTTGATCCGGCAGGCCTGAGCGGCGTCGCCAAGCGCAGGGCGAGCCGTGTTCATTTTAGCGCTTGACGTTAATACGTACGTACGTATTAAATCTAGCCCATGCCAAAACCCTCTCTCCGCGATGCCATCCTCGACGCCGGCCTGAAGGAAATGTTCCGGACCGGCTATCACGGCACCAGCGTGCGTGACGTCACCGCCGCCGCCGGCGCGCCGCAGGGCTCCTTCACCAACCATTTCCGCTCGAAGGAGCTGTTCGCGTCCGAGGTGCTGGACCGCTACTTCCTTTATGTCCGCGGCCTCGTCGCCGAAGCGCTGGGCGACACGACGCTGACGCCGCGCGAAAGGCTGAGAAGCTATCTCGATCTGATCACCGGCAAGCTCGCGCATGACGGCTTCACACGAGGCTGCCTGATCGGCGATTTCAGCCTCGAGGCGTCGGGCTCGAGCGAGATGCTGCGCGAGCAGCTCGACGACATCTTCCGGGAATGGCGCGCGCCGTTTGCGGCGTGCATCGCGGAGGCTCAGGCCACCGGCGAGATCGCCGCCGACTTCGATCCCGATCAGCTGGCCGATTTCCTGCTCGCATCCTGGCAGGGCGCGATGCTGCGCATGAAGGTCGAACGCAGCGAGGCTGCGCTGACACGCTTCAAGACGATCGCATTCCAAACCGTGTTCAAGGAGTTGCCATGACCATATCCGCCGATATCAGCCTGCATCATCGCGCCGTGCTCGGGTCTACGATGGCCTACTGCGAGACCGGCCGCGGCGACGCGCCGCACGTGCTGTTCCTGCACGGCAATCCGACGTCGTCCTACATCTGGCGCAATATCATGCCGCTGGTCGCCCCTGTCGGGCACTGCATCGCGCCCGACCTGATCGGCTACGGCCAGTCCGGCAAGCCCGACATCGGCTATCGCTTCTTCGACCAGGCGGACTATCTCGACGCGCTGATCGACGAACTCGGCATCGCCTCGGCCTATCTCGTCGCCCAGGACTGGGGCACGGCGCTTGCCTTTCACCTCGCGGCACGCCGTCCGCAACTGGTGCGCGGGCTCGCCTTCATGGAGTTCATCCGCCCGATGCGCGATTGGTCGGACTTCCACCAGCACGACGCCGCGCGGGAGACGTTCCGGAAATTCCGTACGCCGGGCGTGGGCGAGGCGATGGTCCTCGACAACAATGCGTTCGTCGAACGCGTGCTGCCCGGCTCGATCCTGCGCACGCTCAGCGAGGAGGAGATGGCCGCCTACCGCGCGCCGTTTGCGACGCGCGAGAGCCGCAAGCCGACCTTGATGCTGCCGCGCGAACTGCCGATCGCCGGCGAGCCGGCCGATGTCGCGCAGGCGCTCACGGTGGCGCATGCGGCGCTCGCGGCATCGACCTATCCGAAGCTGCTGTTCGTGGGCACGCCCGGGGCGCTGGTGTCACCGACCTTTGCTGCCGAATTCGCCAAGACGCTCAGGCATTGCGCAGTCATTCAACTCGGCGCCGGCGCGCACTATCTGCAGGAGGATCATCCGGAGACGATCGGCCGTTCTGTGGCCGGCTGGATCGCCGGCGTCGAGGCCGCCTCCGCGCAGCGCCATGCCGCATGAGAGCACGGAGGGCGTGACATGAGGAATGTCTCGATCACCTTTTGCCGGCCGTGCGGCTATGAGAAGCGTGCGAAAGAGGCCGCGGCGCTGTTGCGCGAGCGCCTTGGCGTCGATGCGACGCTGATCCCCGGCAAGGGCGGCATCTTCGAGGTCAAGCTTGGCGACGAGGTGGTCGCCAGGCGCGCCAAGGGACATTTTCCCGATGCCGCCGAGATCGTCGCCGCGGTCACGGCCGCGCGGGATCGATGATCAGCGAAGCGCGTGTCGGCCGGGTAGCGGAAGATCATTCTCTATTCGGCCGGGCCGGTGCTTCACCGTAGTTTTCCGGATGGCCTTGCGAGCCGTTCGGCGGGCTAACTGCCGCACGCGCATGTCAAGTCTTGTCGAAGGCGGCGGGAAACGCGCATATTTGTGCACCCGCTGTCATGAATCATCCCTAATATCTTGAAGATGCGCGTTTTATTGTCTTTTGACGAATTCCACTCCGGTTTAAAACGCGCTACACGGGCCAGGGCACAGCGAAGCGCCGGCGGAGTTCGCCCGGGAGCCGTCGTCGCGGGATCGCAATTCGAGGTCTAGATGCTGGAAGCAATACGCAGGGCGATGGCGTTTCTGCGCCAGAAGCAAATCCTGCATCGGCTGGGTGTTGTCATCAGCATCGCCGTCATCGGCATCGCCTGCTACGTCCTGTATCACATGCTGCGCGGCATCGACACCAACGAGGTGCTCGAGGCCATCAAGAGCACCGAGCCGCGGCAGATTGCCTTGGCTGGACTGTTCGTCGCGGCGGGCTACTTCACGTTGACCTTCTACGATCTGTTCGCGGTGCGCGCGATCGGCCACGCCCATGTACCTTACCGCATCAACGCGCTCGCGGCCTTCACCTCCTACTCGATCGGCCACAATGTCGGCGCCAGCGTCTTCACCGGCGGCGCGGTGCGCTACCGGATCTATTCGGCGTGGGGGTTGAACGCGATCGACGTCGCCAAGATCTGCTTTCTCGCCGGGCTCACCTTCTGGCTCGGCAATGCCGCCGTGCTCGGGCTCGGCATCGCCTACCACCCGGAGGCCGCCGCCAACATCGACCAGCTGCCGCCCTGGCTCAACCGGGCGCTGGCATTCGCGATCATCACCGCGCTGGTCGCCTATGTGGTCTGGGTCTGGACCCAGCCGCGGGTGGTCGGCCGCGGCCCCTGGACGGTGACCCTGCCGGGCGGCCCGCTGACGCTGCTGCAGATCGCGATCGGCATCCTCGACCTCGGCTTCTGCGCGCTGGCGATGTACGTGCTGGTGCCGGACGAGCCAAATCTCGGCTTCGTCGTGGTCGCGGTCATCTTCGTGTCGGCGACCCTGCTCGGCTTCGCCAGCCACTCCCCCGGCGGCCTCGGGGTGTTCGACGCCGCCATGCTGGTCGGCCTCTGGCAGATGGACCGCGAGGACCTGCTCGGCGGTATGCTGCTGTTCCGGCTGCTCTACTATATTGCGCCGTTCGTCATATCTGTAATCTTGCTGACGTTTCGGGAGGTTATCGTCGGCGCCCGACTCAAACGGCTGCCGCAGGCTGATTCGGGTCCCCGCGCCGAGCCGCACCATGAGGCGGTTCTGGTTCGCAAGCGCGGTGACTCCGGGGTCTGATGAAGCGGCCCGATGCCTCCCGAGGGAAGGTCGATGTGACCGCACCTGGGCGAGACATGAACCGACGGGATGAAAGCCGCCGCGATGGCAATTGACGATTCATCTTCCTCAATCTTCTCGCCCTGGCCCGACCGGTTGCGCCACTCCGCGCTGATCCTGCTTGCCGCGGCGCTGGCCTTGAGCGTGGTGGTCGCGCTCGGCGAATTGTCGCTGGTGCGCGCCAGCGCCGTGTTCGTCTGCATCGCGGCCGCGGCGCTGGTGCCATGGCGGCTGCATGATGCCGGAACCTCGCGCGAGGATGTCCGCGGCGTCAATCCGGTCGAGGCCGCCGCCGTCAGCGCGGTCGTCGCCGGCATGCCGGACCCGGCCGTGCTGCTCGATCGCGCCGGCCGCGTCATCCATCTCAACACCGCCGCGGCGCAGCTCGCGCCCGCGCTGCGCAAGAACGAACTGGCGCAATTTGCCCTGCGTTCGCCGGAGATCATCACCGCGCTGCGCGAGGCGATCGCGACCACCGAGCCGCGCCGCGCCACCTACACCGACCACGTTCCGGTCGATCGCTGGATGGAACTGGTGATCACGCCGGTGCCGGTGCCGACCCAGTTCGGCGGCACCGAGAAGTGCATGCTGATGACCTTCCACGACCTGACGCCGCTGCGCCGGGTCGAGGAGATGCGCGCCGACTTCGTCGCCAATGCCAGCCACGAGCTGCGCACGCCGCTCGCCGCCTTGTCCGGCTTCATCGACACGCTGCAGGGGCCGGCGCGCGAGGACGCGCGGGCGCGCGAGCGTTTCCTCGGCATCATGCACACCCAGGCGACCCGCATGGCGCGGCTGATCGACGATTTGCTGTCGCTGTCGCGGGTCGAGCTGTCGGCCCATGTGCGGCCCGAGGCCTCGATCGATGTCGTGCCGATCATCCGCCAGGTCGCGGACGGGCTCGAGGCACTGGCCAGCGAGCGCCAGGTCGAAATCGAGGTCGACCTGCCTCAGGCCCCGGTCATGATTGCCGGCGACCGCGAGGAACTGCTCCGCCTGTTCGAGAACCTGATCGAGAACGCCCTCAAATACGGTGCCTCCGGGGGCCGCGTCATAGTGTCGCTGAATCAGGCCGTTTCGGGCGCATCGGGCGAGGGGGCTCCCGAAATCCGTGTCATGGTACGGGATTTCGGCCCCGGCATCGCCCCGGAGCACCTGCCGCGGTTGACCGAGCGCTTCTACCGGGTCGACGTCGGCGACAGCCGTAACCAGGGCGGAACGGGCCTCGGATTATCGCTGGTGAAACATATTCTTAACCGTCATCGCGGGCGCCTTTTGATCGAGAGCGTGCCGAAGAACGGCGCCGCTTTTACCGCCTGTTTTCCTCGGCCGAAGACCCCGTTACCAACCCAAAGCTAAGCGTTTTCAGCTGCTTAACGCTGTCATCCAACTGTCATCCAACCTTCGTAAAAGCAGCACCGACCGCTCCTAGATGGACCGGCGTGAGCGCGATCGGGCGCATTCGGCGCTTCGCTCACAGGATGGAGACCACCCCATGAATTTCATCAAAGCAATCGTCGCAGCCGGCATGGTCGCCGCTTCGACGTCGGCCTTCGCTGCCGATATTACCGGCGCGGGCGCGACGTTTCCGTTCCCGATCTATTCGAAGTGGGCTGACGCCTACAAGAAGGATACCGGCAATGGCCTGAACTATCAGTCGATCGGTTCCGGCGCCGGCATCAAGCAGATCCAGGCCAAGACCGTGACCTTCGGCGCCACCGACGCTCCGCTCAAGGCCGAGCAGCTCGAGAAGGACGGCCTCGTCCAGTGGCCGATGGTGATGGGCGCGATCGTTCCGGTCGTGAACGTCGAGGGCGTCAAGTCGGGCGAGCTGGTTCTCTCCGGCGAAGTGCTCGGCGACATCTATCTCGGCAAGATCACCAAGTGGAATGACGCGGCGATCGCCAAGCTCAACCCGAAGCTGACCCTGCCGGGCGATGCGATCACCGTCGTGCGCCGTTCGGATGGTTCGGGCACCACCTTCAACTTCACCGACTATCTCTCCAAGTCGAATGCCGACTGGAAGTCCAAGGTCGGTTCCGGCACCGCGGTCGAGTGGCCGGTCGGCGTCGGCGCCAAGGGCAACGAAGGCGTTGCCGGCAACATCAGCCAGACCAAGAACGCGATCGGCTATGTCGAATATGCCTACGCCAAGCAGAACAAGCTGACCTACACCGCGCTGGTCAACAAGGCCGGCAAGACCGTGCAGCCGACCATCGCCGCCTTCCAGGCCGCGGCGTCGAACGCCGACTGGGCCAAGGCTCCCGGCTACTACGTGATCCTGACCGACCAGCCGGGCGAAGCCTCCTGGCCGATCACCGCGGCGACCTTCATCCTGATGCACAAGGACTCGACCGACAAGGCGGCCTCGCAGGAAGCGCTCAAGTTCTTCAAGTACGCCTTCGAGAAGGGTGGCAAGGCGGCCGAAGAGCTCGACTACATCCCGATGCCGGACTCGGTCGTCAAGCTGATCGAGAAGACCTGGTCCTCGGACATCAAGAGCTAAGTCCGACGCTGCGACAGGACCTGTGCCGACTCGATCGCGGCACAGGTCGAGCGACCAAGACCCGGTCTCCATCACCGCGGCAACAAGCGCGGGATCGAGGCCGGGGTTCGCGCCTCAAGGGGCGTGGCTGGAACGACGACGCCCGGCCAAATGCGTCAGTGAAGATCGCTTCGGGGCGTAGCGGTTTGCGTGGCTTTTGCATACTAAAGAGGGGATTGGCGTGGCAGACATGGCTGTTCAGAGCGATGTGATGGAAGCCGCGGGACCTTACGATCGCGCCAAGGCCCTCAGCGCCTTCAAGCTCGGTGACCTCACCTTCTATTGGATCACCCGCATCTCGGCGATTTCGGTTCTGTTGATCCTCGGCGGCATCATCCTGTCGCTGATCGTCGGCGCCTGGCCGGCGATGAAGGAATACGGCTTCGCCTTCCTCTGGACGCAGCGCTGGGCGCCCTCGGCCGATCCGCCGGTGCTCGGCGCGCTCGGCCCGATCTACGGCACGCTGATCACCTCGGTCATCGCGATGCTGATCGCCATTCCGGTCGGCATCGGCATCGCCGTGTTCCTCACCGAGCTCTGCCCGCAAGTGCTGCGCCGCCCGATCGGCATCGCGATCGAGCTGCTCGCCGGCATCCCCTCGATCATCTACGGCATGTGGGGCTTCTTCGTGCTTGGCCCGTTCCTGGCGAACACGTTCCAGCCTTTCATGATCCGGATCTTCGAGGGCGTCCCGGTGCTGGGCGCGGTGTTCGCAGGCCCGCCGTCCTATCTCAGCCTGTTCAACGCCGCGCTGATCCTTGCGATCATGGTGCTGCCCTTCATCACCGCGATCTCGGTCGACGTGTTCAAGACCGTGCCGCCGGTGCTGAAGGAGGCCGCCTACGGCATGGGCTGCACCACCTGGGAAGTCGTTCGCAGCGTCGTGATCCCCTACACCCGCGTCGGGGTGATCGGCGGCATCATGCTTGCGCTCGGCCGCGCCCTCGGCGAGACCATGGCAGTGACCTTCATCATCGGCAACTCGTTCCGGATCTCGTCGTCGATCTTCGCGCCGGGCACCACGATCTCGGCGGCGATCGCTAGCGAATTCGCCGAGAGCGACGGCCTGCACCAGTCCGGCCTGATCCTGCTCGGCCTGCTGTTGTTCGTGCTGACCTTCTTCGTGCTCGCCGGCGCGCGGCTGATGCTGATGCGGCTTGAAAAGAAGGCGGGGAAGTAACGCCATGAACCCGATCTACAAATCCCGCCGCCGCAGCGACATCGTCATCCGCGCACTCTGTGTCGGCGCGGCGCTGTTCGGCGTCACCTGGCTGGCGCTGATCCTGATCACGCTGCTTTATAACGGCCTTACCGGCCTCAGCGTGCAGCTGTTCACCCAGAACACGCCGCCGCCCGGCTCGACCGAAGGCGGCCTGCTCAACGCCATCGTCGGCTCGCTCATCATGACGGTGATCGGCGTCGGCATCGGCGCGCCGCTCGGCCTGTTCGCCGGCACCTACCTCGCCGAATACGGCAAGCACGACAAGCTGACCTCGGTGATCCGCTTCATCAACGACATCCTGCTCAGCGCGCCCTCGATCATCATCGGCCTGTTCATCTATGGCGCGGTGGTGGTGCCGATGCGCGGCTTCTCGGCGATCGCAGGCAGCCTCGCGCTCGCGGTGATCGTGATCCCGGTCGTGCTGCGCACCACCGAGGACATGCTGCTCCTGGTGCCCAATCCGCTGCGCGAGGCCGCCTCCGCGCTCGGCCTGCCGCGTTCGCTGGTGATCAAGCGGATCGCCTATCGTGCGGCGCGATCGGGTCTGATCACCGGCGTGCTGCTGGCGACCGCCCGCGTCGCCGGCGAGACCGCGCCGCTGCTGTTCACCGCGCTGTCGAACCAGTTCTTCAGCCTGGATCTGACCAAGACGATGGCCAACCTGCCGGTGACCATCAACAACTTCGTGCAGAGCCCCTACGCCTACTGGAAAGAGCTGGCGTGGAGCGGTGCGCTGCTCATCACATTCACCGTGCTCGCGTTGAATATCGGCGCGCGTATCCTTGGTGCCGAAAGGGCCGCAAAATGACCGAGCTTTCCGTCTCCACGACTGCCGCGGGCCACGTTCCCCAGGTTCCGCTGCCGGAAGCGCCGCCGAAAGTCACGGTGCGCAACCTCAACTTCTATTACGGCGAGCACCACGCGCTGAAGAACATCAACCTGACGCTCGGCACCAACCGCGTCACGGCGTTCATCGGCCCGTCCGGCTGCGGCAAGTCGACCCTGCTGCGCATCTTCAACCGGATGTACGACCTCTATCCGGGCCAGCGCGCGGTCGGCCAGCTGATGCTGGACCAGACCAACATTCTCGACCCCAAGCTCGACCTCAACTTGCTGCGCGCGCGGGTCGGTATGGTGTTCCAGAAGCCGACGCCGTTCCCGATGACGATCTACGAGAACATCGCCTTCGGCATCCGCCTCTACGAGAAGATCTCGAAGTCCGAGATGGACGACCGGGTCGAGAAGGCGCTGCGCGGCGGCGCGCTGTGGAACGAGGTCAAGGACAAGCTGAACGCCTCCGGCCTGTCGCTCTCCGGCGGCCAGCAGCAGCGCCTGTGCATCGCGCGCACCGTGGCGGTGCGCCCCGAGGTGATCCTGTTCGACGAGCCGTGCTCGGCGCTCGACCCGATCTCGACCGCCAAGGTCGAGGAGCTGATCCAGGAGCTCTCCGAGGACTACACGATCGCGATCGTCACCCACAACATGCAGCAGGCGGCGCGCGTCTCCGACAAGACCGCCTTCATGTATCTCGGTGAGCTGATCGAGTTCGACGACACCAACAAGATCTTCACCTCACCGAGCGATCGGCGCACCCAGGACTACATCACCGGCCGGTTCGGCTAGAGCATGATCCGGAAAAGTGGGAACCGGTTTTCCGATCGGATCATGCTAAAATTCAGGACACGAAACCATGATCCCCGGGATCATGGTTGAGGGAGACAAGCGATGGCTTCTGAACATACCGCCAAGGCATTCGACAGCGATCTGCAGGAGTTGACGCGCCTGGTCGCCGAGATGGGCGGCCTGGTCGAGCGGATGATTACCGAGTCGGTCGACGCGCTGATCCGTCGCGACGTCGCGCTCGGCAAGCGCGTGGTCGCCGCCGACATCGAGATCGACAATCTGCAGCGCAACATCGAAGAGCGCGCGGTGCTGACGATCGCGCGCCGCCAGCCGATGGCGATCGACCTGCGCGAGATCGTCAGCGCGATGCGTGTCGCGACCGACCTCGAGCGGATCGGCGACCTCGCCAAGAACATGGGCAAGCGCGTCGCGGCGCTGGAGAGCGATTTCCAGCCGCTGAAGCTGATCCGCGGCCTCGAGCACATGACCGACCTCGTGCTGTCGCAGGTCAAGTCGGTGCTCGACGCCTACGCCGCGCACGACCTGCCGGCGGCGATGAACGTCTGGAAGGGCGACGAGGAGGTCGATGCGATCTGCACCTCGCTGTTCCGCGAACTGCTCACCTACATGATGGAAGATCCGCGCAACATCTCGTTCTGCATCCATCTGATGTTCTGCGCCAAGAACATCGAGCGGATCGGCGATCACGCCACCAATATCGCCGAGACCGTGTTCTACATGATCGAGGGCCAGCAGATCACCGACAAGCGCCCGAAGGGGGACATGACCACTTTTGCCACCACGGTGCCGGGCAACTGAGGCATGATCGGCAAGTGCGGGACCGGCAAGAGCGAAACTGGATGATCCTCGCGACAAATCGTTTCCGCGGGGACTATGCTCAAGGAAGTAAGCGTTTCGGTTTGCGTCTGGGCAACGGATCACCACAGAGAAAGAACTTAAACCGATGAGCGCACGCATTCTGGTAGTCGAAGACGAGGAAGCGCTGACGACGCTGTTGCGCTACAACCTCGATGCGGAAGGCTACGATGTCGAGACGGTGGGGCGCGGCGACGATGCCGACACGAGGCTGAAGGAGCGCGTTCCCGACCTCGTGGTCCTCGACTGGATGCTGCCGGGCCTGTCCGGCATCGAGCTGTGCCGTCGCCTGCGGGCGCGGCCCGAGACCAAGCAGCTTCCGATCATCATGCTGACCGCGCGCGGCGAAGAAAGCGAGCGCGTGCGCGGACTTGCCACCGGCGCCGACGATTACATCGTCAAGCCGTTCTCGGTGCCGGAACTGCTGGCGCGGGTGAAGGGCCTGTTGCGCCGCGCGAGCCCGGAGCGGCTTGCGACCGTGCTGACCTATGGCGACATCGAGCTCGACCGCGAGAAGCGCCGCGTGGCGCGCTCCGGCCGCCCGATCGATCTCGGGCCGACCGAGTATCGCCTGCTCGAATTCTTCCTCGAGCATCCCGGCCGCGTGTTCAGCCGCGAGCAGCTGCTCGACAGCGTCTGGGGCCGCGACATCTACATCGATGAGCGCACCGTCGACGTGCATATCGGCCGCCTGCGCAAGCTGCTCAATCCCGGCCGCGAGCAGGATCCGATCCGCACCGTGCGCGGCGCCGGCTACGCGCTCGACGACCGCTTTGCCAAGGCCGAGCCGCAGCCGTAACGGGCGCGTGGCCATCGCAAGCCGCATCACCGGCGTCGTCCCGGCGAAAGCCGGGACCCATACGCCGCGGCCGGCGTAATCGGCACGTGGCCAGACGGCTTTCTAACAACACGCATTAGTGATTATGGGTCCTGGCTTTCGCCGGGACGACGCCGGTGATGTAATGGGCCACGAGCCACAAAAAAATCCCCGCTTTCGCGGGGATTTGTTTTTGAGTTCTTCCGTCTTTTCCCGAGTGCTCACTTGATCTGCGGTTTCGCCGACGGCCGGCGGCGATCGGCGGCGGGCTGGTAGGCGACGCGCGAGTGATGTGCGCAATAGGGCAAGCCGGCGAGCGCCTTGCCGCCGCAGAAGAAGAATTCCGGGCTCGAGGGATCGCCGACCGGCCAGTGACAGGTGGCCTCGTTGAGCTCGAGCAGCGACAGCCGCTGGCTCATCGGCACCACATTGTCGTAGGAGATCGGATCGGGCTCCATCTCGACCTCGAAGGCGTGCGCCAGCGCGGTGTTGCCGCGCGACACCGGCCGCGCTACCCGCATCATGTGCTGGGCGGGGCGGGCCTTGCGCTGCCGCGGCGCGGCCGTGGAGGGTGCCTTGGCGCGGCCGGAGAGGCCGAGCCGATGCACTTTGCCGATCACGGCGTTTCGCGTCACATTGCCAAGTTCCGCCGCGATCTGGCTGGCCGACAGGCCAGACTCCCAGAGCTTCTTCAGCTGCTCGACGCGATCGTCGGACCAGGTCAATACAGTCATCGCATTCTTCCCTTCGCGTAGCGCCGGCCAATCATTGGAGCGGCGCTGCGAGCCAATCTGGACAAATATCCCTGCGGCCAGAATCCCTTAGCCCTCGCCGGGCACGGTGTTGCGCCCGAACGTTTACGCGAGACACGAAGGCTACTTAGAGGGTCCAGTACCGCCGCACGAGATGTCGTACCCGACAGGCCAAACGCTACAATATGGCGTGACTCTGGCGCAAGAGTCCGCGGCCGTGCGTCCACATGTTCCCACACAGTTAAGCATCGCGATGAGGCTTTTCCACCGCACCGGAATGCTCCGGATTGCGCTCGTTTCGCATTGCAGGAAGGCCACTTCGTGGCGATTGACACTTACTGACCGCAGCATAGAATGCCCACCACGTGCCGCCCGCAAAGGCGGCCGTTTTGTTTTCCGAAGCTGGCCGTTGCTGCGCTGGCGTCAAGGCGCGCGGCAATTGTCGGCTTAAAAACCGTCAGTGAACGCCATGACCAACGCTGCCACGTCGCATCTGCTCCCCGTCTTCGCCAGGGTCGATCTCGGCTTCGAGCGCGGTGAGGGCGCCTGGCTGATCGCAACCAACGGCGACCGTTATCTCGATTTCACCTCGGGCGTCGCGGTCAACGCGCTCGGGCACGCGCATCCGCATCTGGTCAAGGCGCTGCAGGAACAGGCGACCAAGCTCTGGCACATGTCGAACCTGTTCAAGAGCCCGGACGGCGAGGCGCTTGCCGCGCGGCTGTGCGAGCAGAGCTTTGCCGACTTCGTGTTCTTCTGCAATTCCGGCGCCGAAGCGATGGAGGGCGTGATCAAGCTGGTCCGCCACTATCACTTCTCCAAGGGCCATGGCGAGCGCTACCGCATCATCACCTTCGAGGGCGCCTTCCACGGCCGCACGCTGGGCACGCTGGCGGCGACCGGCTCGACGAAATATCTCGAAGGCTTCGGCCCGCCGATGGACGGCTTCGACCAGGTGCCGCATGGCGACATCGAGGCGGTGAAGAAGGCGATCGGTCCACACACCGCCGGCATCCTGATCGAGCCGGTGCAGGGCGAGGGCGGCGTGCGCTCGGCGCCGCAGGCGTTCTTCAAGGCGCTGCGCGCGCTCTGCGACGAGCACGGCCTGCTGCTCGCCTTCGACGAGGTGCAGACCGGCATGGGGCGCACCGGCGAGCTGTTCGCCTACAAGCGCACGGGCGTCACGCCGGATGTGATGTCGCTGGCCAAGGCGCTCGGCGGCGGTTTCCCGATCGGCGCGGTGCTGGCGACCGCGCAGGCTGCGGCCGGCATGGCGCCCGGCTCGCACGGCTCGACCTTCGGCGGCAATCCGCTCGCGGTCGCCGCCGCCAATGCCGTGCTCGACGTCATGCTGAAACCCGGCTTCTTCGAACATGTGCAGAAGATGTCGCTCTTGCTCAAGCAGAAGCTCGCTTCCGTCGTCGACCGCTATCCCGGCGTGCTGTCGGAGGTGCGCGGCGAGGGGCTGTTGATCGGCGTCAAGGCGGTGGTGCCGTCGGGTGACCTGATCGCAGCACTGCGCAACGAGAAGCTGCTCACCGTCGGTGCCGGCGACAATGTGGTGCGGTTCCTGGCGCCGCTGATCGTGACCGAGGCCGAGATCGATACGTCGATCACCGCGCTCGAGCGCGCGTGCTCTGTACTGTCGGCGGCGCAGCCGAAGAAGGCGGCGGGATAATGAGCAAGCCGGTCCGTCACTTCCTCGATATCAACGAGCTGCCGCTCGGCGAGCTGCGCAACATGCTGTCCGCCGGCGCCGCCATGAAGGCGAAGCTGAAGGCGCACGAGAAGGGCAGGAAGCCGCTCGAAGGCAAGACGCTGGCGATGATCTTCGAGCGCCCGTCGACCCGCACAAGGGTGTCGTTCGACGTCGGCATGCGCCAGCTCGGCGGTGAATCCATCATGCTGACCGGTGCCGAGATGCAGCTCGGCCGCGGCGAGACCATCGCCGACACCGCACGCGTGCTGTCGCGCTATGTCGATGCGATCATGATCCGCATCCTCAACCATGACGCGCTGCTCGAGCTCGCTGCCCACGCCACCGTCCCCGTCATCAACGGCCTGACCCGGCGTTCGCATCCCTGCCAGGTGATGGCCGACCTCATGACCTATGAGGAAAATCGCGGCTCGATCGAAGGCAAGACCGTGGCCTGGACCGGCGACGACAACAACGTGCTGGCCTCCTGGGCGCATGCCGCCGAGCGGTTCAAGTTCCAGCTCAATGTCGCGACCCCGCCGGAACTGTCGCCGAAGAAGCCGATGCGCGACTGGATCAAGGCGACCGGCGCGCCGATCATGCTCGGCAGCGATCCGGAAGCCGCCGTGCGCGGCGCCGACTGCGTCGTCACCGATACCTGGGTGTCGATGGGCGACAAGGAGGGCGAGCATCGCCACAACGTGCTGCGGCCCTATCAGGTCAATGCCAAGCTGATGTCGCTCGCCAAGCCGGACGCACTGTTCATGCACTGCCTGCCCGCGCATCGCGGCGAGGAGGTCACCGACGAGGTGATCGACGGGCCGCAATCCGTGGTGTTCGACGAGGCGGAAAACCGCCTGCATGCGCAGAAGGGCATCCTGGCCTGGTGTTTCGACGCGGTCGCGTAGCGCCCATTCAATGCTGTCGTCCCGGCGAAGGCCGGGACCCATACGCTGCGGCCGATGAAAGAGGCACAAGGGGAGACGCCTTGTGCCGCGACAAAATCCCGTGGTCATAGGTCCCGGCCTGTGCCGGGACGACGATCTCGCGTTGAGTGAACCCCTTTCGTTTTGCGGTCCGAGACCCCAGATAGAGCGCCATGGTTTCACAATCCCCCGACATCAAAATCACGCCCGAGGCGCCGGTTCGCGCGCCCTCAGCCGTTCCTGTCGACGATGCCGTGCTGGCCTTCGAGGTCGGCGCGCTGGACCTGCGCGGCCGGCTGACCCGGCTCGGCCCCGCGCTCGACGAGATCTTGCACAAACACGATTATCCGCCCGCGGTCGGCAAGCTGCTCGGCGAGGCGATCGTGCTGACCACGCTGCTCGGCTCGTCGGTCAAGTTCGAGGGCCGCTTCATTCTGCAGACCCGGACCGACGGTCCGGTGTCGCTCCTGATCGTCGATTTCCAGGCGCCTGACCGGCTGCGCGCCTATGCGCGCTACGACGCATCGCGCCTGAAGAATGGCCAGAGCTCGGGCGAGCTGCTCGGTAAGGGCCACCTCGCGATGACAATCGATCAGGGCTCGAACACCAGCCGCTACCAGGGACTGGTCGCGCTCGACGGCGGCGGCCTGGAAGAGGCCGCCCATGAATATTTCCTGCGCTCGGAGCAGATTCCGACGCGGGTGCGCCTTGCGGTCGGCGAGGAGATGCGCGGCGGCGAGGGCGGCAAGCTGCGCTGGCGCGCTGGCGGCATCCTGCTGCAATTCCTGCCCAGGGCGCCCGAGCGCGCCAAGCAGGCCGATCTGCATCCCGGCGATGCGCCGGAAGGCACCGCCGCGCATTCCGTGCCGGATGACGATGCGTGGGTCGAGGGTCAGTCGCTGATCTCGACGGTCGAGGATGTCGAGCTGATCGATCCCGATCTGTCCGGCGAGCGGCTGCTCTATCGCCTGTTCCACGAGCGCGGCGTGCGCGTCTTCAACCCGCAAACGCTGCGCGCGCAGTGCTCCTGCTCGCGCGATGCGGTGTCGTGTATGCTGAAGAGCTTCGCGCCGAACGACCGCGCCGAGATGGTGAAGGACGGCAAGGTCGTCGTGACCTGCGAGTTCTGCTCGTCGGTGTATGAGTTCACGCCGCAGGAAGCCGGCGTGGAGTAGACGCGTTCGTCATCGTAGCCCGGATGAAGCCAACGGGTCGCGCGAACGCGCGCCCGATGACAGGCTCCGCGAAATCCGGGGCCGCTCCAACCGCGCATGCACCTGTCCCGGATTGCGCTGCGCTCAATCCGGGCTACGCTGGCGTCAGTTCAACACCCTTTTCCCGCCAGGGCTCGGGCTATCCAACGAAAATGTCGGCACATCGATGTCGAAGCGCTCGCCGGCTTCGGTGACCATCTGGTAGCTGCCGGTCATGAAGCCGGAGGCGGTCGGCAGCGGCACGCCGCTCGTATATTCGAAGCGTTCGCCGGGCGCGAGCACCGGCTGCTCGCCGACCACGCCCTCGCCGCGCACCTCCTGGCGGCGGCCGGTGGCGTCGGTGATGATCCAGTGCCGCGTCCGCAGCTGCACCGTTTCCGGGCCCGAATTGACGATCACGATCCTGTACGACCAGAAATATTCGCGCCGGTCGACCGACGAGCGCTCCGGCATGAAGTTCGGCTCGACGGTGACTTCGATCTGGCGGGTAACGGCGCGGTACATGCGGCTCAATCCGATGGTCCTGGCGCATGGTCCGTTTTCGACCGGATCATGCTCGAACAGGGCGCCATCATAGCCAATTGAACCGCCGGAACCAATCGCCTGCCGGGCCGTGAAAAGGCGGCCCAAGGGCGGTCCGTTCATCGTGGTTTCAACATAGTTCCGCTCTAAAGCGCGGCCGCATGCCGCCGCACTCCGTGCTTTGTCGGCAACTCGCGGACCGATATTATCTTTTCAGCACGGCGTGCGGGGCGTCCGCAGCCGACACGGTGTTTGATGAGCTCGATTGCCGACCCCATAGCCGGTTCGCCGGTGGCTGACGCCAAGGCCGAAGTAAAGGCTGAGGCCGAGGCGAAGGTTGCTGCGCCCGCGATCACGCTGCCGGCGACCGGCGAGCGCGAGCTCCGCCTCGATCTGTTCCGCGGGCTCGCGCTGTGGCTGATCTTCATCGATCATCTGCCGACCAATCTTCTGACCTGGCTGACGATCCGGAATTACGGCTTCTCCGACGCCACCGAGATCTTCATCTTCATCTCCGGCTACACCGCGGCCTTCGTCTACGGCCGCGCCATGCTGGAGGGCGGCTTCGTGATCGCGACCGCGCGCATCCTGCGCCGGGTCTGGCAGATCTATGTCGCGCATGTCTTCCTGTTCACGATCTTCCTCGCCGAGATCTCCTATGTCGCGACCTCGTTCGAGAACCCGCTCTACAGCGAGGAAATGGGGATCATGGACTTCCTCAAGCAGCCCGACGTCACCATCGTCCAGGCGCTGCTGCTGCGCTTCCGTCCCGTCAACATGGACGTGCTGCCGCTCTATATCGTCTTGATGCTGTTCCTGCCGCTGATCCTGTGGCTGATGAAATGGAAGCCCGATGTCACGCTCGGCCTCTCGGTCCTGCTCTACGCGCTGACCTGGCAGTTCGACCTCTATCTCTCGGCCTATCCGAACGGCTTCTGGGCGTTCAATCCGTTCGCCTGGCAATTGCTGTTCGTGTTCGGCGCCTGGTGTGCGCTCGGCGGCGCGCGGCGGATGTCGCGCATCCTGTCGTCGAACATCACGATGTGGATCTGCATCGTCTATCTGGTCGCGGCGTTCTTCGTGACGCTGACCTGGTACGTGCCGCAGCTCGGCCACATCATGCCGAAGGTGATCGAGCAATGGATGTATCCGATCAACAAGACCGACCTGGACGTGTTGCGGTTCGCGCACTTCCTGGCGCTCGCCGCGCTCACCGTGCGCTTCCTGCCCAGGGACTGGCCGGGGCTGAAATCGCCCTGGCTGCGACCTTTGATCCTGTGTGGCCAGCACTCGCTTGAGATATTCTGTCTCGGGGTCTTCCTCGCCTTCGCCGGTCACTTCGTGCTTGCCGAAGTATCTGGCGGTGCCGCACTGCACGCCTTGATCAGCGTCTGCGGCATCCTCATCATGTGCGGCATGGCGTGGATCATTTCGTGGTACAAGCACTCCGCCGACAAAGGCGCCTCGAAAAAAGGCGCCGCCGGCAACGCCGATATGGCGGGAGGGGGAGCATGAAGTCCGCGCGGACGATGCTGGGCCTGACGCTGCTCGCAGCCTGCCTGACGGCCGGTTTGGCGGTGGCGCCCGCGCGCGCCGGCGACACGGCGGAGCCGGCACCGCCGCCGCCCTGCGACGTGCCCGCCTATCTGCTTTCGAGCGAGAGCTCGCTGCCCAAGGTCACCGACGCCATCAAGTCCAACCGGCCGCTCAACGTGCTGGTGGTCGGCAGCCGCTCCTCGACCATCCAGGGCAACGAGGCGAGCGCCTATCCGGCCACGCTGCACGCGGCGCTGAAGGAGGCGTTGCCGTCGTCGACGATCGATCTATCCGTAGAACTACAGGGAAAGAGCACCGCCGAGGAGACCGCGGGAACTCTTGTTAAGCTTGTTGAAGCAAAAAAGCCTACTTTGGTTATCTGGCAGACCGGAACGGTCGATGCTATGCGAGCGGTCGATCCCGATGATTTCCGTACCGCGATCAACGAAGGCGTTGTTGCGTTGCGGGACGCCGGGACCGACGTGGTGCTGGTCAATCTGCAATACAGCCCGCGTACGGAGACGATGATCTCTGCGCCGCCATATCTCGACAACATGAAGGTGGTGGCGCAGCAGCACGACGTTCCGCTGTTCGACCGGTTCGCGATCATGAAGCAGTGGAGCGACGCCGGATATTTTGACCTGTTCAGCACCTCGCATGGTGTCGATCTGGCCAAGAAGGTTCATGCCTGTCTCGGTCGCGCACTGGCGAAATTCGTGATCGATGCGGCCCATCTGGGCCCGGTGCAGCAGAATTAGAGGAAGCAGAGTAAGTAAATGCGTTTCGCCTTCCCTTTTCGCGCTTCCGCAGGGCGAGGTCTGTGCGCCGTGGCAGTGCTGGCGCTGCTCGCGCCTTTCGCGGTCGCGCCGTCGCGCGCGCAGACCGGGCAGCATGCGGCGCTTTCGTCCGACGGCAAGACCGAGGCTGCAAAGCCTGACGCGACGCAGCCCGCTGCGACGGCCGATGCGACCAATCCGCCGCAACCGAGCGTCGCCGCGAAGGCGTTCGACAAGGTGAAGCAGGCCGCGAAATCCGCCAGCGACATCTTCCACCGCGTGCCCTGTCAGCAGCCCAAGGGCGTGCCGAACAGCACCGGCTCGCTGCCGCATGTCGCGGCCAAGCTCGCCGCCGGCAAGCCGGTCGTCATCATCGCGTTCGGCTCGTCATCGACCCAGGGCTATGGATCGTCGGCGCCGGAATTCACCTATCCGAACCGGCTCGCCGGACAGTTGCGCCGGCAGTATCCCTCCGCCGACATCACCGTGCTCAATCGCGGCAAGGGCGGCGAGGACGCGCCCGAGATGATGGCGCGGCTGCAAACCGAAGTGATCGACGTCCATCCCGACATGGTGATCTGGCAGGTCGGCACCAACGCGGTGCTGCGCAACCTCGATCCTGCCGAGACCGCCAAGCAGGTCGAGGACGGCGTGGCGCGCCTTCAGGCGTCCGGCTCCGACGTCGTGCTGGTCGATCCGCAATATTCGCCGCGCGTCACCGAGCGTCCCGAAAGCGCGCGCGGCATGGTGAAGCTGCTCGGCCGCATCGCCGCCCTGCGTCATGTCGGCATCTTCCCGCGCTTCGAGGTGATGCGCGACTGGCACGAGAAACAGGCGATCCCGATCACCGATTTCGTCACTGCCGACGGCCTGCACATGAACGACTGGGGCTACGCCTGCTTCGCCCAGCTGCTCGGCGACGACATCATCCGCTCGGTCGGCGCGATCAAGATCGGCGTCAACGTCCCCGCCGACGTCAGGACCTACCGGCCGATGTGATCGGGCGCTGTCTCTCTCGTTGCGTTCGCTCTATCACCGTCACCCTGAGGAGGCCGCGCAGCGGCCGTCTCGAAGGGGCGACGGCCCGACTGTGGCCGTGCATCCTTCGAGACGCGCTTCGCGCTCCTCAGGATGACGCGGCTGGCAGCATTGCCGTCATTTGCCTTAGCCGTAACGCTAGCACCAATCTTGACCTCGCCGCGGTAATCCGCTCCCTTTGCGCCTGCACCAATTCCTCTCGGGATGAAGCTCTTTAAGGGAAACGCTCATGTCTTTCGTGCTGGCCATCGATCAGGGCACCACATCGTCGCGCGCCATGGTGTTTCGCGGCGACATCTCCATCGCCGCCGTCGCGCAGCAGGAGTTTCCGCAGCATTTCCCCGCCTCCGGCTGGGTCGAGCACGAGCCGGAGGACATCTGGACCTCGACCGTGATGATGTGCCGCGAGGCGCTGGAGAAGGCCGGCCTCAAGGCGAAGGACATCGCCGCGATCGGCATCACCAACCAGCGCGAGACCACCGTGGTGTGGGACCGCGCCACCGGACAGGCCGTGCACCGCGCCATCGTCTGGCAGGACCGCCGCACCGCCGACATCTGCGCAAAACTCAAGGCGGACGGCCATGAGCCGGCGATTTCGGCGAAGACCGGTCTCATTATCGATCCCTATTTCTCCGGCACCAAAGTCGCCTGGATCCTCGATCACGTGCCGGGCGCGCGTGAGCGCGCCGAGCGCGGCGAACTGCTGTTCGGCACCGTCGACTGCTATCTGTTGTGGCGGCTTACCGGCGGGAGGGTCCACGCCACCGACGCCACCAACGCCTCGCGCACGCTGCTGTTCAACATCCACACCGGCGCCTGGGACGACGATCTCGTCAGGCTGCTGCGCGTGCCGCGCTCGATGCTTCCCGAGGTGAAGGATTCCTCCGCCCGGTTCGGCGAGAGCATAGCCGATCTGTTCGGCGGGCCGATCGCGATCTCCGGGATTGCCGGCGACCAGCAGGCCGCGACCATCGGCCAGGCCTGCTTCGAGCCCGGCATGATGAAGTCGACCTACGGCACCGGCTGCTTCGCGCTGCTCAACACCGGCACCACGCCGGTGGCCTCGAAGAACAAGCTGCTCACCACGATCGCCTACCAGCTCGGCGGCCAGCGTACCTATGCGCTCGAAGGCTCGATCTTCGTCGCCGGCTCCGCGGTGCAGTGGCTGCGCGACGGGCTCGGCATCATCAAGCACGCCGCCGAGACCGGGCCTCTTGCTGACAAATCAGACTCCATGCAGAGCGTCTATCTGGTGCCGGCCTTCGTCGGCATGGGCGCGCCGTACTGGAATCCGCGCGTGCGCGGCGCGCTGTTCGGGCTGACTCGCAACACCGGTCCGGCCGAGCTCGCGCATGCGACGCTGGAGAGCGTCTGCTACCAGACCTTCGATCTGTGGGCCGCGATGCGCACCGACTGGCCGGAGGCCAATGCCGCCAACACCGTGCTGCGCGTCGACGGCGGCATGACCGCCTCGGACTGGACCATGCAGCGGCTCGCCGATCTGCTCAACGCCCCGGTCGACCGCCCGATGATCCAGGAGACCACGGCGCTCGGGGCCGCCTATCTCGCCGGCCTCGATGCCGGCGTCTATCCGGAGCCCGCCAAGTTCGCCGACAATTGGCGGCTCGAGCACCGCTTCAGGCCGGCGATGAGCCAGGCGACGCGCGAACGCAAGCTCGCCGGCTGGGCCTGTGCCGTGAAGGGCGTGCTGGCGAGCGACGAGGGGGAGTAGTAATGATCTGATGTTGCGGCAAGCTCGCTGCACCTCTCCCGCTTGCGCGGGGAGGTCGCATTGCATCGGAGATGCAATGCGGGTGGGGGCTCTCCCCGCATCATGACCAGTCCCATCGCAGCGACACCTCCACCCCGGCCCTCTCAGCGCGAGCTTTTGCTCGTCGCGACCCGCAAGCGGGAGAGGGGGCGCACCACCACTGCGGCTGAAGACGCCTCACAACCAATAACAACCATCGGAGAACAACATGAACACGGATCTCAACCGCGTCGCCAAGCTACTCACCGCCGCACTCTGCGCCGCAATACTCACGGCACCCGCCACCGCACGCGAGAAGCCGAGCCCGCTCGTCGCAGCGCGCGAGGTCAAGACCGACGTCGCGGGGCTGAAGGCGCCGGGGCAGATCCTGGTCGATGTCTGGGGCATCCCGCACATCTATGCCGGCAACGAGCACGATCTGTTCTTCCTGCAAGGCTTCAACGCCGCGCGCGACCGGCTCTGGCAGATCGATCTCTGGCGCAAGCGCGGGCTCGGCCTCTTGGCGAAGGACTTTGGCCCCGCCTATGCCGAGCAGGACAAGGCGCTGCGTCTGTTCCTCTATCGCGGCGACATGAATGCGGAATGGGCCGCCTACGGCCCGAAGGCGAAATCCTATGCGGAGGCGTTCGTCGCCGGCGTCAATGCCTATGTCGCCGACGTCCAGGCGGGCAAGCGCGCGCTGCCGATCGAGTTCAGGATCGCAGGTACGATGCCTGACCTGTGGTCGGCAAAGGATGTCGTGCGCGTCCGCAGCCATGGCCTGACCCGCAACGTCGCCTCCGAGGTGAAGCGCTCGCGGGTGGCCTGCGCCGCAGGCCTCGATGCCGATCGCTTCCGCGTCAAGCTGGAGCCGGCCTGGACCACCAGGATCCCCGATGGCCTCGATCCCTGTAGCGTGCCGAAGGCGGTGCTCGCCGCCTACGATCTTGCCACGCGGCCGGTGAAGTTCGCCGCGCCGAAGGACCAGAAGGCGGCCCTGGCGCATGATCCCGACACGTACCTCGCCGAGGCCGACCAGCAGCGCGACACCATCGGGTCCAACAACTGGGTGATCGCGGCATCGCGCACCGCGACCGGACGTCCGATCCTCGCCAACGATCCGCATCGCGAGCACTCGGTGCCGTCGCTGCGCTACATCGTCGGGCTCAACGCGCCCGGCATCTCCGTGATCGGCGCCGGCGAGCCGGCGCTGCCGGGCATCTCGATCGGCCACAACGACACCATCGCGTTCGGGCTGACCATCTTCAACGTCGACCAGGAAGACCTCTACGTCTACGAGCTCAACCCCGACAATCCGAACCAGTACCGCTACGGCACCGGCTGGGAGGACATGCGGATCGTGCACGAGAAGGAAGCGGTGAAGGGCGAGGCCGACCGCGAGTTCGAGCTGAAGTTCACCCGCCACGGCCCGGTGATTTTCGCCGACGCCGACAAGAAGCACGCCTTCGCCGTGCGCTCGATCTGGTTCGAGCCGGGCACCTCGGCCTATTTCGGCTCGTCCGATTACATGACCGCGAAAAGCTGGAACGGCTTCCTCGGTGCGATGCGGCGCTGGGGCGCGCCGTCGGAGAACCAGGTTTATGCGGATATCAGCGGCAATATCGGCTGGGTCGCCGCCGGCAAGACGCCGCGCCGCGCCAGTTTCGACGGCCTGATGCCGGTGCCCGGCGACGGCCGCTACGAGTGGCAGGGCTTTCTGTCGCTCGACGAGCTGCCGAAGCTGTATCAGCCGAAGCAGGGCTTCATCGCCACCGCCAACCAGATGAACCTGCCGGCGGATTATCCGGTGGGTGAGCGCAGGGTCGGATTCGAATGGGCCGACGGCGCGCGCTGGCAGCGCATCACCGAGGTGCTGCAGGCCAACAGCAAGGTGACGCTGGCGGACGCGATGGCGCTGCAGAACGACGACACCGGCATGCTCGCGCGGCGCCTCGTCGCGCTGCTGAAGCCGCTCACGTCGGATGATGCGAACGTCAAGAAGGGCCTCGATCTGCTCAAGGCGTGGGATGCGCGCGACGCGGCCGACAGCGCGGCCGCCGCGGTCTACGAGGTGTGGATCGCAAACCATCTCGGCCCGGTGTTGCTCAAGACCACCGCGCCGAAGGCTGCCGAGCTGATCGCGCCGGAAGCCTCCAGCATCTCCGCCATTGTCGGCTATCTCGAAAAGCCCGACGCCGCGCTCGGCAACGATCCCTCAGCCGAGCGCGACCGCGTGCTGCGCGACAGCCTCGGCGAGGCGGTCGCCGACGTTGCCGACAAGCTCGGTCCCGATGCGTCGACCTGGCGCTGGGGCCGGCTGCACGTCGCGCAATTCAATCACGCGCTGATGCCGCTCGCCGACAAGGCGACCGCGGCGCAGATGCAGGTCGGCCCGCTCGCCTTTGGCGGCGCCGCCAACGTGCCGCGCGCCGCCACCTATCGCCGCTCCGACTATCATCTGATCTCCGGCGCTTCATTCCGCATGGTGCTCGATGTCGGCAACTGGGATGCGAGCCGCGCCGTCAACACGCCCGGCCAATCCGGCGATCCCTTCAGCGGCCACTACCGCGACCTCGCGCCGCTGTGGGCGACGGGCCAGTATGTGCCGCTGCTCTACAGCCGCGGCGCGGTGGAAGCCGCAACCGCGGAAGCAATCACGCTGACGCCGAGGTGAGGGGCGCGCCACCGACTCCAGTGTCGTCCCGGGTCATCGACCCGCCTCGCCGAAGCTCGAAGAGTGAAAGCGGAAGCGCGATCCGGGACTCATCGGTGCGAATGCCGACGCGGACTGCGGCGATCAGCCACTATTCACTTTGTGCCATCAACGCCGCGGCGGCGCATCTGGATCACTACAAGTTGACGTTTGCGAGTTGCGCACGGACTTCCCGCGACGCTGTGCGCGGGGGTCCAAGAAGCGTTGGCTTCTGCCTGCTAGTCTGACCGATCGTGATCGCCGCCGGACTGTGGCGGTTTTCACATTCGGTGCGAGCACGTATTTTCTGGAAGCGATTGAAAGCTCAGCTGGTTACTTCACAGGAGCTGACCATGACGAAAATCATTCTTGTTTCGATCGCAGTTGCTTCTCTCTCCACGGCGGCATTTGCCGATGCACGGACGGCACAACACCGGACCCACCAACGCCTCGTGATGGGTACCGCACTGAGTCCTGCCGTGCTCAACGCCAACGCCAGTCTGAATGGCGATGTCAGCGACCGCGCGATGCATATGCGGAATCTTCGCGAGTCCGGTTACAACCCGAAGAACGATTTCGACGCGAACGGCAACGTGTGGGTTGGCAATTAACCGAGTGCGGGAGGGCCGGGGGAGCCCTCCCTCAAAGCGCGTTCAAGCTGGTTATCCCGCTCGTTGGACCTGGCCGCTCGAATGAGGAGCAGCGGATAGGCTGGCTGCCTCGTCTGTTTTTCCTGACCAGGCACTGTGCGCAGCGTCGCATTGCATCTGCAGCGACGTGCGGTTATCTCGCGCCGACAGCTTGGAAACAAAGGTCGCTTAATGCTGCTGCCCGACGGTTACTCCGACATCCCCCACGGCAAAATCGCTGCCGTCGTCACCCATCTGGAAATGACCGCCCGCCCGCTGCGCCGCGACGATCCGCCCGGCGCGTGGCGCCTGCGCAAGGTCGAGCCGCCCGCGCTCGACTGGTATCGCGATATCTATCGCCGCGTCGGCGAGGAGTGGCTGTGGTTCACCCGCACCGCGCTCGATGATTCCGATCTCGCCTCGAGGATCCACGCCCCCGGCAACGAGCTCTACGGGCTGGCCGTCGACGGCAATGACGAAGGCCTGCTCGAGCTCGATTTCAGCGTGCTTGGCGAATGCCAGCTGCTCTATTTCGGCGTCACCGCAAAATTCATCGGCACCGGCGCCGCGCGCTTCCTGATGAACCACGCGCTCGAGATCGTCTGGTCGCGCGACGTCAGCCGCGTCTGGGTGCACACCTGCACCTTCGACCATCCCTCGGCCGTCGCATTCTACCAGCGCTCCGGCTTCCGTCCGTTCCTGCGGCAGATCGAGGTGGCGGATGATCCGAGGCTCGACGGCAAACTGCCGCGCGATGCGGCGAGGCATGTGCCGGTGATTGGGTAGCTGCTCTGCCGTCGTCCCGGGCAAGCGTAAGCGCGACCCGGGACCCGTTGCGCACCAGGCCGGAACGGCACGCTGAGCGAGCAACGGCTGCCTCAGCGGAATTAACGGCAGGCAATGCTTCATTGGAATGACTCCGCATGTTGCAACGCGACGCAACCCATCTAGGATGGTGCAAAGCGCAACCTTTGACCCGGCGTGGCTGCTACACCTCTGCTTTGAGGCGCGGCGTGCTGAGGCATGACCGACGAGATGACAGATGTTTTTGATCGGCCAGTACGACTCGCCCTTCGTCCGCCGCACCGCGATCGCGCTGCGGCTCTATGGATTGCCGTTCGAGCACAAGCCGTGGTCGACCTTCGGCGATGCCGAGAAGGTTGCGGCCTACAATCCGCTGCGGCGGGTGCCGACGCTGGTGCTCGATGACGGCGAGGCGCTGATCGAGAGTAGTGCGATCCTGGATTATCTCGATGAGCTGGTCGGGCCGGAGCGGGCGATGATCGCGCGCTCGGGGCCCGAGCGGCGCAAGCATCTGCGCATCACGGCGCTGGCGACCGGGCTCGCCGACAAGGCGGTGAGCCTTGTCTATGAGCGCGTGCTGCGCAAGGAGCAGTTGAAACTCTGGGTCGAGCGTTGCGAGGCGCAGATCGCGGGCGTGCTCGCGGTGCTGGAGCAGGAGCGCGCGGCGGTGCCGTCGCCATATTGGCTGGGTGATCGCATCGGTCATGCCGACATCGCGGTGGCCTGCGCGCTGCGCTTCACCGGCGAGGCGCATCCGCATCTGTTCGACGCGCGCTACCCGGCGCTCAAGGCCCACGCCGCGCGCTGCGAGGCGCTGCCGCCGTTCCAGGAGATCGTGCAGCCACTGGCGCCGCCGAGCGGTTAGGGCGGCGTACCGTCATCTCCCTCCGTCGTCATTCCCCGGTGCACAGTTGCGCACTCACAGCCCGTGCAACACACTCAGTGTCGTCCCGGGCTTCGCCGGGACGACGGTCGAGAGAGAACCGCGCGCACGCCTGCGCCTCTGCCTGTCCCTTGCAACGCGCTCGCAAACTACTTCGGCCGCATCGCTTCCGGTGTATCCGGCTGCGCGGACGGATGCGCCTTGGCGAATTCCGGCAACGCCATGGCGGTCTCGTGGATGCGCTTCACGGTCGGCCAGGGCGACAGGCTGATCTGCTGGTTGATCGCCGCCGTGACGTGGCCGACTAGGCAAATGTCGGCAAGGGTGGGCGCATCGCCGTGGCAGAACCGGCCGGTTGCCTTGTGGCCGGCGAGGTGGCCCTCGAGCGCGGCCAGCGTCTCGACCGTCCAGTGCCGCCGCCAGGCGTTCTGCTGGCTGTCGCGCAGATCGAGCTCGCGATCGAGATAGCGGCGCACCCGCGGTGTCAGCAGCGGATGGCCCTCGCAGGCGACGATCAGCGCCAGCCCGCGCACCCGGGCGCGGCCGAGCGCATCCGCCGGCAGCAGCGGCGGCGTCGGAAAAGTCTCGTCGAGCCAGTCGATGATCGCGAGCGACTGGAACAGCACCGTGCCGTCGTCGGTCACCAGCGCCGGCAGCGCCATCTGCGGATTGATCTTGCGATAGGCGTCAGTGCGATGCGCGTCCGCATCGAGATCGACGAAGGCGACATCGGCGGCCACGCCCTTGAGGTTGAGCGCGATCCGCACCCGAAAGCTCGCCAGCGAGCGCCAGAAGGAGAAGAACTGCATGGGGAATTCTCTCTGCGCCACACGACGAAGGCCGTAGCCCGGATGAAGCACAAGCGAAATCCGGGTCCGGTCGTCGTTCGGTCGCAGTTTATCCCGGATTACGCTTCGCTGCATCCGGGCTACGGCGCTTCACCCTCCCCTGGAGGGGGAGGGTCGTATCGCATCGCGCGGAGCGATGCGATACGGGGTGGGGTGACGGTCTCTCCGCTGAAGCGGTGCCCGAGTGGAGGGATCACCCCACCCCGGTGCGCATTCCGCTTCGCTCCATGTGCACCGACCCTCCCCCTCCAGGGGAGGGTGAAAGAGCTATCCCGCGCCCACCTTCTTCTTGCGCCAGGCGAGGTGCACGGCGCAGGTGCAGCCCTGCGGATGCGAGGCCAGCTCCGCGTCGTTGGCAGGCGTCGCGGCGGGCGCGATCGCCGGTCCCTTGGCGCCGTCCTGCGCGGGGATGTAGTTCAGCACCGGCGCCAGCCAGCGTTCGATCTCGGCGACCGTCATGGCCTTGCGCGCGGCGTAGTCCTCGACCTGGTCACGTTCGATCTTGCCGACGCCGAAGTAGAAGCTTTCGGGATGCGAGAAGTACAGGCCCGAGACCGACGAGCCCGGCCACATCGCAAAGCTCTCGGTCAGCTTCACGCCGGCGGTGTTCTCGGCATCGAGCAGCGCGAACAGCGTCCGCTTCTCGGTGTGGTCGGGCTGCGCCGGATAGCCGGGCGCGGGGCGGATGCCGTCATATTTCTCGAGGATCAGTT
Organism: Bradyrhizobium elkanii USDA 76; assembly: GCF_023278185.1. Lineage (NCBI taxonomy): Bacteria > Pseudomonadati > Pseudomonadota > Alphaproteobacteria > Hyphomicrobiales > Nitrobacteraceae > Bradyrhizobium > Bradyrhizobium elkanii. Next base: position 8,265,103 of record NZ_CP066356.1, on the reverse strand, counting down.
CGTCCGCCGACCACGCCTCGCCCGGCGCATAGGCCCAGAACTCCTTGCGCACGCGCTGGTGCATGCGCTCGGCGAAGGCTTCGGCCAGGCGATCGGCCAGCGCCTTGCACAGGATCGAGGAGTAGTCGTCGTTGGCGTTCTTGAAGCGGTCGGCGACCGCATCCTCGCCGATCCCCGCGGTGACGACGAAGCCGCCGATATAGTCGGGCACGCCGGTCTCGACGGGCGCGATGAAGTCGGACAGCGCGGCGTTGAAGCGGCCCTCGCGCTTCTCGAGCTGCTGGCGCAGCGTGTGGAAGGTCGCGATCTTCTGCTTCCGCGTCTCGTCGGCATAGACCTCGATGTCGTCACCGACGGCGTTCGCCGGCCAGAAGCCGACGGTGGCGCGGGCGGTGAACCACTTCTCCTTGATGAGCGTGTCGAGCATCTTGCGCGCGTCGGCATAGAGCGAGCGGGCGACTTCGCCGACCTTGGGATCGTCGAGGATCGCCGGGAAGCGGCCGGTCAGCTCCCAGGTCTGGAAGAACGGCGTCCAGTCGATGTAGTCGGCGAGCTCGGCGAGATCGTAGGCGTCGAAGCTCTTCAGCCCGAAGAAGGCCGGCTTCTTCGGCGGCGCCGCCGCGAAGTCGATCGCGACCTTGTTGGCGCGGGCCTCGCCAAGCTTCAGCCGCTTCTTGTCGGCCTGGGCGCGGAAATGCGCCGTCGAGATTTTTGCGTATTCGGCCCGCACCTCGGCGGCGTAGGCCTGCTTCTTCTCGGCCGACAGCAGCGAGGAAGCGACGCCGACCGCTCGGCTCGCATCGTTGACATGCACGACCGGGCCGCCCGGATAGTTCGGGTCGATCTTCACGGCGGTGTGCACGCGGCTCGTGGTGGCGCCGCCGATCAAAAGCGGCAGGTTCATGCCCTGCCGTTGCAGCTCGCCGGCGAGGAAGCTCATCTCGTCGAGCGAGGGCGTGATCAGGCCGGACAGGCCGATGATGTCGGCACCCTCGGCCTTCGCGGTCTCGATGATCTTGTTGGCGGGCACCATGACGCCGAGGTCGATGACCTCGAAATTGTTGCACTGGAGCACGATGCCGACGATGTTCTTGCCGATGTCGTGGACGTCGCCCTTCACCGTCGCGAGCACGATCTTGCCCGCGGCGTTGCGGCCGCCGGTGATGCCGTTGGCGAGGTTGCGGGCCTTCTCCTCCTCCATGAACGGCATCAGATAGGCGACCGCCTGCTTCATCACGCGGGCCGACTTCACGACCTGCGGCAGGAACATCTTGCCGTCGCCGAACAGATCGCCGACCACGTTCATGCCGGCCATCAGCGGCCCCTCGATGACGTCGAGCGGACGGGACGCGTTCTGGCGCGCGGCCTCGGTGTCCGCTTCGATGAACTCGGTGATGCCGTGCACCAAGGCGTGGGACAGCCGCTTCTCGACCGGCCAGTCGCGCCAGGCGAGATCGGTTTCCTTGGTCTGCTTCTCCTTGCCGCGGAATTTCTCGGCCAGCGCCAAGAGTCGCTCGGAGGCGCCGGGATCGCGGTTGAGGATCACGTCCTCGCAGGTCTGGCGCAGCTCGGGATCGATGTCGTCATAGACGATCATCTGTCCGGCGTTGACAATGCCCATGTCCATGCCGGCATGGATCGCGTGATACAGGAACACCGAGTGCATCGCCTCGCGCACCGGCTCGTTGCCGCGGAACGAGAACGACAGGTTGGAGACGCCGCCGGAGATGTGGGCGCCGGGCAGGTTCGCCCGGATCCAGCGCGTCGCCTCGATGAAGTCGACGCCGTAATTGTTGTGCTCCTCGAGGCCGGTCGCGATCGCAAAAATGTTCGGATCGAAGATGATGTCCTCGGGCGGGAAGTCGAGCCGGCCGACCAGGATGTCGTAGGCGCGCTTGCTGATCTCGGTCTTGCGCTTGAACGTGTCGGCCTGGCCGGTCTCGTCGAATGCCATCACCACCACGGCGGCGCCGTGGCGCTTGGCGACGGTCGCTTCATGGATGAACTTCTCCTCGCCCTCCTTGAGCGAGATCGAGTTCACGATCGGCTTGCCCTGGATGCATTTCAGGCCGGCCTCGATGACGTGGAATTTCGAGGAGTCGACCATCACGGGCACGCGCGCGATGTCGGGCTCGGCGGCGACGAGGTTGAGGAACGTCACCATCGCCGCCTCGGAATCGAGCAGGCCCTCATCCATGTTGACGTCGATGACCTGGGCGCCGTTCTCGACCTGGTCGCGCGCGACCTGCAGCGCGGCGGTGTAGTCGCCGGCGGTGATCAGCTTGCGGAATCGTGCGGAGCCGGTGACGTTGGTGCGCTCGCCGACATTCACGAACGGAATGGCGTCGGTCAGCGTGAACGGCTCGAGGCCGGACAGCCTGAGCCGCGGTGCGATCTCGGGCACCACGCGCGGCTTGTGCGGGGCGACGGCCCTGGCGATCGCCGCGATATGGTCGGGCGTGGTGCCGCAGCAGCCGCCGACGATGTTGACGAGGCCGGCAGCGGCGAACTCGCCGATCAGCCGCGCCATGTAGTCCGGCGTCTCGTCATATTGACCGAATTCGTTGGGCAGGCCGGCGTTCGGATAAGCACACACGAGCGTGTCGGCGACGCGGCCGATATCGGCGATGTGCGCGCGCAGATCCTCGGCGCCGAGTGCGCAGTTGAAGCCGATCGTGATTGGCCTCGCGTGCCGCACCGAATGCCAGAACGCCTCGGGCAACTGGCCGGAGAGCAGGCGGCCGGACTTGTCGGTGATGGTGCCGGAAATCATTACGGGCACGTCGATGCCGCGCTCCTCGATGATCTCGGAGATCGCGTACAGCGCCGCCTTGGCGTTCAGCGTGTCGAAGATGGTCTCGACCAGCAGCATGTCGGCGCCGCCGTCGAGCAGGCCCTTGGCCTGTTCGCCATAGGCCTTGCGCAGATCGTCGAAGGTCACCGCGCGATAGCCTGGATTGGAGACGTCGGGCGAGATCGAGGCGGTGCGGTTGGTCGGGCCGAGTGCGCCGGCGACAAAGCGCGGCCTGCCGTCCTCGGCGCTCACCCGCTCGGCGGCCGTGCGCGCCAGCCGGGCGCCCTGCAGGTTCAGCTCATAGGCGAGGTCCGACATGTCGTAGTCGGCCTGCGCGATCGAGGTCGAAGAGAAGGTGTTGGTCGCGACGATGTCGGCGCCGGCGCGCAGATAGGCGGCGTGGATGTCCGTGATCGCCTCGGGCTGGGTCAGGATCAGCAGATCGTTGTTGCCCTTGATGTCGCGGTGGAAGTCCGCAAAGCGCGCGCCGCGGAAGGCGGCTTCGTCGAATTGCAGGCCCTGGATCATCGTGCCCATGGCGCCGTCGAGCACCAGGATGCGCTCGCGGGCAGCCGCGAGCAAAGCGTTACGCTTGGGGGAAACGGGAACGGACATGTGTCAGGCAGCTTTCTGGGCACCGTTCGGCCGGATGCCGAGCAGGTGGCTGATCGCGAACACGAGGTCCGCGCGGTTCATGGTGTAGAAGTGGAAGGTGTCGACGCCGTGCTTGAACAGCTTCTGCACCTGGCCGGCGGCGACGGTGGCGGCGACCAGCTTGCGGGTCTCGGCGTCGTTGTCGAGGCCCTCGAACTTCTCGGCGAGCCAGTCCGGCACGCTGGTGCCGGCGCGCGTCACGAAATTGCGCGCCTGCTTGAAATTGTGCATCGGCATGATGCCCGGCACGATCGGAATCTCGATGCCGCGCGCGCGCACCCGGTCGACGTAGCGGTGGTAGAGGTCGTTGTCGAAGAACACCTGGGTGATCGCGCGCGTCGCGCCGGCGTCGACCTTGGCCTTCAGCGTGTCGATGTCGGCGTCGAAATCCTTCGCTTCCGGATGCTTCTCGGGATAGGCGGACACCGAGATCTCGATGTCGGCGTGGCGCCGCTTGATCCCGGCGACAAGCTCGGCCGAGCTCTGGTAGCCGTCCGGATGGGTGAAGTAGGGCGTGCCGATGCCGCCGGGCGGATCGCCGCGCAGTGCGACGATGTGACGGACGCCGACCTCATGATAGCGGTCGACGATGTCGTCGATCTCGCCGCGCGAGGCGCTGACGCAGGTCAGATGCGCAGCCGGCAGCAGATCGGTCTCACGCAGGATGCGAGTGATGGTCGAATGGGTACGCTCGCGGGTCGAGCCGCCGGCGCCGTAGGTGACCGAAACGAAGTTCGGCGTCAGCGGCGCCAGGCGATTGATCGTCTCCCAGAGATTGCGCTCCATCTCCTCGGTCTTCGGCGGGAAGAACTCGAAGGAGATTTTCGGCGCCTTGGGCGCACGCGGTGCGTTCGGCACGGAGGAAATGGTCTCGGTCATGATACGCAAAGGCTCCGCAACTGGAGGGCAGACGTCCGGCCTGGATATGAAGACCCTAAGATAAGCCAAACGCGTGGGATCAAACAGCCCATCGGATATGGGAAATTGCCCATTCGTGGTGCAGATTTGTCAAAAATTGACTATCGAGAATGTCTGGTGGGCAAGCCATTGGCTTCGCGTTGATAGTACTAAGATATTGAAAATATTTAAATAATAATGATTTTGCAAGTGATTGGAGGTTCGAAATCGATTGTGGGTAGCTTGGTGCATCAATGAATTGTTGTATATCGTCCCAAAATCGGTGGCTGCCCGCGCCGATGTTCCGCTGCGGGACTGGTCTGCGCGGTCGGGGCCTTTGTCGCCTCGTGGCGTCACACTAGGTTGACCGCCATGATTCCGCTCTCCGTCCTCGACCTGTCCGTCGTCACCACCGGCACCAGGCCGGCCGCTGCGCTCCGCAACAGCATCGACCTGGCGCGCCATGTCGATGGTCTCGGCTACACACGTTATTGGCTCGCCGAACACCACAACCTCGCTTCCGTCGCGAGCCCGGCGCCCGATCTGATGATCGGGCAGATCGCGGCGGTGACGCAGCATATCCGTGTCGGCTCCGGCGGCGTGATGCTGCCCAACCACGCGCCGCTCGTCGTCGCCGAACGCTTCAAGATGCTGGAGGCGCTGTTTCCCGGCCGCATCGATCTCGGCCTCGGCCGCGCGCCCGGCACCGACGGGGCCACCGCCTACGCGCTGCGCAGCCGGCTCGATCGCCGCGAGGGCGATGATTTCCTCGAGCGGCTGCACGAGCTGACCTTGTGGGAGACGCGCGATTTCCCACCCGGCCATCCCTATAACAATGTGGTGGCGATGCCGGACGACTCGCCGCTGCCGCCGATCTGGCTGCTCGGCTCGAGCGACTATTCCGCCGAGCTCGCCGCACAGGTCGGGATGGGCTTTGCATTCGCGCATCATTTTGCCACTCACGACGCAATTGCGGCGATGACGAATTACCGCGCGCATTTCAAGCCGTCGGGCTGGCGCGCGACGCCGCAGGCGATCCTGGCGGTCGCCGTCGTCACGGCGGAGAGCGACGCCGAGGCCGAGCGGCTTGCAATGTCGATGGATCTCAACCGGCTGCGCCGCGACCGCGGCCAGTATCTGCCGCTGCCTAGCGTCGAGGAGGCAGAAGCCTATCCCTACACCGACGCCGAGCGCGCCTCGATCGCGCGCAACCGCGCCCGCCTCTTCGTCGGCAGGCCCGCAACCGTGATGACGAAGCTGGAGCCGCTGATCGCGGCGACCCAGGCCGACGAGCTGATGGTGATATCAGCGGTCTACGACCACGCGGCGCGGAAGAAGTCGTACAGCCTGCTCGCCGAGGCGTTCGGGCTGGAGAAGAGGGCGGCATAATGACCGTCGTCCCGGCGAAGGCCGGGACCCATACGCCGCGGCCCCAGTTGTTGCGCAAGCTGGTTGCCGCCTTGCTGCCTACGAACGTCGGTGGTTGGGTCCCGGCCTGCGCCGGGACGACGCGCGGAAAAGATTGCGTTCGTGCGACTCAGTCCTGCGTCTCGCTGAAGGTCGCGCGGAACGGGTGGCCGGGATAGACGCCCACGATGCGGAATTCGCGCGAGAAGAATTTCAATTCCTCGATCGCAAAGGCGAGCCCGCGGTCGTCGGGGTGGCCGTCGACATCGGCATAGAATTGCGTGGCGAAGAAATTGCCGTCAACCATGTAGCTTTCGAGCTTGGTCATGTTGACGCCGTTGGTGGCAAAGCCGCCCAGCGCCTTGTACAGCGCGGCGGGCAAGTTGCGCACCCGGAAGACAAAAGTCGTGACTAGCGGCCCCGAGCCCTGCGCGGCCCATTTGGCCTCGCGCGCCAGCACCACGAAGCGGGTGGTGTTGTGGGCTTCGTCCTCGATGTCCTCGGCGAGAATGTCGAGGCCGTAGATATCGGCGGCGAGGCGGGAGGCGATCGCCGCCACGCTCTTGTCGCCGCGCTCGGAGATGTCGCGGGCGCTGCCGGCGGTGTCGGCGGCGACGATCGGCTTGATGCCGAGCTTGCGGATGACGCGGCGGCACTGGCCGAGCGCGTGGACGTGGCTCTCCACGCTCTTGATGTCGGCGAGTTTGGTGCCATTGATCGCCATCAGCTGGTGGCGGATCGGCAAGAACCATTCGCCGACGATGAACAGGCCCGAGGCGGGCAAGAGATGGTGGATGTCGGCGACGCGGCCGGCGACCGAATTCTCGATCGGGATCATGCCGAGATCGGCCTCGCCCGAGGAAATCGCCGCCAGCGCGTCCTCGAAGGTCGGGCAGGGCATCGGCTCGGCGTCGGGATAGGCCTCGACGATCGCGATATGGGAATTGGCGCCAGGCTCGCCCTGGAACGCGATTTTCAGCTTCTTGGTCATGGGTGGCCTTTTACCAGCCGATCAGGCTTTGGAAAGTATTCTGCGGGCGGTTTCGAGGTCGGCCGGGGTGTCGACGCCGCGCGGGACGGTGTCGACGATGGTGATGTCGATCCGCATCCCGGCTTCCAGTGCGCGGAGCTGCTCGAGCTTTTCCTGCTGCTCCAGCGGCGAGGGCGGCAACGCCACGAACCGCTCCAGCGCGGCGCGGCGGTAGGCGTACAGGCCGATATGATGGTAGCGCGGCCCGTCGCCATAAGGCGCGGTGGCGCGGGTGAAATACAGCGCGCGCAACCGGTTCGGCCCGATCGGCGAGCCGACGGCCTTGACGACGCTGGGGGCCTGATCCTCCTCCTCGCTATGGATGCGCGAGGCCAGGGTCGAGATGTCGACTGCGGGATCGTCGAGCGCCGGCATCACGCTGCGGATGGTCTCGGGGCTGATGGTCGGGAAATCGCCCTGCAGATTGACCACGATCTCGGCATGGCCGCCCGGGTCGAGGGTCGTCATCGCTTCGTAAATCCGGTCCGAGCCGGACGGGTGGTCGGAGCGGGTCATCACGACCTCGCCGCCGGCGGCCTTCACCGCTGCAGCGATCTCGGCCGTGTCGGTCGCAACCGCAACCCGGCCGATGCCCGCCGCCTCGGCCCGCCGCAGCACATGGACGATCATCGGCACGCGGGCGATCTCGAGCAGCGGCTTTCCTGGCAGCCGGGTGGCGGCCATGCGAGCCGGAATCAGCACCAAGGTACGGGGTTGGGTCATTCGTGTCGGGGCCCGTCCGGCCTGCGGAAATTGCCGGGGAGGAGGTTGAATTCGGCGCGTTTATACGGGTTGCCAGAGCGCGGGCAAACCGATATCTCAACCCTGCTTGGGGCGGTGCGATAAGGCCGATTCCCAGGTCTCTCCCCGCGGCCGTATTCCCGGCCTGAAGTCGACATTCAAGGCCCGGAGCCTGACCCGAAATGGACTCCTTCGAACTCAACAAAATCCTCGGTGCGGTTCTCGGCACCTGCATCGTCGTCCTGGTGATGAGCTTTGCCGCCAGCGCGAAATTCGCGCCGAAGCTGCCGGAGAAGCCGGGTTTTGAGATCGCGGTGAAGGAAGAGTCCCATGGCGGTGGCGGCGAGGCCGCTGCGGCCTCCTCCGAGCCGATCGAGAAGTTGCTGCAGACCGCGTCCGTCGAGAAGGGCGCGGCGGCCGCCAAGAAGTGCCAGGCCTGCCACACCTTCGAGAAGGGCGGTCCCAACCGCGTCGGTCCGAACCTGTTCGGTGTTGTTGGCGAGAAGAAGGGCGAGGGCCGCGGCTTCAATTTCTCGGCCGCGATGAAGGGCAAGGGCGGCGAGTGGACCTTCGACGACCTCAACAAGTTCCTGACCAACCCGAAGGGCTTCGTCCCGGGCACCGCGATGGGCTTTGCCGGCGTGCCGAAGGACAGCGAGCGGGCCGACATCATCGCCTATCTGAATTCGAACTCGGAGCACCCGGCTCCGCTCCCGACCGCCTCGAAGTAACGATTTGCTTCGCGCAAGCATGCGGATGAAACGGCCAGGCAATGCCTGGCCGTTTTCGCATGGGGAATCCGCTGTCGCGGGGTTGTTATCGGGACGTTTCGCCGCACCGATATTGTTCCCGGGCCAATATCATGAGGAAAAAGCAACGTAATTTGTCGAACCGTTGCCTTATATTGGGTCCCATGTAAGCGGGGCCGCAAGCAGGAAGACCGAATTTGGCGATCACCCGACGACACCTCCTTCAAGGCAGCGCACTGGCGGCAATGGCTCCGGCGCTCCGACTCACCCCCGGCCTGTCGGCGATCACGCCGGCCTTCGCCGACGACGCCCCCAACGGGCTGAAATGGCGGCACGGCCTCTCGACCTACGGCGAAATCAAATATCCCGCCGACTTCAAGCGCTACGACTACGTCAAGCCGGACGCGCCGAAGGGCGGCGTGGTGCGGCTGTTCCAGCCCGGCACCTATGACAGCTTCAACCTCGTCGTTGCGGGGTTGAAGGGCTCCGTCTCGGCGGCTGTCGCTCGCATCTACGACTCGCTGATGGAGGCCTCGCTCGACGAGCCCGATACCTATTACGGCGAACTCGCCGAGGCGGCAGCCTTTCCCGATGATTTCTCCTACGTGATCTACCGCCTGCGGCCCGGATCACGCTGGCACGACGGCAAGCCGGTCACGCCGGAGGACGTGATCTTCTCCTTCGAGGCGTGGAAGGCGAACAGCCCGATGTTCAGCGCCTACTACCGGCATATCGTAAAGGCCGAGAAGATCGGCGATCGCGACGTCAAGTTCACCTTCGACAGCGCAGGCAACCGCGAGCTGCCGATGATTACCGGCCAGCTCACTATTTTGCCCAAGCATTGGTGGGAAGGCACCGACGCGCAGGGCAAGAAGCGTGACATCACCGCGAGCACGCTGGAGCCGCCGCTCGGTTCGGGTCCCTATCGGATCAAGGAGTTCGTCGCCGGACGGTCGGTGGTGCTTGAGCGTGTCAAGGACTACTGGGGCAAGGACATTCCGATCGCGATCGGACAGAACAATTTCGACGAGCTGCGCTACGAATATTTCCGCGACGACACGGTCGCGCGCGAGGCGCTGAAGGCCGACCAGTTCGATTGGTACGGCGAGCGCAGCGCGAAGGAGTGGGCGTCGGCCTACGACGTTCCGCCGGTGCGGGAGAAGCGGTTGCTCAAGGAGCTCTTCACCGTCCGCAATCAAGGCCGGATGCAGGGCTGGGTGTTCAACCTGAGGCGCCCGAAATTCGCCGACCCCAGACTGCGCCGCGCCTTCAACTACGCGTTCGATTTCGAAGAGATGAATCGCGTGCTTTCGACCGGCGACTATCATCGCGATTCAAGCTATTTCGACGGCATCCCCGACCTCATGGCGACCGGCCTGCCGGAAGGCAAGGAGCTCGAGATCCTGGAGACGGTGCGCGACAAGGTGCCGCCCGAAGTCTTTACGACACCCTACAAGGATCCGGTCGGTGGCACGCCGGAAAACGTGCGCGCCAATCTGCGCGAGGCGACGCGGCTGTTGAAGGATGCCGGCTTCGAGATTCGCGACCGCAAGCTGGTCGATTCGTCCGGTCAGCCGTTCACGGTCGAGATACTCGGCAACAGCGGCGATTCCGGCATGGAGCGGATCGCCCTGTTCTACAAGCCGAGCCTTGAGCGTCTCGGCATCACCGTCAATCTGCGTGCCGTCGACACTGTGCAATATCAAAATCGGGTCCGCGAATACGATTTCGAGATGGTCACCCAGGTCTGGGGCCAGTCGATCTCGCCCGGCAACGAGCAGCGCGACAATTTCGGCTCGCAGGCGGCCGACCGGCCAGGCTCCAACAATCTCCCCGGCATCAAGAATCCGGCCGTCGATGCCATCATCGAGCGTATCATCTTCGCCAACAGCCGCGCCGATCAGGTCGCCGCCGCCAAGGCGCTGGACCGGGTCTTGCTCTGGAACTTCTATCTTGTTCCACACTTCAATTACGACAAGCAGCGCTATGTCTATTGGGATCGCTTCAGCCATCCCGACCCGCTGCCGAAATACGCTGTTTCGGGATTCCCAAATCTTTGGTGGTACGACGCCGACAAGGCGGCCAAGCTCAAGCGTTCATAAAACTCAAGGATCCGCGCATGGCGCTATTCTCCCGTCGGCACGCACTCGGTCTCGGCATCGGTGCGTTGAGTGCTGCAGGCTTGCGTGCTGCACCGGCGGTGGCCGACAACGGAGCCGAGATGCACGGCATGTCGGTGTTCGGCGACCTGAAATATCCGGCGGATTTCAAGATCTTCGACTACGTCAATCCGAAGGCGCCGAAGGGCGGGGCGTTCTCAATGATCCCCTCGACCCGTGCCTACAACCAGTCCTTCTTTACGTTCAGTTCGTTCAACGCGTTCATCCTCAAGGGTGAAGGCGCGAAGGGCATGGAGATGACGTTCGATTCGTTGATGGCACGCGCGGGCGATGAGCCTGACGCGATGTACGGCCTGGCCGCAAGATCGGTCTCGATTTCTCCCGACAAGCTCACCTACCGCTTCACGATGCGGCCCGAGGCTCGCTTTCACGACGGCTCGAAGCTGACTGCGCAGGATGTCGCCTTCTCGCTCAACACGCTGAAGGAGAAAGGGCATCCGTTGATCGTGGTGCAACTGCGCGATTTCGTGAAGGCCGAGGCGCCCGACGACGGCACCGTGATCGTGACCTTTGCGCCTAATCGCGCGCGCGACGTGCCGCTTTATGTTGCGGGTCTGCCGATCTTCTCGAAGGCCTATTACGCGAATCGGCAGTTTGACGAGTCCACACTCGAAGTTCCGCTGGGCTCCGGGCCGTACATGGTCGGCAAGTTCGAGGTCAATCGTTACGTCGAGTATAACCGCCTCAAGGATTGGTGGGCAGCCGACTTGCCGGTCAATCGCGGCAGTTACAATTTCGACACCGTGCGCTACGAGTTCTACCGTGATCGCGATGTCGCGTTCGAGGGCTTCACAGGCAAAAATTATCTGTTTCGCGAGGAATTCACGTCCCGTGTCTGGGCGACGCGGTACGATTTCCCGGCTATCAAGGACGGGCGGGTCAAGCGCGAGACATTGCCGGACGAAACACCGTCCGGTGGGCAGGGTTGGTTCATTAACACCCGTCTCGACAAGTTCAAAGACCCGCGCGTTCGCGAAGCGCTAATCTATGCCTTCGATTTCGAATGGACCAACAAGACCATCATGTACGACGCTTACGCGCGCAGCGTCTCGCCTTTCCAGAATTCGGACATGGTGGCTGGTGGACTACCCTCGCCCGAGGAGTTGAAACTGCTCGAGCCATTCCGCGGCCAAGTGCCGGATGAGGTGTTCGGCGAGCCCTTTGTGCCGCCGGTGTCGGATGGATCGGGACAGGACCGCGCACTGCTGCGAAAGGCGACGCAGTTGCTCAACGATGCAGGATGCGTCGTCAAGGATGGCAAGCGGCGATTGCCTAACGGCGACCCGCTTACGATCGAGTTCCTGCTCGATGAGCCGACTTTCCAGCCGCATCACGCCAGCTTCATCAAGAATCTCAAGCCGCTTGGCATCGATGCCAACATCAGGCAGATCGACGCAGTGCAGTATCGTGCGCGTGTCGAGGCTTTCGATTTTGAGGTGACGACCCAGCGTATATCCATGTCGGCGACGCCGGGTGACAGCCTGAGGCCTTACTTCTCGTCCCAGGCTGCGACCACCAAGGGCTCCTACAATCTGGCGGGCGTTGCCAACCCGGCGATCGACGCATTGATCGAAAAAGCTATCGCTGCCGAGACGCGAGCGGACTTGACCTTTGCCTGCCGTGCGCTCGATCGCGTCTTCCGTGCCGGCCGCTATTGGGTGCCGCAATGGTATTCCAACAAGCACCGCGTCGCCTATTGGGACCAGTTCGGGCATCCGGAGAAGCCTGCGAAATATGCGGGCGTCGGCGCGCCCGAGAACTGGTGGTATGATGCGGCCAAGGCCGCGAAGCTCGAGCAGGCGAAGTAGCCGATGAGCGCCTATATCGCCCGACGTATCTTCCTGATGCTGCCGACGCTGCTTGGCATCCTGTTCGTCTCCTTCGTGGTCGTGCAGTTTGCTCCCGGCGGTCCGGTCGAGCGTGTCATCGCGCAGATCAACGGCGCCGACACCGGCGGCACGTCGCGCGTGTCGGGAGGCGGCGGCGATTTCGGCGCGCAGCGCGGCCAGGGCGCGGGCGCCGGCGCGGCCATCAACTCGAAATACCGCGGCGCGCAGGGCCTCGATCCCGATTTCATCAAGAAGCTCGAGGTGCAGTTCGGCTTCGACAAGCCGGCGCCGGAGCGGTTCGCGCTGATGGTGTGGAATTTCGCGCGGTTCGACTTCGGCAACAGCTATTTCCGCAGCGTCAGCGTGCTGCAGCTGATCAAGGAGAAGCTGCCGGTCTCGATGTCGCTCGGCATCTGGATGACGCTGCTGACCTATCTGATCTCGATCCCGCTCGGCATCCGCAAGGCGGTACAGGACGGCTCACGGTTCGACACCTGGACCTCGGCGGTGATCATCATCGGCTTTGCGATACCGGGCTTCCTGTTCGCGATCCTCCTGATCGTGCTGTTTGCCGGCGGCTCATTCCTCAATATCTTTCCGCTGCGCGGCCTGACCTCGGACGGCTGGGCGCAATTCCCCTGGTACTGGAAGATCATCGACTATTTCTGGCACCTGACGCTGCCGCTGGTGTCGATGGCGCTCGGCGCCTTCGCCACCATGACCCTGCTGACCAAGAACTCGTTCCTCGACGAGATCCGCAAGCAATATGTGATGACCGCGCGCGCCAAGGGTTGCAGCGAGCGCCAGGTGCTGTACGGCCACATCTTCCGCAACGCCATGCTGATCGTGATCGCGGGCTTTCCGGGCGCGTTCATCCACGCGTTCTTCTCCGGCTCGCTGCTGATCGAAACCATCTTCTCGCTCGACGGGCTCGGCCTGCTTGGCTTCGAGAGCGTGTTGAACCGCGACTATCCGGTGGTGTTCGGGACGCTGTTCATCTTCTCGCTGGTCGGACTGGTGGTCAATCTACTCTCCGATCTCGCCTATATGTGGATCGATCCCCGGATCGATTTCGAAGCGCGGGAGGTCTGATGACGATGCTCGCGCCCCAACCGGTCGAGACCTCGACGCAATCGCCGCTCGGCGAGGCGGTGCCCGCCACGCGGCACGGCTTTTCGCCGTCGCCGCTGAACAGGCGGCGCTGGCAGAACTTCAAGGCCAATCGCCGCGGCTACTGGTCGTTCTGGATCTTCCTCGTGCTGTTCGTGGCGTCGCTGTTCGCCAATTTCATCGCCAACGACAAGCCGCTGGTGGTCAAATATGACGGGAAGCTCTATTGGCCGGTGATCTTCACCTACGCCGAGACCACCTTCGGCGGCGACTTCGAGACCGCGGCCGATTATCGCGATCCCTATTTGCAGAAGCAGATCGCCGCCAAGGGCGGCAGCATGATCTGGCCGCCGATCCGCTACTCCTACGACAGCCGCAACCTCGACCCGCCGACGGCGGTGCCGTCGAAGCCGACCTGGCTGTTGACCGAAGAGCAGTGCAAGGACGTGGTGAAGCGCAAGGGACTGACCGGCTGCCGCGACCTCGAATACAACTGGCTCGGCACCGACGATCAGGGCCGCGACGTCGTCGCGCGGCTGATCTACGGCTTCCGCATCTCGGTGCTGTTCGGCCTGACGCTGACCATCCTGTCCTCGATCATCGGCATCGCCGCCGGCGGCGTGCAGGGCTATTTCGGCGGCTGGACCGACCTCATCTTCCAGCGGCTGATCGAGATCTGGACCGCGATCCCCTCGCTCTATCTGCTGCTGATCATCTCGGCGGTGCTGCCGCCGGGCTTCTTCATCCTGCTCGGCATCCTGCTGTTGTTCTCCTGGGTCTCGCTGGTCGGTCTGGTGCGCGCCGAGTTCCTGCGCGGCCGCAATTTCGAATACATCCAGGCGGCGCGCGCGCTCGGCGTGTCCAACGGCGTGATCATGTTCCGCCATCTGCTGCCGAACGCGATGGTCGCGACCATGACGTTCCTGCCTTTCATCGTCTCGTCCTCGGTGATGACGCTGACGGCGCTGGATTTCCTCGGCTTCGGCCTGCCGCCCGGCTCGCCCTCGCTCGGCGAGTTGCTGTCGCAGGGCAAGGCCAACGTGCAGGCGCCGTGGCTCGGCCTCACCGGCTTCTTCTCGGTCGCGATCATGCTGTCGCTCTTGATCTTCATCGGCGAAGCCGCGCGCGACGCCTTCGATCCGCGCAAGACGTTCTCGAAGGGCTGACGCATGGACGCGACCAACCAGCCCTTGCTCGATGTCCGCGACCTCTCGGTCGCCTTCGGCCGTTCGCTTGCGGTCGACGGCATCTCGTTCTCGATCAAGCGCGGCGAGTGCGTCGCGCTGGTCGGCGAATCCGGCTCGGGAAAATCCGTCAGCGCGCTGTCGGTGCTGAAGCTGCTGCCCTATCCGACGGCGTCGCATCCCACCGGCGCGATCCGTTTCCGCGGCCGAAACCTCCTGACCGCGTCCGATCAGGAGATGCGCGAGGTCCGCGGCAACGACATCTCGATCATCTTCCAGGAGCCGATGACCTCGCTCAATCCGCTCCAGACCATCGAGACCCAGATCGGCGAGATCCTGTCGCTGCACCGGGGCATCAGCGGCACCGCGGCGCGGGCGCGGACGCTGGAGCTACTGGGCCAGGTCGGCATCCCCGAGCCGGAGACCCGGCTCAAGAGCTATCCGCACCAATTGTCCGGCGGCCAGCGCCAGCGCGTGATGATTGCGATGGCGCTCGCCAACGAGCCCGATCTGCTGATCGCGGACGAGCCGACCACGGCGCTCGACGTCACCGTGCAGGCGCAGATCCTGGCGCTGCTGGCCGAGATCCGCGCCCGGCTCGGCATGAGCCTGTTGTTCATCACCCACGATCTCGGCATCGTCCGCCGCATCGCCGACACCGTCTGCGTGATGAACAGCGGCAAGATCGTCGAGCAGGGCCCGGTCGAGCAGGTCTTCACCGCGCCGAAGCACGCCTATACCCAGGCGCTGCTCGCGGCCGAGCCCAAGCCCGATCCGGCGCCGCCGCAGCCGGGCGCACAGGTCGTGATGTCGGCGGACAATCTCAAGGTCTGGTTTCCGATCAAGCGCGGGCTGTTGCGCTCGACCGTCGGCCACATCAAGGCGGTCGATGGCGTCAGCCTCGCGGTGCGCAAGGGCGAGACGCTCGGCGTGGTCGGCGAATCCGGCTCCGGCAAGACCACGCTCGGGCTCGCGCTGCTCCGGCTGATTTCATCCGATGGTCCGATCGTGTTCCTCGGCAGCGACATCCAGGGCCTGCGCTTCAAGCAGATGCGGCCGTTCCGCCGCGATATGCAGATCGTGTTCCAGGACCCGTTCGGCTCGCTCAGCCCGCGCATGTCGGTGGCCGACATCATTGCCGAGGGCCTCGAGGTGCACCAGAAGCAGCTGTCGCGCGAGGAGCGCGAGGCGCGGGTGATCAAGGCTTTGAAGGATGTCGGGCTCGATCCCGACTGGCGCTTCCGCTATCCGCACGAGTTCTCCGGCGGCCAGCGCCAGCGCATCTCGATCGCGCGCGCGGTCGTGCTGGAGCCGAATTTCGTCGTGCTGGACGAGCCGACCAGCGCGCTCGACATGCTGCTGCAGGCCCAGATGGTCGACCTGCTGCGCGACCTGCAGCGCAAGCGCGACCTCACCTACATGTTCATCTCGCACGATCTGCGCGTGGTCGCCTCGCTGGCGAGCCATTTGATCGTGATGAAGTCCGGCAAGGTCGAGGAGGAGGGACCGGCCTCCGAGCTGTTCAAGAACCCGAAGAGCGACTACACCCGCGCGCTGTTCGCCGCCGCGTTCCGCATCGAAGCGGCCGGCGACGGGGCGGTGGCGACGTAGCTATCCTCGTCGTTCCACGTCATCCCCGCGCAACGGCTTCGCCGTTGTCGCTGGAGGTGCGAGCCTTGCGGCGCAATTGCGCCGCTGGGCGAGCCTCGAAGGGGGGCGTGGCCGGACTGGGGCCGTCGATCCTTCGAGACGCGCTTCGCGCTCCTCAGGATGACGGGAATGTATATTGCTCAAAACCGCTTGATCGCGAGGACTTCGCTGCCGGCGGCCTTGATCCTGGCGATCGCGGCGTGCGTGCTCTCCACTGCCGTTGCCATGTGATGCGCGTTGGCGTGCACGATCGTCGTGGCGTCGCGCACGATCGCGACATGGCCCTTCCAGAAGATCAGGTCGCCGCGTTGCAGCTGCTTCGATTCGGCAGACGTCAATTCGCGGCCGAGCCCGTCCTGCTGCATGTCGCTGTCGCGCGGGCAGCCGGTGCCGGCGGCGGTCAGCGCGATCTGCACCAGGCCGGAGCAATCGATGCCGAGGCTCGATTTGCCGCCCCACAGATACGGTGTGCCGACGAATTGCTCGGCGATCGCGACGAAATCACCTGCCATCGTGGCGAGCGGCGCGAGATGCTGCCGCGGCAGGTGCCAGCCTTCGCGGGTCACCGCGAACGCGCCGTCCTCGCGGACGATCGCAAGCTTCGTCCCCAGCGCCAGCGCCTCGACCGGCGGCTGCTTGATCGACGGGCCCGGAAACGCCAGCGTGCGCAGCGCCGTCACCTTGTGCGTCGGGACGGCGCCGGGCGTCGTCAGGGCGGCCTCGGGAATCCACCCGACATAGCCGTCATCGGCGAGCTGGCCCCAGGCCCAGCCTTCGCCGTTGCGATCATAGACCGTGACCCGCTCGCCCCGGAGCGCCTGCGTCATCTGTTCGGCATCGGCCGCGGGGGCCTGGCGCAGCGGCGCGATGGCGTCAAAAACCTCGAAGGCCTCGCCCTCGACGAAGCGCAGGGCCTCGACCTTGCCCTCGAGATATTTCGCGGCGAGGTCGGCGCGGGCCGGCGTCAGTCTGACATCATGCATAGCGCTGGCTCAGCAATTTGTAGATCGCGCGCGCGGCCTGGCACTCGCCGCCTTCGGGACGGCCGGGCTTTGCCGACGGCGTCCAGCCGTAGATGTCGACGTGCAGCCAGCTCCTCGCGTGCTCGACGAAGCGCTGCAGGAATAGCGCGCAGGTGATCGAGCCCGCGAAACCACCCGACGGTGCGTTGGTGATGTCGGCGGTCTTGGAGTCGAGCCAGGCGTCGTAGGCCGGCCATAGCGGCATCCGCCACAACGGGTCGTTCTCGCTCTTCGCACAAGATGCAACGTCGCCGGCGAGCGCCTCGTCATTGGTGTAGAACGGCGGCAGATCCGGGCCCAGCGCCACCCGCGCGGCGCCGGTCAGCGTGCCCAGGTCGATCAAGAGATCGGGCGTCTCCTCGTCGGCGAGCGCCAGCGCGTCGGCGAGCACCAGCCGCCCTTCGGCATCGGTGTTGCCGATCTCGACAGTGATGCCCTTGCGCGACTTGAAGATGTCGAGCGGGCGGAACGCGTTGCCAGCCACCGCGTTCTCGACCGCCGGGATCAGCACGCGCAGCCGCAGCTTCAGCTTCGCGTCCATCACCATCTGGGCCAGCGCCAGCACGTTGGCGGCGCCGCCCATGTCCTTCTTCATGATGAGCATGCCGCTCGAAGGCTTGAGATCGAGCCCGCCGGTGTCGAAGCAGACGCCCTTGCCGACCAGCGTCACCTTCGGATGGGCGGGGTCGCCCCAGCTCAGCTCGATCAGCCGCGGCGACCGCGTCGACGCCATGCCGACGGCGTGGATCAGCGGGAAGTTCTGCGCGAGCTCGTCGTCGTCGATGCAATTGAAGGCAGCGCCGAACCGCGTCGCGAGGTCGCGCGCCACCTCGGCGAGCTCGGCCGGTCCCATGTCGTTGGGCGGCGTGTTGATGAGATCGCGCGCCAGCGCCGCGGCATCCGCCATCCGGGTGATCTCCGCCGTGTCGATGCCATCGGGCGGCACCAGGCGGACCTCGGGAATCTTGTTCGTGCGATAGCGGCCGAAGCGATAGCAGCCGAGCGCGAAGGCGAGGGCGGCAAGTCTGGTGTCATGCGGTGCATTGGCGAAGCGGTAGACGCCCGGCGGCAGCAGGCCGGGCAGGGCGCCGGGCCGGAACGGATCGTGCGCCTTGTGGTCGGCGTCCTCGAGACCGAACAGCACCTGCGCGATGCCGCCGTCTGCCGCCGGCAGGACGAGCAATTTGCCGGGCTTGGCCGCAAAGTCATTGGCCGCCGCGAACTGGCGCGCCGGCGCCGGCAGTTCGCCCCGAATCGCATCCCATGTCGCCTTGGTGACGAAGGTGATCTGCGTGGGGGCGGTCGTGGGGGCGGTCTCGAACACGGATGGCATGCGGCTCTCGGCTGTTCTGGCGTCGTTGGTGGGCTACTACACGCCTTTCGCCACAGATGGTAGCGCGCCAACCGTTCACGCGACGTGCAGGGCCGGAACCGGCGGGCCGGTTATCACGCCGCCAGTTAACCAGACGTTAGGGTTAACAGTCTATTGCTGGCACGCTCGGCTGGAACCGTTCGCCCGATTTCGTGAGTCACAGTGCCATGCGTCGACAGTCCAATCTGACCCGGCATCTCGCTTCCGCAGCCCTCCTGACGGTCCTGGCCGCAGGGCTTGGCGGTTGCCAGACCATGTCCGACGTGGCGGGATCGATCACGTCCCGGTCCGATCCGACGCCCGATGATCCGCGTCGCGCCGTCGAGGTCTATGGCGAGCGCTATCGCAAGAATCCCAAGGATGTCGCCGCCGCGGTCGGCTACGGCCAGGCCCTGCGCATGACCGGACAGCGCTCGCAGGCCTGCGCCGTGCTCGAGCAGGCCACGATCGCCAACCCCGGCAACAAGGCGCTGCTCGCCGCCTATGGCCGCGCGCTGGCCGACAACGGCAATTCGCAGGCTGCATTCGACGTGCTGAGCCGCGCGCACAGCCCGGACAATCCGGACTGGCGGATCCTGTCGGTGCAGGGCACCACGCTCGACAAGATGAACCGGCACGAGGAGGCGCGGCGCTATTACGCCAGCGCGCTCAGGCTGGCTCCGGACGAGCCGTCGGTGCTGTCCAATCTCGGCCTGTCCTACATGCTGACCAAGGATTTGCCGAAAGCGGAAGAGACGCTGCGCCAGGCCTATGCCAGCGCCCGCGCCGACACCCGGATCCGGCAGAACCTTGCGCTGGTCGTCGGCCTGCAGGGCCGCTTCGCGGAGGCCGAAACGATCGTCAAGGCGGACCTGCCGTCGGATGAGGCCGCGGCCAACGTCGCCTATCTCCGCGACATGCTGAACCGCAAGGACGGGCCGCGGACCGCATCGCGCGCGGCGCCCGTCGTCGCCAAGGACGACTAAACCAAACGTGGCAGCTCGACCTCCCCTTGAAAAGGGGAGGTCGCTTTGCTCGCCAGAGCAAAGCGGGTGGGCATCATCTCTCTCCACGAGAAGCGGTGTCTGCGGTTGGCCCCCATCCCGACCTTCCAAGGGCAGGGCCATCGCATAGGCGCCCGATCCCTCCACAAACTCGTCATGCCCGGCCTTGTGCCGGGCATCCACGTCTTGGCTTCCGCGTAAGAAAGACGTGGATGGCCGGGACAAGCCCGGCCATGACGAATATGGAAATGGCAGCGAAGATGTTCGCTGCCGTTTGCGATCGCCACGCCTTCTAGGGGGAAGGAGAAGGCTGCCTGTGCGGTCCGCTGCGGCGCAGCTCAATGCATGGTGGCGATCTTGATGTAGGACGGGCCGAGGATCACGATGAACAGGCAGGGCAGGAAGAACAGGATCATCGGCACCGTCAGCTTGGGCGGCAGTGCCGCGGCCTTCTTCTCGGCCTCGTTCATCCGCATGTCGCGGTTTTCCTGCGCCATCACGCGCAGGCTCTGGCCGAGCGGCGTGCCGTAGCGTTCGGATTGCTGCAGGGCCATGCACACCGACTTCACGCCTTCGAGGCCGGTGCGGCGCGCCAGGTTCTCGTAGGCGGTCTTGCGGTCCTGCAAATAGGACAGTTCCGCGGTCGTCAGCGCAAACTCCTCCGACAGCGCGACCGACTGCCCGGCGATCTCGTTGGCCACCTTCCGGAATGCGACCTCGACCGACATGCCCGACTCGATGCAGATCAGCAGCAGGTCGAGCGAATCCGGGAAGGCGCGCTTGATCTGGAGCTGGCGCTTGGTGATCGCGTTCTTCAGGAACAGCATCGGCGCCTGCAGGCCGGCATAGGCCGCGCCGACGCAGATCCCGATCTTGAGCGTGAGCGACCAGTTCGCGCCGGCAATGAAGAACGTATAGATGATCGCGCCGATCAGCATCAGGATCGGCGTGACCGCGCGCGCCGCCAGAAAATAGACGTACGGAGCGTGGCCGCGATAGCCCGCCATCACGAGCTTCTCGATCGCCGCTTCCTGAGCCAGCCATTTGGTGAGGTTCAGGTCATCCACCATCTTGGAGACGGCCTGCTTCGGCGTCTGGCGCAGCGTCACCTTTTCCGACTTGGAGAGACGGTCGCGCTCGCGCTGCCGGAGGCGCTCGCGCTCGCTGGCGACCGCCTTCATGCGCTTGTTGAGATCGCCGCCGGCGAGCAGCGGCATCACCAGCGTGTAGACCGTCGCGCTTGTCGCGAAGAAGGCAAGCAGCATGGTCATGAACCTGACGTCGTGGAGCTTGGCGACCAGAAAATCAATCATGCTGCACCGTCAGAAATCGAAGTTGATCATCTTCTTCATCACCAGCACGCCCATCGACATCCAGATCGCGCAGGCGACCAGCATGAGCTGGCCCATCGAATTGGTCCACAGCAGGGCGATGTAGTCCGGCGTCGTCAGGAACACGAGGATCATCACGATCGGCGGCAGCGAGCCGATGATGGCGGCGGAGGCCTTCGCTTCCATCGACATCGCCTGGATCTTCTCGGCCATCTTCTTGCGGTCGCGCAGCACCCTCGACAGGTTGCCGAGCGCTTCCGACAAATTGCCGCCGGACTTCTGCTGGATCGCGATCACGATGCCGAAGAAGTTGGCCTCCGGCAGCGGCATCCGCTCGTAGAGCCGGGCACAGGCTTCGCCGAGCGGCATGCCGATCGCCTGGGTCTCGATGATGGCGAGAAACTCGCTGCGCAGCGGCTCCGGCGCGTCGTTGACGACCGCCTTGAGCGACTCGAACAGCGGCAGGCCGGCCTTGATGCCGCGCACGATGACGTCGACGGCGTCAGGCAGCGCCTTCAGGAACGCCTTTTCCCGCCGCTTCTTCAGGAAGCCGAGCAGCCAGCGGGGTACGCCGAGACCCATGGCAAAGCCGATGCCGGCCGCCCCGAGCATGCCGCCGCCGGCCAGGAATGCCGCGCCGAACCCGAACAGGCCGAGAGCGCCGGAGATCATCCAGAACTTCTGCTCCGACCACTCCAGTCCCGCCTGCGAGATGCGCAGGCCGAGGGGGACTTTCTTGTCCTTCTGCCGCCGCGCCTCGAGCTCCTTCAACGATCCTTCGACCTGCTCGCGGCGGGAGCGTTGCGTGCGGTCGGCATTTCGTGTCGTCGTGGGCTCGCTGCGCGCCACCGACGCGCGCCGCGACTCGGCCTTCTTCTCCCCCGAAAGGTAGGGATACAGGAAGACCCAGGCGATGCCGCCGACCGTCGTGGCGGCGAGGAAGGCGAGAGCCAAAGTTTGCGTCTGCATCCTGCGTTCCCCTAGACCGGCGCCGGCGCGTCGGAAGCGTCCAGCGCCGCCGCAAGCCGCTTCTCTTCATTGTAGTAGCGCGCACGCTCCCAGAAGCGCGGCCGGCCGATGCCGGTCGAGCGGTGCTTGCCGATGATCTTGCCGTTGGCGTCTTCCCCGACCACGTCGTAGAGGAAGATATCCTGGGTGATGATGGTGTCGCCTTCCATGCCCATCACCTCGGTGATGTGCGTGATGCGGCGCGAACCGTCGCGCAGGCGCGCGGCCTGCACGATGATGTCGACCGAGGCGCAGATCATCTCGCGAATGGTGCGAGACGGAAGCGAGAAGCCGCCCATGGTGATCATGGATTCGCAGCGCGACAATGCTTCGCGCGGATTGTTGGCGTGCAGCGTGCCCATCGAGCCGTCGTGGCCGGTGTTCATGGCCTGCAACAGGTCGAACGCCTCGGGGCCGCGGACTTCGCCGACGATGATGCGTTCCGGGCGCATACGCAGGCAGTTGCGGACCAGTTCGCGCATCGTCACCTGGCCCTCGCCTTCGATGTTCGGCGGCCGGGTCTCCAGCCGCACCACATGCGGCTGCTGCAGCTGAAGCTCGGCGGCGTCTTCGCATGTGATGATGCGTTCGTCGTGCTCGATATAGTTGGTCAGGCAGTTCAGCAGCGTGGTCTTGCCCGAGCCGGTGCCGCCGGAGATGATCACATTGCAGCGGACGCGGCCGATGATCTGCAGAATGGTCGCCCCTTCCGGGGTGATCGCGCCGAACTTGACGAGCTGCTCCAGCGTCAGCTTGTCCTTCTTGAATTTGCGGATGGTGAGCGCGGGCCCGTCGATCGCCAGCGGCGGCACGATGGCGTTGACGCGGGAACCGTCGGCGAGGCGGGCGTCGCAGATCGGCGAGGATTCGTCGACGCGCCGGCCGACCTGGCTGACGATGCGCTGGCAGATGTTGAGAAGCTGCTGGTTGTCGCGAAAGCGGATGCCGGTGCGCTGGATCTTGCCGGCGACTTCGATGAACACGGTGCCTGCGCCGTTGACCATGATGTCGGCGATGTCGTCGCGCGACAGCAGCGGCTCCAGCGGGCCGTAGCCGAGCACGTCGTTGCAGATATCGTCGAGCAGCTCCTCCTGCTCGGCGATCGACATCACGATGTTCTTGATCGCGATGATCTCGTTGACGATGTCGCGGATTTCCTCGCGCGCCGATTCGCTGTCCAGCTTGGCGAGCTGGGCAAGGTCGATCGCCTCGATCAGGGCGCCGAAGATCGTCGCCTTGACCTGGTAGTAGTTGTCCGAGCGGCGGGCTTCGACGGCGGGAGCAGGCGGTGGCTTGCTCGGCGCCAGCGGCGGCGACGAGATCGCCGGTGCGGCGGACTCGCGCGACATCGCCGGCGCGCCGGCAGGCTCCGGCGCCTGAAACGCGGGCTTGGGTGCCCGCACGTCCCCATCGTTTCCGCTACGCTTACCAAACACGACGTCGTGACTCCACGCGGACCACTATTTGGACCGCAGCTTTTCGAGCAGGGGCGACAGGAAGGACCCCCTCGGCTTCTTGGTCTCGCCGCGGCCTGTCAGCCGCTGCGCCATCTGCAGAAACATCTCGACCGCGCGGTGATTGGCGGAAATCTCGGCGATCATCTGGCCGTTATTGGCGGCCGAACCGAAGATCTGCGGATCGAACGGGATGGCGGCGATCGGCTGGCTTTCGATCGCCTTGGCGAACTCGCCGGCCGCGATCTCGGGACGCTTCGGCACGCCGACCTGGTTCAGGCAGTACAGCGGTGCGCGGTCGTTGGGCCGCGACGCCTTCAGCAGGTCGAACATATTCTTGGCATTGCGCAGATTGGCGAGATCGGGCGCCGCCACAATCAGGATGTCGTCGGCTGCGATCAACGCGCGCTTGGTCCAGCCGGACCATTGATGCGGCACGTCGAGCACGATGCAGGGCATCGTGGTCCGCAGCGTATCGAAGATCGCATCGAACGCCTCGGCGCCGAAATCGTAGACCTTGTCGAGCGTCGCCGGCGCCGCCAGCAGGCTCAGATGGTCGGTGCATTTCGACAGCAGGCGGTCGACGAAGGCGGTATCGACGCGGTCCGGCGAGAACACGGCGTCGGCGATGCCCTGCGCGGGATCCTGGTTGTAGTTGAGGCCGGCGGTGCCGAAGGCGAGGTCGAGGTCGGCGACCACGGAATCGAGCGCCAGATCGCGGGCAATCGCCCAGGCGACATTGTGGGCGATGGTCGAGGCGCCGACGCCGCCCTTGGCACCGACGACGGCGACGATGCGGCCGACCGCCTTGGCTTCCGGCGCCGAGAACAGGTTGCAGACCGCGCGCACCACGTCGATCGCATGGGCCGGCGCGATGACGTAATCGCTGACGCCGCGGCGCACCAGCTCGCGATACAGCGTGACGTCGTTGACGCGGCCGATCACGACCACGCGGGTGCCGGCGTCGCACACCGTTGCGAGCTGATCGAGGCCGGCCAGGATGTCGCCGCGGCCCTCGGTCTCGAGGATGATGACATTGGGCGTCGGCGCCGAGCGATAGGCCTCGATGGCGGCCGCCATGCCGCCCATCTGGATCTTGAGGTGAGCCTTGGCCAGCCGGCGATCCTCGCCCGCCGACTGCACGGCGGCAGCGGTCTCGACCGTTTCGCAGAACGCCTGGACCGAAACCCGTGGCGCCGGAGCAATATGGTCGTCCACGGCCTGCGGCGGGGCGTCCGTCTGCTCTTCGGAGTTTTGCTGCGCGTAGGTGATCATTTTCCTGTGTCGCTTAGCTTGGCCCTGTCGGACTCGGGATAACTCGTGGCGGTGGTGGTGCCCTTGCGATACTTGTCGAAGGCGATGTTACGACGCGACGTATAGGCAGGGGTCTCCGCGCGCGGCTGCACGAGGTCGGTCGGGTCTTCGACCATGGCTGCAAGGTTGCGCTGATTGGCGCAGCCGAAATTGTAGTACTGCTTGTTCTCGATGTAGGACCCGTTGTGGATCGACGGGCCGAGATCTTCCGGCCAGAGGCCGCACGGCCCGGCGACCGCTTTCATCTTCGGATAGTTCACGCGGATCGCGGGCATCTGGCGCGGATCCTCGGGACGGTATTTGCGAACGAGGATCCCGCGCGGCGGCACGCCGGCGGCGGCGAACGTGGCCTGGATTTCGCGCAGCGATTCCTGGGCGGTCCGTGCGTTCGGCGTGTCGGCGGGAACGTCGATGGTGACGGCGCCGGTTCCCTCGCGCATCCAGTCCTGCGCCATCCCCATCACCTCGGCGCGCTGCTCCGCAGTCAGGCCGCCGCGGCTGCGGCCGACGAAGACCACGATCGAGCGATCCGCCTCGGTGACCGCGATCGGGTGACGCTGGCGATAGTCGGCCGGCGCGTTCACCATCGCGAAGCTGTTGTCGGCGGCGTGCTGGCAGGCGCCCAGCGTCACCGCGAGGCTGACGAGCGCCCCGGCGAGAGCGATGCCGCGCTGGTAACCGGCGGATGTCCTGGATGTGGTCTGTGTCATCGTCCGCCTCAGTCCGTAATGAAGCCGTAAGTGCCGCGGTAATTCCGCGCCGGCTCGGTGCGGCCGGGCACGCCGTAGACGCGATTGATGCTGCCGAGCAGGTCGGCCTGCGGATCGGACGCGTTGGCGAAGCCGTCATCCGGACGCGACAGGTCCTTCTGCGCCACCGCGCGAACCACATAGGGCGTCACCAGCACCATCATCTCGGTCTGGTTGTTGACGAAGTCCCGGCTGCGGAACAGCGTTCCGAGCACCGGCAGCGACGCCAGCCCGGGCAGGCCGTTGATCGCCTGCTTGGTCTGGTCCTGGATCAGGCCGGCCATCGCCATCGAGCCGCCCGAGGGAATTTCCAGCGTGGTCTCGGCGCGCCGGGTCTTGATCGAGGGGATCGTCGTTCCGCCGGCGCCGCCGGTCAGCGAGTTCTCGGTCGAGACTTCCGACACTTCCGTCATCACGCGCAGGCTGATCCGTCCCTCGGTCAGCACCACGGGCGTGAAGTTGAGCGAAATACCGAATTTCTTGAAGCTGACGGTCTGAACGCAATTCCCGATCGCGCCTCCCGTCGTCGTCTGACAGGTCACGCCGGTCGGAATTGGAAATTCGCCGCCCGAGATGAAGGTTGCCGATTCGCCGGAGATCGCGGTCAGGTTCGGCTCGGCGAGCGTCCGCACCACGCCCGCGCTTTCCATGGCGCGGAGCGTCGCCGACACCGACGGAGCCGCGCCGAACGATGTGGTGAGGGCGTTGCCGGGCACCAGCGCCGCGTTGTTCGCCGTGAACGGGTTGTTGTTGGTGAACTTCACCACGGTGGTGCCGTAATTGAGGTTCGCGGTGAGGTCGATGCCGAGCTGCTTGATCAGGCTGCGCGAGACCTCGGCGACCGTCACCTTCAGCATCACCTGGTCGCGGCCGCGAACGGTGATGGAGTTCACGACCTTGTCGGCGCTGCCGACCAGCCGCGTGGCGATCTCGCCGGCCTGCTGTGCTTCGATCGGGCTCGCCGCGCTTCCGGTCAGCATGACGCCCTCGCCGACACCCTCGATCTGGATATCGGCATTCGGCAGTGCGGCGCGCAGGGCCGCGCGCACGCCGTTGAGGTCGCGCTTGACGGCGATGTCATAGGCCGCGATCTGCTGGCCGGCGGCGTCGAAGAACACGATGTTGGTCTGGCCGACCGTCGCGCCGATGATGTAGGCGCGCTGCGCCGAGCGGACCACGGCATTGGCGATCTTGGGATCGGCGACCAGCACGTCCTTGATGTCCCTCGGCAGATCGATCACCACCGATTTGCCGACGCCGAGTGCGAGGAAGCGGGCGTTCATCTGGCCGTCGGCCGCGGCGGGAGCGGCGCGGTAGTCGCCCGCCACCACCGGCGTCAGCGCCGGGTTGAGCGTGAGCGCCGCGATGGCCGAGAACGACAATGCGCGGACCATGAAGGCCCGCATCGTCCGTTGAGTTGCCCCGCCCTTCATCACCTGTGTCCTCATGGTCACTTCTGCATCGTTGCCTGGTTGGCAACGCCAAAGCGGATGACGTTGATGGTCTCACCGCGTCTTTGGTGGTTGTCGTCGGTCCTGACGTCGGTCCCGTTGTTGTCGGCGATGCTGCGCAGCGCCAGCGACAGGACGCCGCTCTGGCGCGCGCGCGCCAGAGTCTCGGTCTGGTCAGGCTTCAGCTCCAGCGTCACCGTCTTGCCGATCAGTGCGTTGGTGCCGTCCTTCTCCTTCGGCGCCTGGTCGATCGCAAGGACGCGGATATTGGTCAGGATGACCTCGGAATTGACGATGTCGGCGGCGTTGCGGTCGGGATTCTTGTCCCGCTTCGACAGCAGGACGTCGACCCGGTCGTTCGGCAGGATGAAGCCGCCGGCACCGGTCTCGGGCGAGATTTCAGTCGATACCGCCCGCATGCCGCTCGGCAGGATCGCGGCCATGAAGCCGCTTCCGTCGGCCTTGACGAGCTTCTGCTCGCGGATCGGCTCGCCCTGGATGAACGGGGCGCGCGCGATCGAGCCGGTGACGTCCTTGATGGCGTCGGCGTGGCTGTCCTTGCGCATGAAGCTGGCGCTGGCGGTCGCCGCCGGCCAGGTCTGCCACTGCAGATCTTCGGCCTTCACTGCCTGGCCGAGGCCGATGTCGCTACGTGCGACCAGGATGTCGACGGTCGGCAGCTGCGCAACCGGCGGAGGAGCCGCCGGCTTGTCGTCGCTTCCGCTCGCCAAATAAAGCGCCGCAAGGCCGGCGCAGCCTGCAATTGCCAGGACCAGAATGCGGGCCTTATCCATTACGCTTCACTTTCCACATGACGCCGCGACGCTGCCGCCGCCGTGATGGGAGTTGACCAGCTATTCGTCAAAGCATGGTTAATGAGGCGTATCTAAATCGCCTTAACGAGCGGTTACCGCTGCTTTCTCAACGCATGGCGAAGTGCGCGAGATCGATCGTCTTGATCCAGTCCGTCTCGGGATAGATCAGGAGGGCGCCGAGGGCGAGCGCGATGCCGTAGGGAATTCCGGTCTGCTTGTCGTGCAGGCGGCTGAGCCAGGCCTGGGACGCGAGCGGGTAGGGCAGAGGCCATTGCCGCAGCTGCAGCAAGAGCACGGTCAGCGCACCACCGAACAGCGACGCAAAGACCAGATAGGGCAGCAGATGCTCGAACCCGAACCACAGGCCGGCCGCGGCCGCGACCTTGGCGTCTCCGCCGCCGACCCAGCCCATCGCGAACATGCCGAACGCCACCACGAGAACCAGCGCGCCTGCGCCGGCATGGGTGAGGATCTCGTGGACGCCCATCCCGGTCAGCGGCGCCAGGACAAAGAAGCCCGCCACCAGTGCCAGCGAAATCCGGTTCGGGATCGTCATGGTCAAGAGATCGCTCGCCGCCGCAAAGGCCATCAGGGCCGGAAACAGCATCAAGCGTGCGATGTCGAGGATCATGAATTCATGCCGTCAAGCTGGAGCTGCGGTCGAGACCCGACGCTAGCGGCCAATGGTGAACAATCGGAAAACGATCGCCGGCACCATCAACGGAGGCTGCCGATCGGCCCCCGACAAATAGCAAAGGTCCCGGGATCGCCGGGACCTCTGCTGCGAATTCGTCGAAGCCGGCTTACTTCAGCGAGCCCGAGATCGAGTTGAAGGTACCCGAGAGCTTCGTGCCGACGCCGTTGACTGCAGCGATGATCGCGATGGCGATACCGGTGGCGATCAGGCCGTACTCGATGGCGGTCGCGCCCGATTCGTCCTTCACGAAGCGCGAAACGAGGTTCTTCATAAAATCACTCCTGTGTACACGTGGCTGGTCGAACTAGATTTGGTCTCGCCGGCGTTCTCAGCACCGTGACCATTGCGGCACCCTAGTGTTGGACGATTTCGGCGCAGTTAATTTGATCGCATAAACTCTGCGGGAACCCGCAGTTGTTGCGCACAGTAAATTTGGCATTAAGCGGTCCGCTAAAATTGCAGACTGTTGCTGCGATCGGGCGCCTGGGCCTATTCACGGCTCCTTAAGCGCACATCTATACCCATGGGGCTTCCGCAATATGAGGCTGCCATGTCCACCCTTCCGATCGAAGTCATCGAGATGCTCGGCCAGACGATGATGAGGGTGGTGCCGATCACGATCGGCCTCGCGTTGTTCTTCACGGTGCTGACCCACTTCTGGGCCTGCAATCCCGGCAAGCCGTGGTGGCAGAAGCGCGAGCTGGTCACGGACATCTGCTACTGGTTCTTCGTGCCGGTATTCGCCCGCGTGCTGCGCATCGGGCTGCTGGTGGTGGGCGCGGCCGCGGTGTTCGACGTGCACGGTGCCGACGAGCTGATCTCGTTCTACGAAAACGGACACGGCCCGCTGGCGCAGCTGCCGCTCTGGCTGCAATCGATCATCTTCCTGGTCGCTTCCGACTTCATGCTGTACTGGCTGCACCGGATGTTTCACGGCGGCGGCTTCTGGAAGTACCACGCCATTCATCATTCCTCCGAGGATCTCGAATGGATCTCGGCGGCGCGCTTCCATCCCGTCAATCTGCTGATCGGCACGATCTCGGTCGACGTGATCCTGCTGATGGCCGGCATCTCGCCGAACATCATGCTGTGGGTCGGTCCTTTCACTACATTCCACTCCGCCTTCGTGCACGCCAACCTGAACTGGACGCTCGGTCCGTTCAAATATGTGATCGCCACGCCGGTGTTTCATCGCTGGCATCACACCGCGCTCGAGGAAGGTGGCGACACCAATTTCGCCGGCACGTTTCCGCTCTGGGACATTCTGTTCGGGACATTCCGCATGCCCGAAGGCAAGCTTCCGGATGATTACGGCGTCGACGCCGAGCAGGGCGTGCCGGCCGAAATCGGCGGACAGCTGGCCTATCCGTTCCGTCATTGACCGGACCGTGCGCGCATGAGTGCTGAGACCGCAACCGTCCCGCAGGCGCGGTCCTCGGTGTTCGCCGAAGTCCCGGCCTGGTTCTGGATGGCGTGCGGCGTCTATGCGCTGCTGCTGGTCGTCGGCGACAGGCTGCTCGCCGATTCCGACACCTACTGGCAGATTGCCGTCGGCCGGTGGATCCTCGACCACCGTGCATTGCCGTCGGTCGATATCTATTCCTTCACCAAGGCGGGTCAGCCTTGGGTGTCGTCGTCCTGGCTGGCGCAGGTCCTGTTCGCGAAGGCCTACGACCTTGCCGGGTGGACCGGGCCCGCGGCGCTGGCCGCGGCCTGCAGCGCCGCCACCTTCGCACTGCTCACCGCCATCCTCGGCCGCGCGCTGCCGGCGATCCATGCCAGCCTGATCGCGCTGGCGGCGCTGGTGCTGACATGCGGGCATCTGCTGGCCCGTCCGCATGTGCTTGCGCTGCCGATCATGATGGTCTGGGCGAACGGACTGATGGTCGCCAGCGAACGCCGCGAGGCCCCCTCGTTCTGGCTGCTGCCGCTGATCGCGCTCTGGGCCAATCTGCATGGCGGTTTTCTGTTCGGCCTGGTGCTGGCCGGCGCCTTCGCGCTCGATGCGCTGTGGAACGCCGCGCCGGCGCAAAGATGGCCGCTGGCGCTGCGCTGGGCCGCATTCGGTCTCGGCGCGCTGGCCGCGTGCTGCGTGACGCCCTATGGCTGGGGGACGATCCTCGCCTCGCTCAGGATTCTCAGCCTCGGTGAACTGCTGCATCTCATCGCGGAGTGGATGCCGGCGAGTTTCAGCCACGTCGATGCGTTCGAGCTGACCATTCTCGGCCTGATCGGCGGGGCGCTCTTTTGCGGGGTGAGGCTGCCGCTGCCGCGGATCGCCCTGGCGCTCGGCCTGCTGCACATGGCGCTATCCCATGTCAGGAATCTCGAACTCTTTGCTCTGCTGCTGCCGCTGGCCGTGCTGACGCCGGTGGCAACCCAGTTCGGCCTGCGTGCCGCAGGCGTGGTCCGGCTGAAGGCCATGCCGGCCGCGATGCTGATCGCCGCGCTCTGCGTCTCGACCTGGTTCGTTGCGGCGCGTTGGGACATGTCGCCGCCGCCGATCCATTCGCCCGCTGCCGCCGTCGACGCGCTGAAGGCGCACAACGTGCAGCGCGTGCTCAATGATCTGCAGTTCGGCGGCTATCTGATCTGGCGTCAGGTGCCGGTGTTCGTCGACGGCCGTGCCGAGCTTTACGGCGAGAGCTTCGAGATGGCCTATTACCGTGCGCTCCAGCTCAAGGACGTCAACGGCTTCCTCGATCTGCTCAAGACCTACAGAATCGATGCGGTGATGCTCGATCCGGCAACGCCCGCCTCCAGATTTCTCGATCACATCGCCGGATGGCAGCGCCTCTACGCCGACGATCGCGTGGTGGTGCATGTGCGTGCTGCCGGCTAGGCGGCGGTCCCGCAGGGGCATTTTTCCGTGGGATCACCGGGCCGGTGGCCGATCCGTTCCGGAAGTCGCGGCATCCGCGCAATTCGGCGATCGATTTTTGCTCTTCTTAAATGAATTGTCGTCAGATTTGCCTGCGTCGGGCGCCGGTCCGCTGCGTATCGCTTTTGCCGGCTTGTTAACGTCCCGGGGTAGGATATGTCGTTTCAGTCCCAGCGTATTCGCGCCGTCGCGCGCATCGGATTCATCTCGCTGGCCGCAGCCGTTCTGCTGTGGCCCGCATTCGCAACGGCAGCGCCGGATCCGGACCGGATTGCGGTCAATGTCGATCAGGCCAAGCTCGTCAAGCTGCCCGGCGGCATCTCCACCATCGTGGTCGGCAACCCGCTGATCGCTGACGTCACCCTGCAGAATGGCGGCGTTGTCGTCGTGACCGGCAAGGGCTACGGCGCGACCAACTTCATCGCACTCGACCGCTCCGGCCAGGTGCTGGTGGATCGCCAGATCCAGGTCGAGGGTCCGACCGACCAGCTTGTTACCGTCTATCGCGGCGTCGATCGCGAGACCTACAGCTGCATGCCGGTCTGCCAGCGCCGCATCACCCTCGGCGACGGCGAGACCTACTTCAAGTCGACCATGGATCAGGCAGGCTCGCTCAACAGCCAGGCCTCCGGCTCGGGCGCGGCCGCGAAGCCGCAGAACTAGCGTGTCCGCGCCGGCGTTTCACACGCCGGGGCAGCCGCCGGCCGTTCATCCGACATGGTTAAGAAAAGCCTGACGGATCGGGTCACTCTGTCCCGATCCGGCGAAATACTTCGACAATGAGTCTTGGGTAGTTGTTGTCGCCATGTTGATCCGGGGTCGTTGATGCCGCTGCCCGCTCATTCTTTTGCGCGCCTCCTCCATCGCTTTCGCAGAAACCGCCGCGGCGCGACCGCGGTCGAATTCGCGATGGTCGCGCCGCTGTTTTTCGGACTGCTGTTTGCGATCATCGAAGTGGCGATGATCTTCTTCGCGAGCCAGGTGCTGGAGACGGTGACGCAGGATTCGGCGCGCATGATCATGACCGGTCAGGCGCAGGGCGCAAGCTATACCCAGCAGCAGTTCAAGAACTTCGTCTGCGGCCAGGTCAGCGCGCTGTTCGATTGCGCCAACGGCATATCGGTCGACGTGCGCAGCTATCCCGCTGCGACGGGCTTCAGCAGCGTCAACATCGCGCCTCCGATCGATTCCAACAACGCATTCATTCCGACCATGAAATGGTGTCCCGGCAAGGACGGCGACGTCGTGGTGGTCCGGCTGTTCTATCAGTGGCCGCTGTTCGTCACCAAGCTTGGCTTCAATGTCGCCAACCTCGCCAACGGCAAGCGGCTGCTGACCGCGACCGCGACATTCAAGAACGAGCCATCCGGGACCGCCGGGGCGACATGCTCATGAATAACGTCATGAAAGCCCGGGCAGCGGCCTTGCTGCGCTCCGTCGCGGCCCTCTGCAATGACCGCCGGGGCCTTGCCGCCGTCGAGTTCGCTTTCGTCCTGCCGCTGATGCTGGTGCTGTTCTTCGGCACCGTCGAGTTTTCATCCGGTGTCGCGGTCGACCGCAAGGTCACCTTGATGGCGCGCGCCGCGTCGGACCTGACCTCGCAGTCGACGCAGGTGGTGGACGCCGACCTGCAGAACTTCTTCAGCGCCAGCGTCGGCATCATGACGCCGTACGATCCGACGCCGACCAAGGTCACCTTGTCGGAAATCTACGTCGATGCCTCGAAGGTCGCGCGGATCCAGTGGAGCAAGGCCGGGGTGATGGCCACGGGCGCCACGCAGGCCACATTGACGGCCTCGAGCCGCAGTCAGGGCGATGTCGTGACCAGCGTCGTGCCGGCGGCGCTGCTGGTTGCGGGCACCTATCTGATCTTCAGCGAAGTCAGCTACAAATACGTTCCGACGGTCGGCTATGTGATGGCCAAGAGCGGCATCAATCTCACCGACGTCGCCTTTACGAGGCCGCGGCAGTCGGTTTGCGTGTTCTACGCCCCGACGTCCGCCACGATGCCGACGACCTGCTCGACCTATTAGAGCTTTTCGAACGACGCGGACGCCGGTTGGCAATCCAGACAAAAAGGGCCGCATCCGAAGATGCGGCCCTTGATGCTTTAGCGACAATTTCCTGGAGCTTCGCGCTTCCGGGAAATCGGCTTATCCGGCGGCGCGCAGATTGTCGGCCGAGGATTTGCCGGAACGGCGGTCAGCCACGATCTCGTAGGAGATCTTCTGGCCTTCACGCAGAGTGCCAAGGCCGGCGCGCTCGACTGCACTGATGTGCACGAACACGTCGTTCCCGCCTTCATCCGGCTGGATGAAGCCGTAGCCCTTGGTCGCGTTAAACCACTTCACGGTTCCCATGCTCACGTGGGTAGTCCCTTCTCAGATATACAAGTTCAAGACCCGCTGATCGGCGGGGTGGTGAGATCGAATTTTTGGAAGGGTCGTCAGCGTCTGAACCGGCTGTACCGGTATTGGCTAATGTCGTCCGGCCGAAAATCGATGGGTAGGATATTATTCGATAGAAGGCTTCAAAACAATCCTGAAAACAATCCTGACGTGCGCGATTTTTTGGCCGGCGCAGCCGCCGGCCAATTGTGCGCAGGACATCAGGACGTCATGCCCGCAGCGGTTGCAATACCCCGCTTATCGGCGGCGGAACTGGCCGCCGCGCTGGGCTCCGCCCCGCGGCGGGCCGCCGGGCGCGCCGCTCGGACGTTCGTCCTTGTGCCGGAAGATCAGGCGCCCCTTTTCGAGATCGTAGGGCGACATTTCGATCGTAACACGGTCGCCGGCCAGCGTCTTGATGCGGTTTTTCTTCATCTTGCCGGCGGTGTAGGCGACGATCTCGTGCCCGGCATCGAGTTGCACCCGGTAACGAGCGTCGGGGAGGATTTCGGTCACCAGTCCTTCGAACTGGATCAGCTCTTCCTTAGCCATAGGTTTCTCCAGATCGAGCGACGGCTAGTGCTTCGGTCGGTTGTTGCGGTTGTGTTGCGGATTCGGCCGGCTCTCGCGATGCAAGAAGGCGACGCCCTGAATGCCTTCGCTGTTGCCGGCCTGCGACGGACGCGGCGACTCGCCCCGGCTCGTCTGCGGCGCGCCATTATTACCACCTCGACGGCGGCGGCGGCGAGGGCCTTTTGCGCCTGGAGCGGCCTCATTCCCACGGACATTGTGCGCGCGGGGCGCAGAACGGCCGCCCCGGTGCGGGTGGGTGGCCTGCGCCGGCGCGGCGGCCTCGCGGCCCCCCTGTGTCCGGCGGTCTTCCCGCGGCACGGTAATGCGGATCAGCCGCTCGATGTCGCGCAAATAGCCCATCTCCTCGGCACCGGCGATCAGCGAGATCGCGACGCCGTCGGCGCCGGCGCGCGCCGTGCGGCCGATGCGGTGGACGTAGGTCTCCGGGATGTTGGGCAGGTCGAAATTCACGACGTGGCTGACGCCGTCGACGTCGATGCCGCGGGCGGCGATATCGGTCGCCACCAGCGTGCGGATCTCGCCGG
The DNA here is from genome assembly GCF_023278185.1 of Bradyrhizobium elkanii USDA 76. Lineage (NCBI taxonomy): Bacteria > Pseudomonadati > Pseudomonadota > Alphaproteobacteria > Hyphomicrobiales > Nitrobacteraceae > Bradyrhizobium > Bradyrhizobium elkanii. Next base: position 8,230,296 of record NZ_CP066356.1, on the reverse strand, counting down.
AACGGAACGCCGCCAGCGTGCGCTCGCGGTGGTTCTGCGACTTGTTGCCGTGGATCGCATTGGCCTCGATCCCGGCCTTGGCAAGGCTCTTCACCACCTTGTCGGCGCCATGCTTGGTGCGGGTGAAGACCAGGGCGCGGTTGACCGGTTCCTGCTTCAGCAGCTGGGCGAGAACCGTCGGCTTGGCCGCGAAATCGACCTGGATCGCGCGCTGGGCGATGCGATCCACCGTCGAGGCCACCGGCGTCACCGCCACGCGGGCCGGGTCGCGCAGCATCGCCTCGGCGAGCTCGGCGATGTCCTTGGGCATGGTGGCCGAGAAGAACAGCGTCTGGCGCCGGATCGGCAGCTTGGCGACGATTTTCCTTATGTCGTTGATGAAGCCCATGTCGAGCATGCGGTCGGCCTCATCGAGCACCAGGAACTCGACCTGGTTGAGCTTCAGGCCGTTGCTGTGCACGAGGTCGAGCAGGCGGCCGGGGGTGGCGACCATGACCTCGACGCCCTGCATCACGGCGCGGACCTGGCGGCCCATCGGCACGCCGCCGATGGCGAGCGCCGAGGACAGCCGGATGTGGCGGCCATAGGTGTTGAAGCTGTCGAGGATCTGGCCGGACAGTTCGCGGGTCGGCGAGAGCACCAGCACGCGGCAGCTCTTGGGCTGCGGGCGGACGCGGTTTTCAAGCAGCCGGTGCAGGATCGGCAGCGCGAAGGAGGCGGTCTTGCCGGTACCGGTCTGGGCGATGCCGACGACGTCGCGGCCGGCAAGGGCTAGCGGGATGGTCTGGGCCTGGATGGGGGTCGGCGTGAGATAATTCTCTTCTCGAAGCGCGCGGGCGATGGGATCGGCGAGGCCGAAATCCTGAAAGGAGGTCAAAAGGTGGTTCTTTCCATAAAAGCCGTCGTCGTCCCGGCCCATATCGGCCGGAAGCGCAGGAAGGCATTCGGGGACACCCGCGTGTCTGGGGCGTCAAGCTGGGTTAGCTGGAAGGCGAGCCAGAAGCCGCTTGGGGCAGCTTGAACACGCAGCTCGCGAAGGCACCGCGACTCTCGCGGGCATGGCGAGGATATGGACCAGGAACTGGGCGGTTTCAAGATCAGATCGCCGTCTTTGGTGCCCGAGGTCGCTGAACCATCGCGCAAACTGTCACAAATCGGTGCCGGAAATTTAGCCAAGACGGCGATTTTGCCTACAAAATAATCTTATTGCTCTTTCGGCAGTCAAATTGACGGCTCAATGATTGAGCAAACGGCTTCCGTATTTGCCCGGAACCGAGGAAATTATCCAGCCGGTTCATCGGCTTACATGGCCCCCGTACCGTGGCACAGTTCTTGCGATTCCCTTAACCGCAGGCGGCCAAGCGGCCGTTCGCAGCGTTCCACGCCTGCGTCAGGGAGACGACATTTCATGCTTACTCAGCTTTCTCACAAAATAACGACGATGACCCGCCGCCGCGCGCTCGCGGCGACGGCCGGCCTGGTTTTGGGTCTGGCTGCGTCCTCGTCCCTCGCGCCCGCGCAAGCGGCTGACGACACCATCAAGGTTGGCATCCTTCACTCGCTGTCGGGCACCATGGCCATCAGCGAAACCACGCTGAAGGACACGATCCTTTTCCTGATCGACGAGCAGAACAAGAAGGGCGGCGTGCTCGGCAAGAAGCTCGAGCCCGTCGTGGTCGACCCCGCCTCGAACTGGCCGCTGTTCGCCGAAAAGGCCCGCGAGCTGATCACCAAGGACAAGGTCGCGGTCGTGTTCGGCTGCTGGACCTCGGTGTCGCGCAAATCCGTGCTCCCGGTGTTCAAGGAGCTGAACAACATCCTGTTCTACCCGGTGCAGTATGAGGGCGAGGAGTCCGAGCGCAACGTGTTCTACACCGGCGCCGCGCCGAACCAGCAGGCGATCCCGGCGGTCGACTATCTGATGAAGGAAGAGAAAGTGAAGCGCTGGGTGCTGGCCGGCACCGACTACGTCTATCCGCGCACCACCAACAAGATCCTGGAAGCCTATCTGAAGTCGAAGGGCGTCGCCCAGGACGACATCATGATCAACTACACGCCGTTCGGTCACTCCGACTGGCAGACGATCGTGGCCGACATCAAGAAGTTCGGCTCGGCCGGCAAGAAGACCGCGGTGGTCTCCACCATCAACGGCGACGCCAACGTTCCGTTCTACAAGGAGCTCGGCAACCAGGGCATCAAGGCGACCGATATCCCGGTGGTCGCGTTCTCGGTCGGCGAAGAAGAGCTCGCCGGCATCGACACCAAGCCGCTGCTCGGCCATCTCGCCGCCTGGAACTACTTCGAGTCGATCAAGACGCCCGAGAACGAGAAGTTCATCAAGGCGTGGCAGGCCTACACCAAGAATCCGAAGCGCGTGACCAACGATCCGATGGAAGCGCACGTGATCGGCTTCGACATGTGGGTCAAGGCGGTCGAGAAGGTGAAGTCGACCGATCCCGACAAGGTGATCGACGCGCTGCCCGGCATCGAAGCCAAGAACCTGACCGGCGGCACCTCGAAGATGCTGCCGAACCACCACATCACCAAGCCGGTGTTCATCGGCGAGATCAAGGGCAACGGCCAGTTCGACGTGGTGTGGAAGACCCCGGGCCTGGTTGCCGGCGATGCCTGGTCGAAGGAGCTCGAGGGCTCCAAGGACCTGATCGGTGATTGGGTCGGCAAGAAGTGCGGCAATTACAACACCAAGACCAACAAGTGCGGCGGCCAGGGCTCCTGATAGGGCGCGCCTGACCTGACAACGACACAACACAACCTTCCAAAACCGGAGAAGGCGGCACTGTTCGCCGCCTTCTCCCCACACTCCTGCCGGGGTTATTCACGTGTTCGCCAATTGTATTGATCGCTTTCGTACTCTGTTTCTCTCGATCCTGCTGCTGAGCTGCCTCATCATGCCGGCGCTGGCTGGCCCGTTCGAGGATTCGGTCGCCAAATTCGCCAATGACGAGTTCTCCGACACGGAGGCTGCGATCGGAGAGGTCGCGGCATCGGGCAATGCGCTCGCCTCGCCGATCATCAGCGCGCTGCAGGACGGCCGGCTGTCGGCCGATCCCGACAGCAAGAAGGTCTTCATCACCCAGGCCGACGGCAAGATCGTCGACGCCACCACGGGGGCCGCTGTCGACAAGCTGCCCGACAACGCCGCCGCCGTTCGCCTCAACAACCGCCTGCGCCGCACCGTGGAAGCCGCGCTCGGCGGCCTGACCTTGCTCTCGCCCGATCCGGCCAAGCGGCTGGCGGCGGCGCAATCGGTGTTCAAGAGCCACGAGGAGAACCTGCTGCCGACGGCCGAGGGCGCGCTCGCCAAGGAGAGCGTCAAGTCGATCAAGCAGGCTTTCGCCGAGGCGCGCGCCGCCATCATCCTGTTCAAGTCGGATGCATCCGACAGCGACAAGCTCGACGCCGTCGCCGTGGTCAAGGCGCGCGGCGACCAGGAGGCGCTGGCGCTGCTCACCGGCCTCGGCGATCAGCCGCCGCTGGTCGCCCAGGCGGCGGCAACCGCCGTCACCTCGATCCAGAGCAATCTCGCGATGTGGTCGATGGTGCAGAATGCCTGGTACGGCCTGTCGCTCGGCTCGGTGCTGCTGCTCGCCGCGATCGGGCTTGCCATCACCTTCGGCGTGATGGGCGTCATCAACATGGCGCATGGCGAGATGGTGATGCTCGGGGCCTACACCACTTTTGTGGTGCAGGAGGTGATCCGCACCCGCTATCCCGCACTGTTCGACTATTCGCTTCTGATCGCGGTGCCGCTCGCCTTCCTGGTCGCCGGCTTGATCGGTGTCGTGATCGAGCGCACCATCATCCGCTTCCTCTATGGCCGTCCGCTGGAGACGCTGCTCGCGACCTGGGGCCTGTCGCTGGTGTTGCAGCAGGCGGTGCGCACCGCGTTCGGTCCGACCAACCGCGAGGTCGGCAACCCGTCCTGGATGAGCGGTGCCTTCGAGCTCGGCCAGATCACCATCACCTATAACCGGCTCTGGATCCTCTGCTTCACGCTCGCGGTGTTTGCCATCCTGCTGGCGATGCTGCGCTACACCGCGCTCGGACTCGAGATGCGCGCGGTGACCCAGAACCGCCGCATGGCGGCCTCGATGGGGATCGCCACCTCGCGCGTCGACGCGCTGACCTTCGGCCTCGGCTCGGGGATCGCCGGCATCGCCGGCGTGGCGCTGTCGCAGATCGACAATGTCAGCCCGAATCTCGGCCAGAGCTACATCATCGACAGCTTCATGGTCGTGGTGTTCGGCGGCGTCGGCAATCTCTGGGGCACGCTGGTCGGCGCCTTCACGCTCGGCATCGCCAACAAGTTCCTGGAGCCTGTCGCGGGCGCGGTGCTCGGCAAGATCGCGATCCTGGTGCTGATCATCCTGTTCATCCAGAAGCGGCCGCGCGGCCTGTTCGCGCTCAAGGGGCGGGCGGTGGAAGCATGACCTGCTTTGAGCAACCAATGGCTGCCCCGAAGCGCGCTGCAACTCCCTCTCCCGCTTGCGGGGGAGGGTTGGGGTGGGGGTCTCTCCACACGGTAGACTCCCGACATGGAGAGACCCCCACCCGCCGCGCGCTGATGCGCGCCATAGCCGAAGCTCCGCTTCGGCGTCTCCCTAGAACGGCCGCCCAAGGCGGCCTGCGCTCCCCCGCAAGCGGGAGAGGCAAGGGAGTTGGCCGATGACGCCGCACATCCTCACCCGTTCGCTCGACCGCGCGGCGACCGCGTTCGTCCTGATCGTCGCCGCGATCGGCGTGCTGATCCCGTTGTCGAACCTGCTGCTGCCGCAGGGCTCGATGTTCCAGGTGCCGACCTATCTGGTCGCGCTGTGGGGCAAATATGTCTGCTACGCCATCCTCGCGCTCTCGATCGATCTGATCTGGGGCTATTGCGGTATCCTCTCGCTCGGCCACGGCGCGTTCTTCGCGCTGGGCGGCTACGCGATGGGCATGTACCTGATGCGCCAGATCGGCAGCCGCGGCGTCTACGGCAACCCGGTCCTGCCGGACTTCATGGTGTTCCTGAACTGGAGCAAGCTGCCCTGGTACTGGTACGGCTTCGACAAGTTCTGGTTTGCCGCGCTGATGGTGCTCCTGGTCCCGGGTCTGCTCGCCTTCTGCTTCGGCTGGCTCGCCTTCCGCTCGCGCGTCACCGGCGTGTATCTGTCGATCATCACCCAGGCGATGACCTATGCGCTGCTGCTGGCGTTCTTCCGCAACGATTTCGGCTTCGGCGGCAACAACGGGCTGACCGACTTCAAGGACATCATCGGCTTCAACGTGCAGGCCGAAGGCACCCGCGCGGCGCTGTTCCTGCTGAGCTGCCTCGCGCTGATCATCGCTTTCCTGATCTGCCGAGCGATCGTGACCTCGAAGCTCGGCAAGGTCCTGATTGCGGTGCGCGATGCCGAAAGCCGGACCCGGTTCCTCGGTTATCGCGTCGAATCCTACAAGCTGTTCGTGTTCACGCTGTCGGCCTGCATGGCCGGCGTCGCCGGCGCGTTGTACGTGCCGCAGGTCGGCATCATCAATCCGAGCGAGTTCGCGCCCGCCAACTCGATCGAGGCGGTGATCTGGGTCGCGGTCGGCGGCCGCGGCACGCTGGTCGGCGCTGCGCTCGGCGCCGTCGTCGTCAACTACGCCAAGACGTTCTTCACCTCGGGGCCGCTCGCACCGTACTGGCTGTTCATGCTGGGCGCGCTGTTCATCCTGGTGACGTTGCTGCTGCCGAAAGGCATCGTCGGCACCTTCAGCAGCTGGCGCGAGACGCGGCGCAGTGCGGCCATCGCGGCCGACAGGGACAGCGCGGCGCGCGAAGACGGCGTCGGCGCACCGAACCCGGCGGAGTAGGCAGATGAACGTCATGGATACCCGCGCCACCTCGGCCATGCTCTACCTCGACGGCGTGCACGTCTCGTTCGACGGCTTCCACGCCATCAACAATCTGTCGCTGGCGCTCGAGCCCGGCGAGATGCGCGCCATCATCGGTCCGAACGGCGCCGGCAAGACCACGATGATGGACATCATCACCGGCAAGACCAAGCCGGACGAGGGCACCGTGCTGTTCGACGGCACGGTCGATCTCACGCGGCTCGACGAGACCCGCATCGCCGAGCTCGGCATCGGCCGCAAATTCCAGAAGCCGACGGTGTTCGAGAGCCAGACCGTGCAGGACAACCTGCTGCTCGCGCTCAATGTCGATCATTCCGTGCGCGGCACGCTGTTCTGGCGCGGCAGCAAGGCCGAGTCCGAGCGCATCGACAAGGTGCTCGAGACCATCCGCCTGACCGATGCGCGCAACCGCCTCGCCGGCAGCCTGTCGCACGGCCAGAAGCAGTGGCTCGAAATCGGCATGTTGCTCGCGCAGGACCCGAAGGTGCTGCTGGTCGACGAGCCGGTCGCCGGCATGACCGATGTCGAGACCCATCTGACCGCGGAGCTTCTGAAGGAGATCAACAGGAACCACACCATCATGGTGGTCGAGCACGACATGACCTTCGTCCGCGAGCTCGGCGTCAAGGTGACCTGTCTGCATGAGGGTTCGGTGCTCGCCGAGGGTTCGATCGACCAGGTGTCGTCGAACGAGCGGGTGGTCGAAGTGTATCTGGGGCGCTAGGGCGATGCTGAAGATCGACAACATCAACCTCTACTACGGAGCGGCGCAGGCGCTGCGCGGCGTGTCGCTGACCGCCGAGCCGGGCAAGGTGACCTGCGTGCTCGGCCGCAACGGCGTCGGCAAGACCTCGCTGCTGCGCGCCATGGTAGGCCAGTATCCGATCGCCTCCGGCACGATCAATTTCGACGGCAAGGACATCACCGCGCTAAAGCCCTATGAGCGGGCGCGGCGCGGCATCGGCTTCGTGCCGCAGGGCCGCGAGATCTTTCCGCTGCTGACGGTGGAAGAGAACCTGAAGACCGGCTTCGGTCCGCTCAAGCGCGAAGACCGCAACATTCCCGACGACGTGTTCTCGCTGTTTCCGGTGCTGGAGACCATGCTGGGCCGCCGCGGCGGCGACCTTTCCGGCGGCCAGCAGCAGCAGCTCGCGATCGGCCGGGCGCTGGTGATGCGGCCAAAGCTCCTGCTGCTCGACGAGCCGACCGAGGGCATCCAGCCCTCGATCATCAAGGACATCGGCCGCGCCATCTCCTATCTGCGCAACCTCGGCAACATCGCGATCGTGCTGGTCGAACAATATCTCGACTTTGCCTGCGAACTCGGCGACAGTTTTGCCGTGATGGACCGAGGTGCGGTGAAATACGCCTGCGACCGCGCAAGCCTCGATCCTGCCGAGATCAGCCGCCAGATGGCGCTGTGAACAGGATGTAACGCCGCCTGTTGTGGCGCGCGAAGGGAGCGTCGGGGGAATGCGGACCGGGATCGCAGGCGCGGCAGCGGCGACGTTTGCGGCAAACCGCGCCCAGGGTGCGGTCCGGTTCGGCGTGCATCTGAAAGACGGCGCCACCCGCCGCGGCGACCTGCATGAGTCGGGCTCGCTGCGCGTCCGCTTCCCATCGCCGGAGGACGACGGTCTCTCGGCCATGTTCGTCAACACCGCCGGCGGCATTGCCGGCGGGGACCGCTTCGAGATTGCGATCACGGCCGACGAGGGCGCTCGGCTGACCCTGACCACGGCGGCGGCTGAGAAAGTCTATCGCGCACCGGCAGCGGCGGCACGGCTCGACATCGCGCTGACCGTTGCCGCAGGCGCGCATCTCGCCTGGCTGCCGCAGGAAACCATCCTGTTCGACCGTGCCCGCATTCACCGCGGCTTCGACATCGACCTTGCCGAGGGTGCTTCGCTCCTGCTCTGCGAGATCGTGGTGTTCGGCCGCGCCGCGATGGGCGAGACCATGCGCCATGGCGAATTCGTCGACCGCTGGCGGATGCGGCGCGGCGGCCGGCTGGTGTTTGCCGAGACCATCCGCCTCGACGGCGAGATCGGCGAGAAGCTGGCAAGGCCGGCGATCGCGGGGGGCGGCTGCGCGATCGGCACCACGCTGATCGTGCCGGGCGACGAGGCGCTGGTCGCGCGCATCCGCGAGGCGTCGGACAGCTTCGGCGGTGAAGTCGGCATCTCCGCCTGGAATGGCTTTGCAATGGCGCGCTTCTGTGCCCAAGATGCCGCCCGGTTGCGCGCCGACATGATGACGGTGCTCGGCCGCGCCTCCGCCGTGCCGCTGCCGCGGCTGTGGCTCAACTAGACCTTCCAAGAACGATCAGAGTGCTCGCATGAATTTGTCTCCCCGCGAAAAGGACAAGCTCCTGGTATCGATGGCGGCCATGGTGGCGCGGCGCCGGCTCGAGCGCGGCGTCAAGCTGAACCATCCGGAAGCGGTGGCCTTGATCACCGATTTCATCGTCGAGGGCGCGCGCGACGGCCGCACCGTCGCCGATCTGATGCAGGCCGGCGCCAAGGTCCTGACCCGCGCGCAGGTGATGGATGGCATCCCGGAGATGATCCACGACATCCAGGTCGAGGCGACATTCCCCGACGGCACCAAGCTCGTCACCGTTCACGAGCCGATCCGGTAGGAGCGCGACATGATCCCCGGCGAACTCTTCATCAAGGACGGCGAGATCGAGCTCAATGCCGGCCGCAAGACCGTGACGCTGTCGGTCGCCAACACCGGCGACCGTCCGATCCAGGTCGGCTCGCACTACCACTTCTTCGAAACCAACCCGGCGTTGAAATTCGACCGCAAGAAAGCCCGCGGCATGCGCCTCGACATCGCCGCCGGCACCGCCGTCCGCTTCGAACCCGGCCAGACCCGCGACGTCCAGCTCGTCGCGCTCGCCGGCAAGCGCGTGATCCATGGTTTTCGCGCCGAGGTGAAGGGGAAGCTGTGATCCGATGTGAGGTGAGCACACTCTTCAGGCTCCCTCCCCCCTTGCGGGGGAGGGTTGGGGAGAGGGGTAAGCCCCGGACGCTGACCGCAGAGGTTTGGCAACCCGGTGCAACGCGGATCTGCAACGCTCGCCTCTGCAGAGGAGCGCTGTAGCAGCATGCTCCCCCCAGTCCGCATAGTCTCCGAAGCCGCCGAGCTTGCCGCACGTCGTCACAACGGCATGGCGCGCAAGGGGCGGGGCAGCGAGCCTTACATCAACCATCTCGCCGAGGTCGCGAACCTGCTGGCGCAGGTGACCGATGGTGCCGATGCCGAGCTGGTGGCGGCGGGCTGGCTTCACGACACCATCGAGGACACCGAGACCACGCGCGAGGAGCTCGCGCAAAAGTTCAGCGCACGCGTCGCCGATCTCGTGGTCGAATGCACCGACGACATGAGCCTCGCGAAGCTGGTCCGCCGGCAAAAGCAGATCGAGGATGCTCCGCACAAATCTCCCGATGCAAAGCTGATCAAGACCGCCGACAAGATCAGCAATATCGGCGCGCGGATCGTGCCGCATCCAAGCAAGGACGAGCGCGACGATCTCGCCGACTATGCGGCCTGGGCCGACCAGGTCGTTGCCGGCTGCCGGGGCATCAATCCGCGGCTCGACCGCATTTTCGACGACACCATTGCGCGCGCCAGGGCCGCGCTGGCTGAAACTGGGGGCTGACATGTCCGTGAAGATCAAACGTTCCGTCTATGCCGACATGTTCGGGCCGACCACCGGCGACAGGGTGCGGCTCGCCGACACCGACCTGATCATCGAGGTCGAGAAGGATCTCACCACCTATGGCGAGGAGGTGAAGTTCGGCGGCGGCAAGGTGATCCGCGATGGCATGGGGCAGTCGCAGGTGACCAACGCGCAAGGCGCGGCCGATACCGTGATCACCAACGCGCTGATCGTCGATCACTGGGGCATCGTGAAGGCCGACGTCGCGATCAAGGAGGGCATGATCGCGGCGATCGGCAAGGCCGGCAATCCGGACATCCAGCCCAATGTGACCATCATCATCGGCCCCGGCACCGACGTGATCGCCGGCGAGGGCAAGATCCTCACCGCGGGCGGTTTCGACAGCCACATCCATTTCATCTGCCCGCAGCAGATCGAGCACGCGCTGATGAGTGGCGTCACCTCGATGTTAGGGGGCGGCACCGGCCCGTCGCACGGCACCTTCGCCACCACCTGCACGCCCGGTCCGTGGCACATGGGGCGGATGATCCAGTCGTTCGACGCCTTCCCGGTCAATCTCGGCATCTCGGGCAAGGGCAATGCCTCGCGTCCGGCGGCGCTGGTCGAGATGATCAAGGCCGGCGCCTGCGCGCTGAAGCTGCACGAGGATTGGGGCACCACGCCGTCCGCGATCGATACCTGTCTCTCGGTGGCCGACGATTACGACGTCCAGGTGATGCTGCACTCGGACACGCTGAACGAGTCCGGCTTCGTGGAGGATACGATCAAGGCTTTCAAGGGCCGCACCATCCATGCCTTCCACACCGAAGGTGCCGGCGGCGGCCACGCGCCCGACATCATCAAGGTTGCCGGCCTCAAGAATGTGCTGCCGTCCTCGACGAATCCGACAAGGCCGTTCACCCGCAACACCATCGACGAGCATCTGGATATGCTCATGGTGTGCCATCACCTCGATCCGTCGATCGCCGAAGACCTCGCCTTCGCCGAAAGCCGGATCCGCAAGGAGACCATCGCCGCCGAGGATATCCTGCACGATCTCGGCGCGCTCTCGATGATCTCGTCGGACTCGCAGGCGATGGGGCGGCTCGGGGAGGTCATCATCCGCACCTGGCAGACCGCCGACAAGATGAAGAAGCAGCGCGGCACGCTGCTGCAGGACAAGGGCAACGACAACGACAATTTCCGCGTCAAGCGCTACATCGCCAAATACACCATCAACCCCGCGATCGCGCACGGCGTGTCGAAGCTGATCGGCTCGGTCGAGAAAGGCAAGCTCGCCGACCTCGTGCTGTGGTCGCCGGCGTTCTTCGGCGTCAAGCCGGACTGCGTCATCAAGGGCGGCTCGATCGTTGCGGCGCCGATGGGCGATCCCAACGCCTCGATCCCGACGCCGCAGCCGGTGCATTACCAGCCGATGTTCGCCGCCTTCGGCAAGTCGCTCACCGCGTCCTCGGTGGTGTTCACCTCGAAGGCCGCGGCGAGCGGCGGTCTCGCCCGCAAGCTCGGCATCAGCAAGAAGCTCTACGCGGTGCAGAACACCCGCGGCAGGATCTCCAAGAAGAGCATGATCCACAACGACGCGACGCCCGAGATCGAGGTCGATCCCGAGACCTATGAGGTACGCGCAGACGGCGAGCTGCTGACCTGCGCGCCGGCCGAGGTTCTGCCCATGGCACAACGCTATTTTATGTTCTAAAACCGCTCCCGGTATCCAAAGCCAAAACAGAAAACCGGGAGGAATTTCCGTGATTTACGTCGTCGCCACGCTGACCATCAAGCCCGAGACCCGCGCCGAATTCATCGCCGCGGCGACGGCCTGCATCAAGGAAACCCGCAAGGAGCCCGGCAACATCGCCTACGATCTGCATGAGAGCGTCACCGACCACAGCAAGATGGTGTTCGTCGAGCAGTGGGAGAACGCCGACGCCCTGGTGCCGCATCGCACCGCCGAGCACATGAAGACGTTCGGCCGGGTCGCGGTGAAATGCATGGCCGCGCCGCCGAAGATCGAGGTGATCACGCCCGAGAAGGTCGACGTCCGCTAAAACAAGAAGAACAGGAGCAACAGCATGATCTATGTCATCGCCACCACGCCGATGAAGCCGGAGAACAAGGACGACTTCATCAAGGGGCACAAGGCCTGCACGGTCGAGACCCGCAAGGAGAAGGGCTGCATCTCCTATGACGGCAATGTCAGCGTCAACGATCCCAACCTCTATGTGGTGGTCGAGCGCTGGGAGAGCCGCGAGGATCTCAACGCCCATGCCAGGGCGCCGCACATGAAGGTATGGCGCGAATATTCCGCTAACATGAAGACCGGGCCGACGGTGATCGAGATCATCAGCGACGCCAAGGTCGAGAAGCTCTGAGGCATCGATGATCCGCGCCACCAAAGTCCTGGGACAGCATCGCTGGAAGGAAGCGGCAGCCGACACCGTCGTGCTCGATTTCGACGACCGGCACCGGCGGCGGATGGTGATGTCGGGGACGCGCGGGCTCGAATTCCTGCTCGATCTCGAAAACGCCGTCGCGCTGCGCGGCGGCGATGCGCTGGTGCTGGAGGACGGCCGCCTCGTCGAGGTGGTCGCAGCTCCCGAGCCGCTCGCGGAAATCCGCGGCAGCGATCCGCATCATCTGATCCGGGTCGCCTGGCATCTCGGCAACCGTCATCTGCCGACGCAGATCATGCCGAAGGGGTTGCGCATCCGCAGGGATCATGTGATCGAGGCGATGGTGAAGGGGTTAGGGGCCCGTGTCATCGAGATCGAGGCGCCGTTCGATCCCGAGGGCGGCGCCTATGCCGAGCATGCGCATGCCGACGAGCACGCGCACGGTCACACCGGGCACGATCATGCCCACAGCCATGCGCGTGATCACGGTCACCACCATGGCCATGATCATGGGCCTGACCATGACCACCACCATCATCATGATGAGCATTGCGAGCATGCCCATCATCACCACGACCACTCTCATGCTCATGACCACAAATGAGCCTGATCCCGCCGCGCTGCGCGGCGGGATGGCGGAGGACGAGGCGGCCGCGCTGTACCGGCTGATGACGTGGCTGTCGCCGTCCTTTCCGGTGGGAGCGTTCGCCTATTCCAGCGGCATCGAATGGGCGGTCGAGGCCGGCGACATCACCGATGCCGCGTCGCTGCGCGATTGGCTCGCCGCGATGCTTTCCGATGGCAGCGGATTTTGCGACGCCGTGTTTCTCGCGCAGAGTTTCCGCGCGGCTTTGCAGCCCAATCATGCCGGGCTGAAGGAGATCGCCGAGCTTGCCGCGGCCTTCGTGCCGTCGCGCGAGCGGCGGCTCGAGACCACGACGCAGGGGCGCGCCTTCATCGAGATTGCCGGTGCCGCCTGGAATTCACCCGGCCTCGACGCGATGATCGCGGCTTGCGACGGACCGATCGTCTACCCGGTCGCAGTCGGCCTCGTCAGCGCCGCGCACGGCATTCGGCTTGCGCCGGCGCTGCACGCCTTCCTGCATGCCGTGCTCTCGAACTGGATTTCCGCGGGCAGCCGGCTGATCCCGCTCGGGCAGACCGACAGCCAGCGCGTGCTGGCCGATCTCGAGCCGGTCGTTGCCGCGACCGCGGCGCGGGCCGGCGCCGCCTCGCTCGACGATCTCGGCAGCGCGACCTTTCGCGCCGATCTCGCAAGCCTGCGTCACGAGACGCAGTACACGAGGCTGTTCCGGTCATGATGGTCTCACCGTCGTCCCGGCGAAGGCCGGGACCCATCACCACCGGCCTCTGTGGTTATGCAAGTCTGCGGCCTCAGCTTCGCGCAACAATTCAATTCAGTGGTAATGGGTCCCGGCCTGCGCCGGGACGACGATAACGGAGAGAGCACCTGATATGCCCACTTCCCACGGCCCACTTCGCGTCGGCGTCGGCGGTCCGGTCGGCTCCGGCAAGACCGCGCTGATGGACCTGCTCTGCAAGTCGATGCGCGAGCGCTACGACATCGCCGCGATCACCAACGACATCTACACCAAATGGGATGCCGAGTTTCTGGTGCGCTCCGGCTCGCTGACGCCGGACCGCATCGCCGGTGTCGAGACCGGCGGCTGTCCGCACACCGCGATCCGCGAGGACGCTTCGATGAATCTCGCGGCGGTCGCCGACATGCGGGCGAAATTCCCCAACCTCGATCTGGTGCTGATCGAATCCGGCGGCGACAATCTGGCGGCGACCTTCTCGCCGGAATTGGCCGATCTGACGATCTACGTCATCGACGTTGCCGCCGGCGACAAGATCCCCTCCAAGGGCGGTCCCGGCATCACGCGATCCGACCTCCTGGTGATCAACAAGATCGATCTTGCACCCCATGTCGGTGCGTCGCTCGAGAAGATGGACACCGACGCCAGGCGGATGCGCGGCGAGCGGCCCTTCGTGATGACCAACCTGAAGAAGAGCGACGGCCTCGATCGCATCATCAGCTTCATCGAGACCAAGGGCGGCCTTCGGTCGCAGGGCAAGGTCAAGGCGGGCTGACGTTAATCATTGTGGCGGTGCGATTCCTTATCCCCGCCATCCTGAGGAGCGCGCAGCGCGTCTCGAAGGATGAACGGCCCCGCTGGTGGCCATGCATCCTTCGAGACTCGCTCGGCTCGCACCTCCAGCGACAAAGGCGAAGCCTTTGCGCGAGGATGACGGGGTGAGCCTTTGGCCGATCACGGCCGCCGCAAAAAAGCTGCGCAATAGCCGGAACAATTTCCAACTTTGACGATTAGCAACCGTTGGCGCCGCCAAAGACCGCCGGGTGGCGTCGTCGTTAATGTTGCCGACCGGCTCCTGTTGCGGACCGATGATCGCTATTCCATATTACTTAGCGGCGGGCTTTCATCGCATCCTGATTTGTCGCCGCCCTCGCAGAAGCCAGATGCCTTCCGTCCCCTTTCGCCACCCCCTGATTGCCGAGTAAGCGTGTGGTTCGACTGGGCTTCATCGTTGCCTTGATTGCACTGATCGGAGTTCTGCTCTCCGGTCTTGCCGCCTATCGGGTGCACGATCAGGAGCTCGCGATCGACGGCATCGCGCTGGCGCGGGCGATCGACGTCCATGCCAGCCTGGTGCAGGACCGCCTGACCGAGCGCGAGCTGCTGGCGCGGGTGGCCTCGGGGCTGTTCCGGGCGCCGTCGATGGTGAAGGCCAACATGCTGCAGCCGCTGCGCTCGGCGATCTACGCCTTCAAGACCGATTTCGTCGTCGCCGCCTGGATCGCGCGGCTCAAGCCGGACGAGCTCGCCGCGGCGGAGGCCGAGCTGAAGGCCAACGGCTTCACCAATCCGACCATCCGGGATTTCGACGACCAGGCGCTTGACCTCAAGGCGCTCGACAAGCCGATCAACGTGCTGATGGACGTCGAGCCGCGCAATCCGGAGACCCTGAGCATTCCGGGCCGCGCCTTCGACCGCCACTCGGTGGTGGGCCCGATGCTGGCGCAGGCGATGGCCAACGCCAAGCCGGTGGCCTCCGACCCGGTGCCGTTGTTGCGGCAGAACGGCCCGGTCGGGGTCGTGCTCGCCGCGCCGGTGTTCCAGGAGGGCGCATCCGAGCCGGCCGGCTTCATCACCTTCTCCTATGAGTTGTCGTCGCTGATGCTGACCAACGACGACAGCTCGCTGTTCGCGGTGGCGCTGAAGGACCCGCGCGACTCGAATGACGAGTTCACCGCCAACGAGCAGGGCATCGTCACCTCGCGCGCGGTGCGCCAGGACGGCCCGGTGCCGTCGATGGTGCGCACGGTGACGTTCGGCGGCCGTGACTGGTCGCTCGACTATTACGCCAAGAGCAACGCCACGGTGCGTGCGCAGCAGACCGCGACCATCGTCGCGGCGATCGGCCTCGCGCTGACCGGCATCGTCTGCGGCCTGTTCGGCTATGTCGCCTACAACAATTTGCGCCTCAGCCGCGAGATCGAGGTCCGCATCGGCTTCGAGCGCCGGTTGACCGCCGTGATCGACGAGCTCAACCATCGCGTCAAGAACATCCTCGCGGTGATCCAGTCGATCGTGACCCGCACGCTGCGGCACGGCGCCGATATCGACGTCGCGCGCGAGCTCCTGATCGGGCGCATCCACGCGATGTCGAACGTCGTCACGCTGCTCAGCGAGAGCCAGTGGCAGGGCGTCAAGCTGAAGGGCCTGTTCGAATCGCGCTCGATCCCGCATGCCGACCGGATCGCGGTGAACGGTCCCGACATCACGGTCAGCGCTCGCGCCGCGCAATCGCTGTCGCTGCTGTTCTTCGAGCTCGCCTCGCATTCCGACGAAGGGCTGTCCCTGGTCGGCAAGCACCCGCACATCGTCGCCAATTGGGAGGTCGTCGGCGACGATGCGGACGTGGTCTTCCATTTCCGCTGGGAGGAGTTCAACACCAGCCAGGCGACGCGGCGGGTCGACAGTGACTTCGGCCTGATCCTGCTCGACCGTGTCGCGCCCGAAGCGCTCGGCGGCACCGCGAAGCGCTACTTCACCGACGTCTCCTATGTCTATGAGCTGACCGCGCCGATGGACACCGTCGTCGACATGACCGAGCGCGACCGCACCGAACAGTTCTCCGCGCCGCTGCGCCCGGTGAAGAAGTAGCGGCTGCCTCAGGTTGTGTGATCATGACGCCGCGCGGATTGATCGAAATCAGGCGCGCGCGCAGACCCCCGCGTCATCGTGACCAATGCCCGGCATCCGTAACAGACCGCAACCGTTTGTTAAAACTTCGTTGAACTTGCTTGGGCATATACCGAGCAGGATACCGTCTGAGGACCCCGATGAGGCTTTGGGTCAGCCTGACCTTGCTCGCGGCAGTTTTGCCGGTAGGGCTGTCGCTTGCCTTGACCCCGGCGACGGCGCCGGGCGACCCTGCGACAATCCGTGCCAGCTATCGGCGGCCGGACGTCGTTCCGTTCCCGAGCAGCAATCCCTATTCGGAGGCGAAATCCACCCTTGGGCAGCTGCTGTTCTTCGATCCGCTGCTGTCGAGGTCAAAGACGCACTCCTGCGCGAGCTGCCACAGGCCATCCCTTTCATGGGCCGACGGCCTTCCGCGCGCCATCGGTGAGGATCCCAAGGGCCTGCCGATCCGCTCGCCGACATTGATCGATGTGGCCTTCTTCGAGCCGTTGGGATGGGACGGCAAGTTCAAGGATCTGGAATCCGTTGCGTTCGGGCCGATCCTCAGTCCGGCGAACCTGAACATGACCGAGCCGGAATTGATCGCGCGACTGTCGGCGATCCCCGGCTATGTCGATGCCTTCGCCCACGCGTTCGGAGACGGCGCGATCACGCGGCCGAGGATCGAGGCGTCATTGGCGACCTTCGAGCGCTCCATCGTTGCAGGCGAGGCTCCGTTCGACCGTTGGATCAAGGGCGACGATACCGCCATCAGCAAGCCAGCCCAGCACGGCTTTGAGCTTTTCAACGGCAAGGCGCGTTGCTCGGCTTGCCACAGCGGCCCGTCGTTTTCCGACGGATCCTTCCAGGATATCGGTACCGCCAAGGGCCATGACATCGGGCGCGGCCGTTTCTTTCCGACCTCGGCGAAGCTGAAATATGCGTTCAAGACGCCGACATTGCGCGACGTCGCGCGCCGCGCGCCCTATATGCACGACGGATCGGTGGCGACGCTGGAAGATGTCATCGAGCTCTACAACAAGGGCGGGATCGATCGGCCGAGCCGATCGCCCGACATCAAGCCGCTGTCCCTGACGGCAGGCGAGAAGAACGATCTCATTGCCTTCCTGCAAACCCTGACCGCAACGGCCCCGCCGGTGGCAGGAGTCCCCAAACTGCCGCGCTGACCTCGGCCCAACGCGGTTCAGACGAGGTTCGTTCAGGACAGGTGCGGCAGCGCCGCGCCCAGGAGGCCGAGCCCGACGATCACGAATGCGCCCGCGCAGGTCTCGAGTGTCGCTGTGCGCGCACCGGACGATCTTGTCATGTAGGCGAGGGCCGACCCCACCCCGATACTTACGACGCTCAACGCTCCGAACACTTTACCGGCCTCCCGATCCGATTTGTCCGGATTTCACTACGACAGTTGAATTGAGCTCCCGTGCCGGAATTAGCTAAAATTTGAGGGAACCGGCTGTAAATACTGCACTAAGGGACAGGCCGGGGGCTCGCCAGCCCTGATTAACCACAATGCAACCATGGGCTGTCCCGGCAGGCGCAAAGCGTAAAATTTGATATAAGTTAAACAAGTCCTTAAGTGTGTGGGCGGTTGGTTCAATGTTTAGTGGATGGGCGCGAGATACCGTCTCGGCGGTGCGCTCCTTTTTCGCCACGTGCCTTGCAGCGGTTTTGTTTTGTGTCGTCGCCGCGCGCAGTGCCGAGGCACATGTCAAATGGTTTTGTGCTTACGATGTCGCCGGTCAGCCCCGCGGACTCGAGAATGTCCTTTGCCTGGACTTCGAGCTGCTGCTCGGTGTCGCGGTCTTCTGGCTGTTTGCGGGTTGCCTGATCGAGCCCACCTCGCTGGGTGATGCCACGATCCGGGTGATGGACCGCATCACCGAGGGACTGCGGCTGCGCACCGAATTGATGATGCGCGCCGTCTGCGCGTTCTTCTTCATCTCGATCTGGGCCGTGGGCGGCATCCTGCTGACGCCCGAGTTGAAGACGACGTCGCCGTACGTCGGCGCGCTGCAGCTTGCGATCGCTGCCGGGATGCTGTCACGACGCACGCTGCCGCTGTCGGCGGCGGGGATGGTGGTCCTGTTCGGGATCGGCGTGCGCGACTATGGTGTCTTTCACCTCGCCGATTACCCGATCTTTCTCGGTGTTGCCGCCTATCTTGCGCTCGTCGGGCTGAACAAGGATCTGTTCGGAATCCGGCCGATCGACGTGATGCGCTACGCCGCCGCGGTGACGTTGATGTGGGCCTCGGTCGAAAAATGGGCCTATCCGGAGTGGAGCTTCCCGCTGCTGATCGAGCATTCCGCGATGACGCTGGGCTTCGACAACGAGTTCTACATGCGCGCCGCCGGCATGGTGGAATTCACGCTCGCCTTCGCCTTGATCTGGACGCCGCTGATCCGGCGCTGCGCCGCCACCGTGCTGACGGGGATGTTCATCAGCGCGTGCTTCGAATTCGGCAAGATCGACACGATCGGCCATTCGGCGATCATCGCCGTCCTGCTTGCGATTGTCGCCGACAACAAGGTGTTGCCGCGCGACCGTCGTGCGCCGTGGCTTGCCCCGGTTGCGCTCGGGGCCGCGCTGTCGGTGACCTTGTTCGTCTACTATTTCGGCCACGCCGCGATCTTCAAGACCTCGGTCCTGTAGATCGCCGCCGCCTGGGGCGGCTATTTGGCGACGTGGACGGCGAGCTTCATCTTCGGATGAATGCCGCACAGCACCGTGTAGTCGCCGGGCACCGAGAAGGTGACGTCGAACTTGCTGCCCGGCTGCTGGTCGCCCGAGTCGAAACTGAACGTCTCGGTGCTCAAATAAGCGTGATGCAGCAGTTCACCGTCATCGTTAACGAATCGTAAAACCTCGCCCCGCTTGATCGAGATCTGCGCGGGTTTGAATTCACGATCCTTCTGCGAAATGACATAAGGGGCTGCGCCCAAAGCGGCTCCCGCAAGCGCTCCAGTAACGATCGCCGCCGCAAATGGCACGCGGCCGAACTGGCTTTGGCGCAAGGCGCGCAACAAGCCTGACTGCATGAGACCCCCGCTGAAGCTCGAACACCAAATATCGGCTATCCCGGGCTGCAAGTGTGGCTCCGGGATTACCTGTAAGGGTGATTATCGCCAGCTGATCTTAACGATTTCAGCATGAGTTCCAGTCACTACTAAGGCAATTTTGAGCAGACAGTTATTTTCCGCAGTGCTGCGCGTTTCTGCGTAGCTTGAGTATCGAGCACTACGGCGAAACGCGGGCATGGACAGCCTATTTGGCAACCTCAAGGTAAAGAGCGGTGCGGCCTTTCGGTTCGCGGCCGGCTGCCTTTCGCGTCTTGCCCTGACCAAGGGTTCGATCCGCAGCCAGATTCTGATTTTTTGCCTTGCGATGAGCGCCGTTGCGGTCGCCCTCGGCGGATACTCCATCCTCGGCATCCGCCATGCCGGCGATCTGGTGGCCAAGACGTTCGACGAATCCCTGATGTCGATCAACTATGCACGCGCGGCCGGTGCGGATTTCGCCACGATGCGGGTCGCCTCGTCGCAGCGCCTGCTGACCACGGATCCGGAGATCCGCGCCAATCTCGATGGCCAGATTGAAAAGCTCGCGAAGACGCTCTCGGAAGACCTGGCGATTGCCGCCGATCGGTCGCAATCCTCGCGCGCCGCGCAAGCCGCCGCAAAGGTTCAGGAAGCCGCCGACGCCTGGATGGCGCTGCACCGACGCGCGGTCGGATCGTCCACAGAGGGAAGCGCGGCGGCCGATCCGCGCGAACCGGGCGCGACGGTCGGCGATGTCGATCGCTACTCCAAGATCGTCAGCCAGCAGGTCGAGCTGCTGGTCAACTATACGGCCGGCGACGGCTTTCTGTTTCGGCAAAAGGCGCTCTCGACGATCAAGCGGGACCTGCAGCTCAACGTGGCCGGGCTGACCGTCGCGCTGTTTCTGTCGGCCCTGTTTTCCTGGCTGCTGGCGCGCCGCATCATCGGACCGGTCGCGATCGCATCGCGGGCCGCGCGAAGCATCGCCGGCGGCGACCTCGACGCGACCATCCCGAAGGGCGGTACCGACGAGCTTGGCACGCTTCTGACCGCCATGGAAACGATGCGCGACAACATCCGGCGGATGGTCAATCAAGAGGTATCGCAACGCCGCTCGGCGCAGGCACGGCTTTCCGATGCGCTTGAAACGTCGCGTGAGGGCGTCGTGCTGCTCGACGCGGATGGCCAGGTCGCGCTGGCCAACTCGCGCGCGAGTGAACTCATCCGTCTCTCGCCGCAGCTTCTGCAGTCGAATCCGCTCGATGCCGCCAGGCTGGCGCCGGCCGATGGTGACATCGACGGCTTTGCGAGCGAGGCGCAGCTTTCGGATGGACGCTGGCTGCGTGTCAGCCGCAGCGAGACGCAGGAGGGCGGCGTCGTCCTCGTCTACAGCGACATCTCCGCGCTGAAGCAGCAGAAGGCCGAGCTGCATGAAACCAATCTGCGGCTCGACGCGGCGCTCACGCACATGTCGCAGGGGCTGTGCCTCTACAACAGCGAGGCGCGGCTGCAGGTCGCCAACCGCCGGTTCTGCGAGATCTTCGATATATCGCCGGAGCTTGTCATTCCCGGAATGACCATGGAGGAGGTGCTCGACCTGAGCATCGCCGCCGGCAATCATGGCGAGCGGACCGTCGCCGACCTGCTGGCGGAGCGCGAGCGTTCGATGGCCCAGCACGACGGCAACTATCTGCAGCATCTCAGCGATGGACGGATCATTGCGATCGCGCAACGGCCGACGTCCGATGGCGGCTGGCTCGTCACCTGCGAGGACGTCACCGAACAGCAACGGGCGGAATCGCAGATCGCGTTCATGGCCCGGCACGATGCGCTGACCAAGCTGCCGAACCGGACGTTGCTGGCCGAACGGATCGAGCTGGCGGTTGCGCAGGTCGGCCGCGGACTCGGCTTCGCGGTGTTCTGCCTCGATCTCGATAATTTCAAGCAGGTCAACGACACGCTCGGGCATCCGGTCGGCGACGAACTGCTGTGTGCGGTCGCGGACCGGCTCAACGCCTGCGTCCGTGAGGTCGACACCGTCGCGCGTTTGGGCGGCGACGAGTTCGCGGTCATCCAGTGTGGCGTCCAGGGCGGAGACGAGGCCGAACGCCTCGCGCGCCGCGTCGTGGAATGCGTGGGTGCGCCCTACGAGCTGAATGGGCATCGCGTCGTCGTCGGATGCAGCGTCGGCATCTCGATGTCGCCGGGCGACGGCACCACCGGCGAGAAGCTGCTGAAGAACGCCGACGTCGCTTTGTACCGCGCCAAGATGGAGGGCCGCGGCACCTGGCGTTTCTTCGAGCCTGCGATGGACGCCAGCCTGCAGCGACGCCGGGCGCTCGAGCTCGACCTTCGCGAGGCGATGGCCAAGGACGAATTCTCGTTGTACTACCAGCCGCTCTACGATCTTCATCTCGACCGCATCTGCGGCTTCGAGGCGCTGCTGCGATGGCATCACCCCAAGCGCGGGATGGTGTCGCCGGACCAGTTCATCCCGATCGCGGAAGAGATCGGCCTGATCGGCCCGCTGGGAGAATGGGTGCTCAATCGCGCCTGCGAACAGGCGACGACCTGGCCCGGCGAGATGAAGCTCGCGGTCAACGTCTCCGCGGTCCAGTTTCGCGATGCCGACTTCATCGACGTCGTTGTCAACGCGCTCGCGGCGTCAAAATTGTCGCCGCGCCGGCTGGAGCTCGAAATCACCGAGTCCGTGTTCCTCGCGAACAGCAACGAGACGCTTGCAACGCTGCACAAGCTGAAGGCGCAGGGGCTGCGCATCGCGCTGGACGATTTCGGCACCGGCTATTCCTCGCTGAGCTATCTGCGCAGCTTCCCGTTCGACAAGCTCAAGATCGACAAATCCTTCGTGCGCGACGCGACCGCGACGCATGGATCGAAGTCGATCGTTCGCGCCGTCATCAGCCTCGGCAGAAGCCTCGGCATGACCACGATCGCGGAGGGCATCGAGACCGTCGAGCAGCTGGATCATATGCGGGCCGAAGGCTGCAACGAGGCGCAGGGCTTCCTGCTCAGTCATCCGGTCCCGGTGACCGAAATCGCAGCCAAGATCCTCGAATTGAGAAACGGCTTCAAGCCGGCCTCCGTCAAGACGGCGCTGGCCAGCTGACGGCGCGCTGAGCGTCACCGGCCCTTGCAGGCCAACATAAAAAGGCGGCCCGCGGGCCGCCTTTCCTGTTTATCGTCGTGGTCGCGCTCAGCCGCCATTGCCGCCGATCACGGCGCGCACGGTGTTGTCGGGACCGAAATCCTCGGCGCTGTCGACATAGAGCAGCGCGGAGAGCTTCGATCGCGCGCGGTTGACGCGGCTCTTGATGGTGCCGACCGCGCAGCCGCAGATCGCCGCGGCATCCTCGTAGGAGAAGCCGGACGCGCCGACCAAAATCAGCGCCTCGCGCTGGTCCTGCGGCAGCTTTTCGAGCGCGGCGCGGAATTCCTCGAACTCCAGATGCGCCGCCTGCGAAGGCTGGCTCTTCAGCGTCTTGGCATAATTGCCCTCGGCATCCTCCACCTCGCGCCGCCGCTTCCGGTAGTCGGAGCGAAACAGGTTGCGCAGGATGGTGAACAGCCACGCGGGGAGGTTCGAGCCGGGCTGAAACGAGTCGATATTGGCGATCGCGCGCAGCAGGGTCTCCTGCACCAGATCGTCGGCGCGGTCACCATTACCGGACAGCGAGATCGCGAACGCGCGCAGGCTCGGGACCGACGCAAGGATATCGTCGCGAAGTTCATTCGTGAGAGGCATTAGTCCCCTCCATTGTTCTTGTCGGTATCGCCCCCGGCGACGGCCGCCGCCGCTGCCTCCGGCCCGTCGAGTTTGCGGATCAGCTCCGCAAAGCGGTCGGGTACGCCCTGTCGCACCACGTCATCGTACATGGCGCGAAGCTGGTGGCCGATTCTCGATTGAATCTCGGCGTTGAGACCGCCCTGCTTCTTTACTTCCTTCATGATGTGATCCACGCTTCCCCGGGAGTTAAGTCTCTGATTTCCAAGTTGTTTCCTCGAAAAAAGAGGCTGGCCGCGTTGCCTCGTCGATCTGGAGCTAATGCAAAGTTGCGCAGAAAGTTCCGGAATGCTGGAACTATTTCACGGAACTTTTTCGGCTTTCGCGCGTAGTCGGGCATGCAGGGGAACCGGGGTCGTTCCAGAATTGGATTCTGTCGCCCCCCAGAGAACGGGTTTCAGGCCGCCAGGCCTCACGAACAAGGATGGAGTGGGAATGTCCCGATCGCAGATCGTTGCCGAACACCTTCCGCTGTTGCGCCGTTACGCTCGCGCACTGACCGGAAATCAGGCGTCGGGGGACGCCTATGTCGGGGCCATGCTCGAGGCCCTGTTGCAGGATGGATCGTTGCTGGACCAGACCCACGGGCCGCGCGCCGGCCTGTTTCGGCTGTTCACCCAGATCTGGAATTCGGTGTCGGTGAACAACAACGACAATGCCGACGTGGCGACGCTGTCGCTGCCGCCGGAGCGGCGGCTGTCCAACATCACGCCGCTGCCGCGCCAGGCCTTCCTGCTGCTGTCGCTGGAGGGCTTTTCGGAGGAGGAGGTCGGCTACATTCTCGGCACCGATATCGCCGAGACGCGCAAGCTGACCGATGCCGCCGGCCGCGAGATGGCCGCCGAGATCGCGACCGACGTCCTGATCATCGAGGACGAGACCTTCATCGCCATGGACCTCGAGAGCCTGGTGAAGAATCTCGGCCACAACGTCATCGGCGTTGCGCGCACGCATTCCGATGCGGTGGCGCTCGCCAAGAACAAGAAGCCCGGCCTGATCCTCGCCGACATCCAGCTCGCCGACGGCTCGTCGGGCCTCGATGCCGTCAATGAGTTGCTGCGGACCTTCGAGGTGCCGGTGGTGTTCATCACCGCCTATCCCGAGCGCTTCCTGACCGGCGAGCGGCCGGAGCCGGCGTTCCTGATCTCAAAGCCGTTCCAGCCGGCGATGGTGTCGGCGGTGGCGAGCCAGGCGCTGTTCTTCCAGCGCAACTCGCGCAACCGCACGCCGCGCGCGGCATCGGCATGAGCTGAATTTACGCAAGCGGCAAAATCCAGACCGGCGTGCCGAAAGGTACGCCGGCCTTTTTTTGAGCAGGCCTTCGCTAGCGACGTTACTTCGGCGTCACGCGGACCGGCATTGTGCCGAGCGCCCGCAGGCCCGAGCTGTCGCGGAAGGCTGTGGGGCCTGCAATTTCGAACTGCTTGACGCGGCTGGCGAGCGCTGTGATCACGGCCTCGGCTTCCAGCCGCGCCACCATCTGCCCGACACAGCCGTGGATGCCGACGCCGAAGCCCATGTGTCCGGAGAGCCGCCGTCTGACGTCGAATTGGTCGGCATGCTCCCAGCGCGTCTCGTCGCGGTTGGCGGAGGCGAGCAGCAGCAGCACCTTCTCATGCTTGCCGATCCTGACGCCTGCGATCTCGGTGTCATGCGGCGTGGTGCGGAACACGAACGGCGCCGGTGAATCGAAGCGCAGGGTCTCGTCGAATGCCGCGCGCGACAACGACGGATCGGCTGCAAGCAGCGACCATTGCTCGGGATGGCGCGCAAGCGTGTACAGCGCCATGCCGATTGCGCTGATCGTGGTGTCGAGCCCGGCCGAGAGCAGCGAACGCACCAGCAATGGCGCTTCCTCCGCGCTGATCTCCCCGGCGTCGGCCGCCTCATAGACCTGCGCGCCAAAACTGCCCGGGCGCAGCGCCTCGCGCTGGCAGCGCGCCGCGACCCAGGGCAGCACGCGCGGCGCCTCTTTCATCAAATCGCGAAAATAATCGTTCTCAGGCCCGAAGCCGGCAAACACCATCGCGCCATAGGTCAGGAAGTTCTCGCGGCCCTCCTGGTCGATGCCGAGCGCGTCGGGAAACACGCTGACCGGAAACACCTCGGCGATGTCCTTGATGGCGTCAAACGATCCGCGCTCGACCAGCCCGTCGACCAGCCGCGTCGCCATCGCCT
This sequence comes from Bradyrhizobium elkanii USDA 76, assembly GCF_023278185.1. Lineage (NCBI taxonomy): Bacteria > Pseudomonadati > Pseudomonadota > Alphaproteobacteria > Hyphomicrobiales > Nitrobacteraceae > Bradyrhizobium > Bradyrhizobium elkanii. Next base: position 8,205,049 of record NZ_CP066356.1, on the reverse strand, counting down.
TGAAGTCATCGGCAAGCCGCCGCATCGCGCCGGGCGAGAGGATCCGCGCCAGCACCGCACGGGTTCGGGTGTGCAGCGGCGGATCGGCTTCCAGCACGATGCTCGGCGGCCGCCACGGCTTTTCCTTGAAGTGGTTCGCGAGCCCCGCGCCGCCGGCGTTGCTGAAATTGACATGGTCTCCGAAGATCGTCTTGACCTCGGCAAAGCGCGGCACCGCCCAGATGTCATATCTGGTCAGGCGGACGACCGGCGCCGCGGCACGCAGCTCCGCATAGGTGCCGTAGGGATCGGCCCGCGTCCCCGGGCTGAACGGATCGAAATCGCTGCGGACAATTTCGCCTGCAAGGGAGCTCGCAAGGGGGCTCGCATGGATGCTCATCGGATCCTCCCGTCTTGTCATTAGTTAATTGACCATAGTCAATTAACTTGCATATTGCAAGGGCGGGTTGCCATTGGGGCGGGTGCGCGGCATGGAGGCGCGAGGCAGATGGGGATGTCGATCGTGGAGCGAGCCAAAGGCGCACGGCGCTTTCAGCGCAGGGCGCGCCAGGAGGCCGACAAGGAGGCGCTGAAGGCGCTGATCCTCGAGACCGCGCGCAAGGAGTTCGCCGCCGGCACGCTGGAGACCGTATCGATCCAGAAGATCGCCGACGCGATCGGCTACTCGAAGGGCACCGTCCTCAAATATTACCCGACCAAGCTGCTGCTGCTGCTCGCGGTGAAGCAGCAGAATCTCGAGGCAGTCGCCGAACGCCTCGAGCGGGTCCGCGCGGAGACGGTCGACAGCGATCTGCAGCTGCGGCGCGTGATGGAAACCTATCTCGATTACTGGGCCGACAATCCCGATCACTTCCGCTCACTGTTCTCGATGTCCGGTACGATCGAGGACCGCCGTTTTCCCGACGGCGTCTATTTCGGCGAGACCGAGATCGCGCGCCGCAGCTACGAATTGTTCGTGGTCTCGGTGCGGGAATTTCTGGCGGCACATGGCGCCGAGCCGGCGCCTGGCCTGCCGCAGCGGCTCGCGACCGCGCTGCTGGCGGCGACCCACGGCGTGGTCGCGCTGACGCTCGGCACCCCGACCATGAAACTGCCCGACATGCGCGGCACCGGCCGCCTGCTCATCGCAAGCCTGATCGATGCCTGGACGGCGAGGCTTGCCGCCGCGCGGAAAAGCGACGGCTGGCCGCGGGTCACGATCGGCACCTTCGCCTGACGGAAGGGTGTCCGAAGGTCGACGCCCGGTTACTCGCGCGTGCCACGCGTCCCTGCATACGCGATGCGCCCTTCATCCGCGAAGCGATGTGGAATCCCGCGCCTTCGCCTGCTAAGCGCGGCCCATGGATACGACGCAGCGCGATAGAACGGTGGGCTTTCTCTGCCTGGTGGTGACGGCCCTCGGCTGGGCCCTGAACTGGCCGCTGATGAAGCTGTTGCTGCAGCAATGGCCGCCCCTGTTCGCCCGCGGACTTGCCGGCACCTGCGCGGCGGTGATCCTGGCCACGCTGGCGCTGGCCCGCCGACATCGGCGTCAACGGGCATGCTGCTGGTGCCGGTCATCGGCGTGGTGTCGGCCGCGATCATTCTTGGTGAGCCGCTGGGGCTACGCGAGATCGGCGCCATGGCGCTGACGCTCGGCGGCGTGACACTGGCGCTGCAGCGGGCCCGACGCAAAGCAGGGAACGGACATCGGCGCATCGCGTTCTCCCGAAAAGGGAGCTTGGCCATGCGCAAAGCGATCGCGCGGCTCGATGCGGAGCAGAGGGCACAACTGCTTTATCTCGCAGATCTCGGCACGGCGATGTTCACGTCGGCCCTCGTGGTGTGCATCCTGAAGGCGATTGTGGACCTGTTCGCCGCGGGCTGAACCGCCACGTCTGCGCCAACGCGCCGTCAATCCTCTTGCGGCGCTTCGCTCTGGGTGTGCCCATCGGGCCCCCGGTCAAACACCCCGTAATCGCTCGATTTCACCCCTGCCGCCCCATCGGTGCCAACGCCGGCCAGACCGAGCTTGAGCAGCTCGCGGACCGCCGCAGCGCGGGTCGGCATGCGGTGCTTGAACCGGAAATCGTCGAGGGCTGCCAACTCCTCTGGCGACAGCATGACCTGAAGCCGTTCAGCGCGAAGCTCATTCATCGCAAAACACCCAGACTTAGCTTGTTGAGTAATTTGCTAAACCGTCAAACTCGCGTTGGGTTCCACCGGTTGAGACAAAGACGCCGATTGAGTATAATTATGAAGTTAAATCAATAACTTAGGTAAAAAACAAAGGAACGATCCGGCGGCCCATCTCGTTATGTCGGTGGAGAGATGCCATGGCCAACCAAGTCAAGCTTCCCCGCAAGCTGTCCGAGGAGCCGGAGGCCCCGAAGCCGCGGCGCCCGAGCCACGCGCAAGTCATCGAGCAACTGGACCGCTGGGCCAACAGCCCCGGTCTTCAACCGCCAAAGGTCGATAATGCAGAGGACGATTCAAAAGCGGAAGCGATCTGAACCCCACACATTCGAGCAGCGCCTCGAGGAACATCGCGTGCGACTTGAAAGCCGGCTCGCTCAATTGCCGCGCGGAGCTGAGCGCGAGCAGATTGTCGCGCGCATCGAGCAGCTCCAGACAGCCGTCGAACTGAACGCGATGCTGTCGACGACCGGCTAAGCCGAGAAGCGACACGGTGGAGCGGCCACTTGCTCCTGCCGCTCCGCTCGCCTACCATCGCCATGTTGGTGGGGATGGAGTCCCCCGATAACCGCCGCGAGGCTGATGACTCCTACCGGGCGCGACAGCGTCGGTAGGAGCATGCGCCACCGCCGACCCGCCGTGTCCCGCGAATGAGAAGGGACAGCGCATGACGGGTCTTCCAGGTTCACTCTCAATCGCATTGTCGCTGGTCGGGTCGATCTGGCTCGTCGGTGTCGTCGCCCTGCTGATCGACGCGCCGGGCGAACTGGTCGCCGCGACCTTCGTGTTTGGGGTGCTGGCGGGCTTCGTCGAATGGCGAGCCGGAAAGGTGAAGCATTGAACGTTCAGTTGTTGGCGGCGGTCGCGATCGGCGGTTCGCTGGGATCGGTCGCACGCTATCTGGTGGCGATCGGCGCGGGACGCCTGGTCGGCACGGAATTTCCCTGGGGCACGCTGGTGATCAATATCGTGGGCTCGTTCCTGATCGGCGTCTTGGCGGAGTCGTTCGCGCTGAGCTGGAATGCCAGCCAGGCGATACGGGTGTTTCTCACCATCGGCATTTGCGGCGGCTTCACCACCTTCTCGACCTTCTCGCTCGATGCGATCGTGCTGATGCAGCGCGGCGAGCTATGGTCGGCCGGCGCCTATATCGCAGCCTCCGTCGCGCTCTCGATTCTCGCGCTGTTCGGCGGCCTGCTGCTGGTGCGGGCGTTTGCTGCGTAATGGTCAACGCCGCGCTCCCCTTTCCGTCATCCCCGCGCAAAGGCGAAGCCTTTGCGCGGGGATGACGGGTCGTCTCGCCAGACGCTAATCGGTCGGATGGCGGCCGGTGCGCGGATTGATCGGCGACGTCGGGCGCCGCCGGAGCGCCTCGGGCAGGAACGGCTCGCCGCGCTTCGGCGAGGGGTCGGCACGCACATCGGCGGCCCATTGCGCGCGTTCGTGCGGCGTCTGGTTGTCGTCGAAGGTTCGCTTCACATCGACCCCGCCGACGGGATCGTTGACGCCGTTCCGGCTGGCGGGACGGTCGACGCCGCTGTGGATGTCACTGGAGTTGCCCATCGCGGCCTCCGAGCTCGGTTGATCAAGGTCTGATCTGCAAGGTTTGATCTGGACCAACGTGGCCCGCGCAGGCGCCGTTCCAAACAAGCGCCGTTCCAAAAAAGTGAAGGGCCGGAGGTACCGTCTGCCGCCCGGAATCCTTGGCGCGTCCGGGGCCAGCCGGTAGGATGGAACCCGGATGGTAGCCAGGGACCAAGGGAAAGACCGGGGAATGAAGCACGTCGACGTCGCGGTGATTGCTGCCACGCTGTGGCTGCTGGCGTCGATGGTGCTGGACATCGTGACGCCGAAGTCGATCACCGCGCTGATGATCGCCGCCGCGCTCGCGCCGCCGTTCCTGATCGGGATCGGCATCCATTTCGCACGCCAATATTTCAAGGCGAAGCGGCGCAGCTACCCGTCACCGCGGTTGGACGAACACTTCGAGAACTAGAGCATTTTCGAGCGAAGTGGGCGCCGGTTCGCGTGAAGAAGACGCGTCAAAACCAAAATCCGGAGCCCCGTTTCGATCTATTCGGAGCGGGGCTTCGGCGGGGCAGGGCTGCGGGAGCGCCGCACCTGCTGCATTGAACTGCGCAGATGGCTTGCTAAGCTTGTGCCATGACCGAGCATCTCCCCGATACGATCAGCCGCCTCTACACCGACCCTGGCGAATATGTCGACAGCGACCATCCCGCCGTCGAGGCGTTCGCCCGCGCCGCCGTTCCGTCTGACGCCAGCGCGCGCGACAAGGCGCGTCGGCTTTACACCGCAGTGCGGGACGGCATCCGCTACAACCCCTATGTCAGCATGCGCTCGCCCGAGAGCTACCGGGCCTCCAGTGTGCTCGCCGCCGGCAACGGCTACTGCGTCGGCAAGGCGGCGCTCTATGCCGCGGCCTGCCGGGTCCACGGCATTCCGGCGCGTGTCGGCTTCGCCGATGTGCGCAACCATCTCACCACCGAGAAGCTGCGCCAGAGCATGGGCTCGGACCTGTTCACCTGGCACGGCTTCACCGAAGTGTTCGTCGACGGCGCCTGGCGCAAGGCGACCCCGACCTTCAACGACACGCTGTGCGCCAAGCTCGGCGTCAGGCCGCTCGATTTCGACGGCCACGCCGACGCGCTGCTGCATCCCTTCGACGGCGAAGGGCGCGCCTACATGCAGTATGTCAACGACCACGGCAGCTATCACGACGTCCCCGCCAAATTCCTGATGCGCGAGATGGCGCGCGAATACGCCAACATGCAGGGCGAGGATCTCGCCGGCCGCGACATGGAGCGCGAGGCGGCCGAGCAGTAGCGGACGTGTGAGCCGATCGCGCGCCGGCTGAGGGGGCGGTGTCATGGATGCGGAGCCGCCGAAAGCGCAGGTCAGCCGCCCCGCCAAAGGCTGGGAGGACGCGGTCGCGCTCACCGGATTCATCCTGGTCGCGGTCGGGCAGGCCTCCAATCAGGTTCTGGCGCGCGGGCTTGCCGGCTCGGTGCCGCCGTTTTCGCTGGCCTTCTTCCGCTGGAGCATCATCGCCATCGGCCTCGCGCCGTTTGCGATCGCAGCGATCCGCGGCGGCAAGATCCCGCTGGCGCAGAACCTCTGGCCGATCCTCGCCGCCGGCTTTCTCGGCATGTTCCTGTGCGGCGGCCCGGTCTACATCGCCGGCATCACGACCACGGCGATCCACATCGCGCTGATCTTCGCGCTGTCGCCGATCATGGTGCTGCTGATCTCGGCGGCGCTCGGCATCGAGCATATCGGTCCGCTGCAATGGCTCGGCACGGCACTGGCGCTCGGCGGCGCGCTCCTGATCGTCTCGGGCGGTCATCTGGAAACGCTGACGCAATCGAGCGCGGCCTGGGGCGATCTCCTGGTGGTGTGCGCGATGCTCGGCTGGTCCGGCTACACGCTGCTGCAGTCGCGCGTCGCGCCGCGCGCCTCGCTGCTGGCGCGGGTCAGCCTGTTCTCGGCGGCCGGCGCGCTGTGCTCGCTGCCGCCGGCGCTGCATGAGATGTGGGCCACGCCGGCGGAGGTGTTCAACACCCGGGCGTTCGAGGCCTATGTCTTCGCCGGCCTCGTGCCCGGCCTGATCGCCTATGCGGGCTTCGCCTGGCTCGGCGCGAGATTCGGCTCGGTGCGGAGCTCGCTGGTGCTCTACGTCGCACCGATCGCGAGCGCGCTGCTGTCCTGGATCATCCTCGGCGAGCCGCCGAAGCTGATCCATCTGGTTGGCGGTCTTTTGATCCTCGGCGGCGTCTGGGCGAGCCTGCGCAAATAGACCCGGTTCCTTCCCAAGGTGCAACCTTTTCCGGCCTCGTGCGTTGAATCCAGCGTTGATTCAAGAGCTTAGTCGGAGGTCGTATGAATCTTACTCCCCAGCAGCGCAAGGACCGTGATGCGCAGCGTCAGCAAGACGCATCGCAGGCGATGAAGGAGCATCGCGCCAACGAGAAGGCGTTCTACGACAACTTCCAGCGCCTCAAGGCCGAGCGGCAGGCGCGCGAAGCCGCGGAGTCACGGAAGGCGCAATCCGCTTCGAAATAAGCGCCAGGAGCCACACCAATCATCCGGATGGCCCGGATCTGACCGAACGAGAAGGAGCGGAAGCGAGGGGGCGAGCACGGTGCAAACGAGCTCGCCCCGAAGACGAGAAATCTCCAGGTTTATGGAGGACGTCAGATGTACTTTGCCGATCAGAAAACGATCACCTGCAAATGCGGTGAGCCCTTGAGCGAATTGATGCTCGTCGACGACCAGACAACCGGAATCAAGTTTCACGTCGGCCGTTGCCCGTCATGCCGTGAAGTGACGGTTGTTCGATCCCAGGACATGCCATCGAACGACAATGCCTGACGCGGACGGTCAGGACCGGGCCTTTGGTTTCAGGTTTTCGATTGCGACCGTTGAGCGACAGGCCGGCTGACATATGTTCGCGGCATCCCAAAAAAAGAGCAGGGCGCGACCGGCATCACCACGGTCGCGCCCTACGTCGCCGGTCAATGGGGCAGGGGGAATAACCGGCTCTTCCAAAGACTCGCAGACCCCCTGAGTCGTTCCGGGCAAGTGAAAATATTTTCGTACACGGTTAAGTGATGGCCGGACGCGAGAACCCCGCGGGTTTCGTTCGCGTTGTGTCCGGGATCGCCAAGGGATCGTCGAGCGAATTTCCATGGGGCGAGGGACATCACCATGTCAAAGATTCAGATGGGAATTTTCGCTGCGCTGGCGGCTGGGCTGACGCTTGGCGCCGTCCAGCTGGCATCTGGCCACGATCTCATCGGCGGCCAGCAGGTCACCACCGCACTGGCGCCGGAGAGCGCCGTCAATCGCGCCGCCAAGACCGACCGTGCCACGGCTCAAGTCACCGGCCTGCCGAGCCGGACTGTTGCGCTGAAGGTCGAGCGGCTTCCCGATACGTCGGTGCTGGTCCGCGTCCCCGTGGCCAGGGAAGAGGCACGCCATCGCCCCGCAGCAGTGCCGGCTCGTGCCCGGCCCGGCGACACCCGAAAGGTGGCCTGCGAGCCCGTGGTCAGCGTGCTGACCGAAGTGGCCAAGCTGCTGCAGCCCGGCCGCTGCGTGACCTGAGCGGCGTCATCGCCCGGCTTGACCGGGCGATCCAGTACGCCGCGGCCCATCGGCTCAATCACAATCGTCTCTGGAATACTAGATCGCCCGGTCCCGTCTACGCCAAGGCTTCGACGAGGCCACGATCATTGGCGCGCCGAAGCTTTAGCGAAGGCGGCAAGCCGGGCGATGACATCGTTGGTTGCGGCTTGCACCTTGCCGGGCAACGCAGGCTATTCCTCCTCCTCGTCCGCCTCGCTGCTGCTGGCGGCGCTGCGGCTTGCCATCAGGCCGAGCGCGAGGCCGCCCACCGCCAGGATCGGGATCAGCCGCTTCGCGCCGATGGCCCGGACGATCTGCAGGCCGGTCGCAACCACCACCGGATCGGCGAACACATTGGCCGCGGCGGCCTTTGCCGCCTTCTCGGCGCGGCGGCGCATCTCGCGCTTGCGCACGATGTAGACGCTGGCGGCGATCAACGTGACGACAAGGAACAGCGCGGCACCGGCGAGGCACGCTTCCACCGGCCCGTAATGCTGCAGCACGTAGATGAAGGCGGCCGCGCACAGAAAGGCGATGGTGATGAACAGCGCGATCGCGGCGGCCGCGGCCAGCGACGTCAGCCGCAGCGCGTTGCCGGTGGCATCCTTGACGTCATTGATCAGCCGCTGAAGCATCGACCAGCCCTGCCTTGATACTTGCCTTGAATCTTGCCCTGAAGAGCGCATCGACAAACGCGGCGGCGGCGCGCCAGCGCCGCCATCGCATCCAGAACGGTGGTTTTCGCATGGTCGCCACCATGGGCCTCATCCCCCGGAGACCGCAATTTGCCTAGCGGCGCCAGGTGACGCCGATCAGGAAGCCGAGACCGAGCGCAAGGCCGACCGTCGCCAGCGGCCGCTGCGTGATCATATCTTCCAGCGATTCCTCGATCGAGGATGCGGCATCCTGCGCCGCGCCCATCATCGCGCTGCCGCGCTCCGACATGTCGTCGAGCGTATCTTCCGCACTGGCGCGCGCATCCTTGTAGCGGCGGCGGGCCTGCTTGCCCGCGTTGTTGGCAAACGAGTTCAGCGCGTCGGTGATCTGTTCGGTGAGGGCGGCGATATCGTTTTTCACGGCGGTGACATCCTTTTCAAGGCGTTCGTAGGTCGCTTTGTCCGTCATGTTCTTGATCCCAAATGCGCTGTCCGTGCTCGACATCGAAAAGCTCCCGGAGAACTTGCGTGCTGCCACAAAAACGCGCCGCGCGGTGCATGGTTCCAGCCGTGAAACCGGGCTCTCAACCGGTGTCGGCTTCGCTCGATAACGCCTTGTTAATCTTCCGGCAGCTGCGGCGAATTGACCGGCATCAAATGCTCCTTGACGATCAGCGCCACGATCAAGAGCGGCGACGACAGGAAGGCGCCCATCGGACCCCACAGCCAGGTCCAGAACGCCAGCGCCAGAAAGACCGCGAGCGCGTTCAGCGACAGCCTGCGGCCGACGATCGTCGGCGTCACGAAATGTCCTTCCAGGAAGGTCACGACGGCGAAACATGCCGGCGCGATCAGGCCGGCGCCGATGGTCGGAGCGGAGATGATGCCGACCGCGACCAGCACGACGAACATCGCGACCGGCCCGATGATCGGAACGAAGTTCAGCGTCGCGGCGAGCGCACCGAGCCCGGCCGGATTTGGCATGCCCGTTGCCGCGCAGATCGCGCCGGTGACGATGCCGACGCCGACATTGATCATGGTCACCATCAACAGATAATTGCCGAGATGGGTCTCGACCTCGTTGAGGATGCGCAGCGTACGCAGCCGCGCCGTGCGTTCGCTGAAGGCCATCACCAGTGCGCGGCGCAGATCCTTCCAGCTTGCGATGAACAGGATCAGGGTCGCGATGAACAGCAGGAATTCGGCGAAGGTCGGCGACAGGAATTCCAGCGTCGGCTGCACCCACTCGAATTTCGGCAGCTGGAGCGTGGCCAGCGTATCGGAGCCGCCGACCATGGTCTGCAATTCCTGCCACAGCGCGAGCGGCCGGTCGAACACATGCAGCTTCTCCCTCAGGATCGCGCCGAGCTCGGGCAGCCGCGAGCTCCACTCCATCACCGGCGAGGCAATCAGCCCGACCATGAAGCTGACGGCGGCGCCGACCGCGATCACGATGGCGACCGCGCCGAGCGCGCGCGGGATCCGATAGCGTTCGAGCATGCTCGCCGCCGGCGACAACATGGTGCCGACGATGAAAGCCATGGTGATCGGCAGGAAGAAGGCGCGTGCGAAATAGAGCACCGCCACAACGACAATGACCAGCAGGGCGATCAATGCGAAGGCGACGGCCTCGGCGCGGCTGACAACCGGCGGCAGTTCGATCTTGCTGTCGGGGACGGGCGTGCCTTCGGGCGCATTGCCAAGCAGGTCTTCACTCGCAAAGGCGCGCACCGAACTCCTCCCGCGTGAGGACGAACAAACCCGTCGCGTGGTCGCCCCGCGCGCCGAATTGCGCGATGACAACGGGCCGCTCCTCGGAAGGTTCCATCGCGGCTTCGTGAAGCGTGACGGGTTGACAATCGCGGCCTCGCGACGATTCGCGGCGGAACTGACTCGCGGCCATGCGCGTTGGCCCGGCATCGCATCACCACGATGCGCATCCCGTCCAGGGGCAGCACATGACACAGCAGTCTGTTTCCAGCCGCCGGCTTGCGTCGCGCGCCGCGCGCACTCTTGCCCGCACTCTTGCCATCGGCAGCGTCTTGTTGGTGACGCCGCTTGTCGTCAGCACGTCGGCCAGCGCCCAGGTCCGCTCTTCCGCGCTCGGCTACGCATCGACACAGCCGGGTGCATTTCCCGCCGACGAGGCGATGAACGACCCTTCGAGTGGGGCCGGCGAGGACGGCGCGCTGCCGGAGCGGCTGCGCCGGACCACCGTCGCCCTCAACACGACTGAGGCGCCCGGCACCATCATCATCGATACCGGCAACACCGCACTCTACTACGTGCTCGGCGGCGGCCGGGCGATCCGCTACGGCGTCGGCGTCGGCCGCGAAGGCTTCACCTGGGCCGGCACACAGACGATCAGCCGCAAGGCCGAATGGCCGGACTGGCATCCGCCGGCCGAGATGATCAAGCGCCAACCCTATCTGCCGCGCTTCATGGCCGGCGGCCCGGGCAACCCGCTCGGTGCGCGCGCGATGTATCTCGGGTCCAGCGAATATCGCATCCACGGCACCAACGATCCCTCGACGATCGGCAAGTTCGTCTCGTCCGGCTGCATCCGCCTGACCAATGAAGACGTTTCCGACCTGTTCAGCCGGGTCGATGTCGGCACCAGGGTCGTGGTGCTGCCGAAGAACGCGCCGCACCTCGCTGCGCGCGAGATCGGCCCGACGACCACGACGCAGATCTCGGTACGCCCGGCCGCGGCGCGGCCGCGCCCCGCGGCGATGACGCTGCCTTCCGGGCGTCAGGCGATGAACATCCCGACGGCTTCCTCGTTGTACTAGAGCGTTTTCGAGTGAAGCGGACCGGTTCGCGTGAAGAAAACGCGTCAGAACAAGACTCTAGAGCCGCGTTCCGATTCAATCGGCACGGCGCTCCAGGGATCGTACCGAGGTCGGTGATGGTGAAACGGCACGTAAGGCGCTGGGCGTTCGGGACGGCGGCATTGTTCGGCCTGTCCCTTGCGCCTGCGGCGCAAGCTCAGGATTTCTTCTCGCAACTGTTCGGCGGCTTCATGCATGGCCGCCCGCCGGTGATCCGGATGCCGTTCGACGACGGCCCGGCGCCGATGGCGCCGCGGATCGAGCGCCGTCCGCGCTATGACGTCGGCCAGGCCTATTGCGTGCGCACCTGCGACGGCCGCTATTTCCCGCTTGCGGCGACCGGCAACCAGAGCAAGGCGGAAAGCTGCAACAGCTTCTGCCCGGCGAGCGCGACCGAAGTGGTCTATGGCGGCAATATCGACAACGCCGCGACGGAAGACGGCAAGCCCTATTCCGAGCTGCCGAACGCGTTCCGCTATCGCGACGAGCTGGTCTCGGGCTGCACCTGCAACGGCAAGGACTCGGTCGGCTTGGCGGCGATCAAGATTGAAGACGACCCAACCTTGCGCAAGGGCGACATCGTCGCCGGCAAGGACGGGCTGATGTCGGTGAGCCGTCCGGACCGCCGCGGTGCACAGCTCAACTTCACGCCGGCGCCGGATCGCATCCGCGCCAAATATGGCCGGCCGGCGGTGCTGGCGCGCGAGTAGCGTCGATTACACGCGGGCGGCCGCTTTCGGTTCCTGGCGCGGAACCGGCCTGCCTCCTGCACGTTAGCAACGGGCGAACAGCACATTCACCGATGCCATCAGGGGGCCCCGCATGCTCGTCGGCGTACTCGTCACCTTCCTTGTCGTTATTCTCGTTCTTTACCTCATCAACATGCTGCCGCTCGACGGCCGCGCCAAGCAGATCGCGCGCGCCGTCGTCATCATCATCGGCATCGTCTCGCTGCTGAAGTATCTGGCGGTGTTTTAGCTTCGTCATTGCGAGCCATCGGGTCGCGCTAACGCGCGCCCGCTGACAGGCTGCGCGAAGCGATCCATCTCACCGCGCGAGCGGAGCAATGGATTGCTTCGTCGCTTCGCTCCTCGCAATGACGTAGATACACCGATACACCGCTGTCATCGCCCGGCCTGGGCGCAATTGCGCACATGGACCGGGCGATCCAGTACGCCGCGGCCTCTCGGCTCAAGCACTGCGGCCTCTGGAATACTGGATCACCCGCATGCGCGGGTGATGACGCCGAGCAAGCTGAGCAATCACCCCGTCATCCGAGGAGCCCGCCAACGGCTGGCGTCTTGAAGGATGGCTACAAGGCTGCACTATTTCGGAATAGTAGAATAATACCGCGGATGTCAAGTTGCCGCGTCCGCTTGGCAGCCGCCGGCACCTTTGCATGGGGTTGTTTTCGATAATTTGGCAGTACGCCCCTGCGACGACGGGCTCGCGGGCTCCAACAAAAAAGCCCCGGCTCGTCGCCGGGGCTTTTGCTTGTCGTCGCGACTTCGCGGATCAGCCCGCGGCCTTGGCCTCGCGGCGGCGCGCGGTGAGGATGTATTCGGTGTAGCCGTTCGGCTGCGTGCGGCCCTCGAACACGAGGTCGCAGGCCGCCTTGAAGGCAACGCCATCAAATGAAGGCGCCATCGGCTTGTAGAGGGCATCGCCGGCGTTCTGCTTGTCGACGACGACGGCCATGCGCTTCAGCGACTCCATCACCTGGTCCCGGGTGATGACGCCCTGGTGCAGCCAGTTCGCGAGGTGCTGGCTCGAGATGCGGAGCGTGGCGCGGTCCTCCATCAGGCCAACATCGTGGATGTCGGGTACCTTGGAGCAGCCGACACCCTGGTCGATCCAGCGCACGACGTAGCCGAGGATGCCCTGGCAGTTGTTGTCGATCTCCTGCTTCACGTCGTCGGGCGCCCAGTTCGACTGCGACACCGGAATGGTGAGGATGTCGGAAAGCTTTGCGCGCGGGCCGCCCTTGGCGAGCTCCTGCTGCCGGGCGATCACATTGACCTGGTGATAGTGCAGCGCATGCAGCGTGGCCGCGGTCGGCGACGGCACCCAGGCGGTGGTGGCACCGGCCTGCGGATGGCCGATCTTTTGCGCCAGCATGTCGGCCATCTTGTCGGGTGCGGCCCACATGCCCTTGCCGATCTGGGCATGGCCGGGCAGGCCGTCGATCAGGCCGTTGTCGACGTTCCAGTCCTCATAGGCCTTGATCCACGGCTGCGCTTTCATGTCGTTCTTGCGGATCATCGGACCCGCTTCCATCGAGGTGTGGATCTCGTCGCCGGTGCGATCGAGGAAGCCGGTGTTGATGAACATGATGCGCTTGGAGGCGCGCTGGATGCAGGCCTTGAGGTTGACCGTGGTGCGGCGCTCCTCGTCCATGATGCCGACCTTCAGCGTGTTCTCCGGCAGGCCGAGCATCTTCTCGACCTCGGCGAACAGGTCGCAGGTCAGCGTCACCTCGTCGGGGCCGTGCATCTTCGGCTTGACGATATAGGCCGAGCCGGTGCGGCTGTTCTTGACCTTGGAATTGCCCTTGAGGTCGTGGATCGCGAGCAGGCCGGCGACCGCGGCGTCCAGGATGCCTTCCGGGATTTCCTCACCCTTGGCGTCGAGCACGGCGTCGGTGAACATGTGGTGGCCGACGTTGCGCATCAAGAGCAGGCTGCGGCCGTGCAGCTTCAGCTCGCTGCCGTCGGGCTTCTTGTAGACGCGGTCGGCATTGAGCGAGCGGGTCAGCGTCTTGCCGCCCTTCTCGAAATCGGCCGACAGCGTGCCGTTCATCAGGCCGAGCGTGTTGCGATAGACCAGCACCTTGTCCTCGGCGTCGACGGCGGCGACCGAGTCTTCCATGTCGAGAATGGTGGAGACCGCCGATTCCAGGATCATGTCGGCGACGCCGGCCGGGTCATCCTTGCCGATCACGTTGCTGCGGTCGATCTTGACCTCGACATGCATGCCGTTGTTGACAAGCAGGATCGCGGAAGGCTGGGCGGCGTCGCCCTGATAGCCGGCGAACTGGGCGGCGTTCTTCAGCGCGGTCGAGTTGCCGCTCTTCAGCTTGACCGAGAGCTGGCCCGCGATCACGGCGTAGGAGGTGACGTCGGTGTGGCTTCCGGTCGCAAGCGGCACGGCGGCGTCGAGGAACGCCTTCGCCTTCGCGATCACCTTGTCGCCGCGGGCCTTGTTGTAACCACGGCCAGCCTCGCTCGGATCGTGCGGGATCGCATCGGTGCCGTAGAACGCGTCGTACAGCGAACCCCAGCGCGCGTTGGCGGCGTTCAGCGCGTAGCGGGCGTTGGTGAGCGGCACCACCAGCTGCGGGCCGCAGATCTTGCCGATTTCCTCGTCGACATTTGATGTCTCGACCTTGTGGGTCGCGGGCTCGGGCAGCAGGTAGCCGATGTCCTTGAGGAACGCGGTGTAGGCGTTGATGTCGAACGCCTTGCCCTTGTTGGCGCGATGCCAGTCGTCGATCTTGGCCTGCAGCGCGTCGCGGACCGCGAGCAGCTCGCGGTTCTTCGGTCCGAGCTTCTGGATGATGGCGGCAAGTCCGGCCCAGAACGCATCCGGGGCGATCCCGGTTTTCGGCGTCGCCTCCTTGGCGATGAAATCGAACAGGACAGGGGCGATCTTCAATCCATGGGCATCGACACGAGTCATGATGGGCTTTCTCAAAGAAATGGGGCGTTTAGCGGCTGTTTTCGAGAGAAATCAGCAAAAAACGCGCCAAAGGGCCGCGTTCACGGCCCTTTTAGCCCTAAAGCCACGGCTCTGAGAAGGCCCCCTTTCCAGCCCCACGCTGCACCCGTCACGCGGGCGGCCATCCTGAATTTTCCAAACGCCAGGGGCCGCTCTCGGAAAGACCCGTCAGGGCGCCCTGGTGCGTACCTTGGTGGCGATCAGCAATGCAGCGAGCACCAGGGGAATTGCGCCCGCTACGAACACAGCGGCTGCGCCCATCAGATCAAGCACCAGCCCGCCGCCGGCCGCGCCGATGGTGATGCCGAGGAAGATCGAGGCCACGGTCAGTCCGGTCCCGCTCTCGGTCTCGTCGGGCACCATGCGGGTGATCCAGGTCGTGGTCGCGACCGGTACGCCGCTAAAGGCAAATCCCCAGAGTGCGACCAGCACCAGGGCCGGAATGACGTCCTTGCCAAGGACCGAGAGCAACAGACCGATCACGCTGATCGCCAGCGGCATCGCGATCAGCGTGAGCTTGAGTTTGCGCTCGGCCCTCAGCCCGCTCGCGAACGAGCCGAGGTAGTTGGCGACGCCGAAGGCAAGCAAGGTCGCCGCCACTCCGGCAGCGCCCAGCCCGGTCACGCTCTCGAGGAATGGACGGATGTAGCCGAAATAGCCGAAGTGTCCGGTGAAGACCAACGTTGCCGCCAAGATGCCGGCGCCGATCCCCGGCCGTGTCAGGATGTCGATCAGGGTGTCGAGCCCGGCTTCTCCCCTCGGGGCCAAACGCGGCAGAGCGAGTGCCTAGATGACGAATACTGCTGCGCCCAATGCCGTCGCGAGCAGGAACACGGAGCGCCAGCTCGCCACCTCGCCGAGATAGCTGCCGAGCGGAACGGCAATGATCATCGCGGCGGGAATGCCGCTCATCACGATCGACAAGGCCCGGGCAACCAGCGACGGCGGCACCAGCCTGATCGTCGTCGCTGCCGCCATCGCCCAAAACCCGCCAATGGCAAGGCCAAGCACGATCCGTGCGGCCAGCAGGAACGTGATGCTCGGCGCCAGCGCCACCAGCAGATTGGAGATCACCAGGAGAATCGAAAAGCTGAGCAGCACCGGCTTCCGATTGAACCTGCGCGTCAATGTCGGCGTGGACAATGCTCCGACCAGCCCGGCCAGCGAGGTTGCGGTCACCGCCTGACCGGCGAGGCCCGGACTCACACCGAGATCGCGCGCCATCGGCGTCAACAGACCGGACGGCAGGAACTCCGCCGTCAGAAGTGCGGTGACGCCCAGCATCATCGCCGCGACGGCGCCCCAGGCGGGCCTTTCCGGTGAGGCCGGCTTGTCACCAACCTTGAGCGCGTCGCCCGGCATCAGCGCAACGGCATCGGCGTGCGCCAGGGCGGGGTCCACTTCTTGATCCATCGGCCGAAACTTCCATCTATGTTGCACTGCCGCAGACATAGGCTGGAGGTTTTGGACGATCTATGTCATAAACATTCCAATGTTTGATCGTTCGTCCAGATCGTCCGCCGCCGACACGACCGACGCCGCCGTCGATCTGGTGAGCGAGTTGCTGCTCGGCATGCGGCTTGAGGGCGTCCACTACCGTCGGGTCGAGACGCGGGCGCCCTTCGGGTTTCGGTTCGAAACGCCGTACGGACGCGCGCAATTCCACTTCGTTGCACATGGCACGGCACTTTTGCGCTACGCCGACGCGACGCTGCTTCCCCTTGGCTGCGGTGACGCGATTTTCCTGCCGCGTGGCGGCGCGCATGATCTTGTCTCGGCCCCGGATGAGCCGAGCTGCGACGTCGAGCGTTTCAGGACCGAGACGCTGTGCGGCAATGTCGATGTGACATCGGCCTGCCCTGAAGGATGCCCGCAGGACGAGTCGGTCCTGGTCTTCAGCGCCTGCATGAATTTCGATCTTGGCGGCATGCGCCCGCTGATCGCGCTGATGCCGGAGGTGATGCGGGCCGACACGCTGCTTGCGCGCCAGCCGGAAATCGAACCGATGCTCAAAGCCATGGAGCGGGAGACCTGCACGCCGCGGGCCGGCTCCGTCGGCGTGATGGCGCGGCTCGCCGATGTGCTCGCAGCGTCGATCGTGCGTGGCTGGGTCGAATGCGGCGGCGACAACGCCATGGGCTGGTTCGAGGCCTTGCGTGACCCGCGTCTCGGCCGCGCGATCGGCGCGCTGCATCGCGCGCCAGGCCGCAACTGGACTGTTGCTGAATTGGCGGCGGAGGCGGGGTGCTCGCGTTCGCTGTTCGCCGAGCGCTTCCAGGCCATGACCGGGCAATCGCCGCTGCGCTATCTTGCCGAGCTGCGCATGCGCCTCGCGACACAGTGGATCAAGCATGAACGCCAGCCGATCGATGTGATCGCGCAGCGGCTTGGCTATGCGTCACAGGCGGCGTTCAGCCGCGCATTCAAGCGTGTCACCGGGCAATCGCCGGGGATGATACGGCACGGGGCCGAAAGCCGCGCGGCGGAATAGGCCTCAACACCGCCGTCATGCCCCGCTTCAAGCGGGGCATCCAGTACGCCGCGGCCTATCGGCTCGATAATTGCTGTCTCTGGAATACTGGATCGCCCGGTCGAGCCGGGCGACGACAGTTGGCCAAGGTCAGATATTCGCCGCGAGATCGGTCAGTTCGTCGAACAGGATGCCGGTCGTGGCCAGCATCCGCTCGATCTCGTCGGTGGCATCGCTGACCGAGCGGTTCGAGGTGTCGATGGTCAGTTCATTGCCGGTCGGCGGCTGGTAGTCATTGGTGATGCCGGTGAAAGACGGCAATCCGCCGGAGCGGGCCTTGGCGTAATGGCCCTTGGGGTCGCGGGTCTCGCAGACCTCGGCCGGCGTCGCGACATAGATCTCGCGGAACGCGCTGTCGGCGATACGGCGCGCTGCCGCACGGTCGGCGGTCGATGGCGACACCGCGGCGACGATGGCGATATGGCCGTTGCGCGCCAGATGGGTCGCGACTTCGGCGAGGCGGCGGATGTTCTCGGCCCGATCTTGCGGCGAGAAGCCGAGATCGCTGTTCAGCCCGGCGCGGACAGTGTCGCCATCGAGCAGGATCGGCGAGCCGCCATTGCTGAACAGGCGCCGTTCCAGCGCGCGGGCCAGCGTCGACTTGCCCGAGCCGGGCAGGCCGGTCAGCCAGATCACCGCGCCGTTGTGGTGGTAGCGCGCCGAGCGCTCGTCCGGCCGCAGCGCTGATTCCACCGGCACGATATCGACCGGCACCGCGGGCCGGCCGGCGTCGACCGACAGCACGAGGCCGCCGCCGGCGATACGGCCGTTGACCTCGATCACGAGGCGGCCGGTGCGCGGATTGTCGGTGTAGGGATCGGTAGCAACCGGCTGCGCCAGCGAGATGTCGATCTCGCCGACATGGTTGCGTGCGATCGCGGTATTCTCTTCGTTGGACAGCGCGCCGGGATCGATCGCCTTCTCGATCGCGACCACGGTGGCGCGGCTTTCCTTGGTGCCGAGCCGGATCAGGATCTGCTCGCCCTTGGTCAGCGGCTTGTCGTGCAGCCAGAAGATCCGGGCGCGGATGCGGCGGGTGTCGCGCGGACTCTGCCCGCTATGTCCGATGATGTCGCCGCGCTCGAGGAACAGCTCGCGGTCGAGCGTGATGCCGACCGAGCGCCCGGCGCCCTGCGGGGCGGTGACCGGCGTCACCGGCCAGCTCTCGACGGTCTTGATCTGCGCGATCTTGCCGGTCGGCATGATGACGATCTCGTCGCCGGCCTTCAGGCTGCCGGACTCGATGCGGCCCGCCACGATGCGGCGGTCGTCGAACTTGTAGATCGCCTGCACCGGCAGCCGCAGCGGCAGCTCGGCCAGCGGGCGTGCCGGCTCGAGCGCATCGAGCGCCTCGACCACGGTCGGTCCCTGGTACCAGTCGATCCGAGCCGTGCGCTCGGCGACGCCGTCGCCGTCGCGCGCCGAGATCGGGATCACCGCCGTGGGCGTCACGCCGAGGCCGATCAGATGCGCGGAAATCTCGTCGCTGATCTCCTTGAAGCGGTCGGCGCTGAACTCGACGCGGTCCATCTTGTTGACCACGACCGCGACCTGCTTCACGCCGAGCAGATGCAGGAGATAGCCGTGCCGCCTGGTCTGGTCGCGCACGCCTTCGAGCGCATCGATGATCAGCACCGCGCCGTCGGCCTGCGAGGCGCCGGTGATCATGTTGCGCAAGAACTCTGCGTGACCGGGCGCGTCGATCAGCACGACGTCGCGCGAACGGGTGCGGAAGCGGATCTGAGTGGTGTCGATGGTGATGCCCTGGTCGCGCTCGGTCTGCAGCGCATCGAGCAGGAACGACCACTCGAACGGCATGCCGCGCCGCGCGCTCACCGCCTTCAGCATTTCCAGCTTGCCGTCCGGCAGGCTGCCGGTCTCATGCAGCAGGCGCCCGACCAGCGTCGACTTGCCGTGATCGACGTGACCGACGATGACGATGCGCACCTGCGGCCGCGTCGTGCCGTTGGGCGTTGCCGAGATCGAGGCGGTGGGAAGGATCATGTTCATCGGAACGCTCGCACGAAGTGGGAAGCCAAGTTGCTTGGAGTCAGGTGTTGCTTCGAGTGTCGATCAGAGATAGCCGGCGACGCGCAGCCGCTCGAACGCATCCTCGGTCTCGTGGTCGAGCGCGCGGCCGGCGCGCTCCGGGACCTTGGTGCCGTCGAGCTCGGTGAGGATCTCGTCGATGTTGGCGGCGGTGGAGGCGACCGGGAAGGTGATGTCGGCATCACCCAGCGAGCGGTAGCGCTTGCCATCCTTGGCGAGATAGAGCGGGATGATCGGAATGCCTTCGCGCTTGGTGTAGGCCCAGATGTCGGCCTCGGTCCAATGCAGGATCGGATGGATGCGCAAATGCGCGCCCTGCGGCGGCGAGGCGTTGAACTGGTCCCAGAACTCCGGCGGCTGGTCGCGCACGTCCCATTCGCCCTCGAGGCCGCGCGGCGAGAACACGCGCTCCTTGGCGCGCGTCGCCTCTTCGTCGCGGCGGATGCCGGCGATCAATCCGTCAAAGCCGAATTTGTTGAGCGCGAGCTTCAGCCCCTCGGTCTTGCGCGCGGCGGAACGCGCGGCCGGCGGCAGGGTCGGGTCGACGCTGTCGATCGGCGGGCAGGGTTCGACGCGCAGGTCGAGATCCCATTCCTTTCCGAAGCGGTCGCGGAACGCGTACATCTCCGGAAATTTCTTGCCGGTGTCGACGTGCAATGCCGGGAACGGGACGCGGCCGAAGAACGCCTTGCGCGCCAGCCAGATCATCACGTTGGAATCCTTGCCGAGCGACCACAGCAACGCGAGCTTCTTCAGCCGGGCGAACGCCTCGCGCAGGATGTAGATGCTCTGTGCCTCCAGCTCGTCGAGATGATCCATCGACGGAGGGGCCTGATTGGCAGGAATCCCCGGCACGGAAGATGCATTGCTAAGGGCTGCGGACCGCGTCCTGGCGGCGACGGATTCGTTGTCGAGAAGATGCATCTCTTGGCCTTGGCCTGTGGAGTTGAAAATTCTAAAGTTGCGCTGCAATAGAGAAGAAATAATTTTCTCTTTGCTGGGCTTGATCGAGAGATAAATAGAAAATAATTTCAGTCAACCCCCAAATTGGGGAAGCGAGTGTCTGATGCGATATCTGCCGGTGTTTCTGGATCTGCAAAGCGGCAACGTGCTGCTCGTTGGAGCGGGCGACCTCGTGCGCGCCAAGCTGCGGCTGCTTGCGGCCGCCGGCGCCGCAGTGCGCTGGTACGCAACCGACGGCGATCATGACATTGCCGGTCTCACGGCGGAGGACGCCGCGCGGATCGAGCGCGCCGAAGGCGATCCGCTCACCGCCGATCTCTCCGATGTCATCGCCGTCCTCTGCGCCGGCGCTGGCGAGATCGGTGTTGCGATGTCGGTGCGCGCCAAAGCGATCGGCCTGCCGGTCAACGTGATGGACGACCTCGTACACTCCACCTTCATCATGCCGGCGATCGTCGATCGCGGCGATGTCGTGGTCGCAGTCGGCACCGGCGGCACGTCGCCGGTGGTGGCGCGCCGCATTCGCGAGAAGATCGAGGCGGTGCTGCCGGCGCGGATCGGCGATCTCGCCGGCTTCATCGGCGGCGTCCGCAAATCGATCCACGCCCGCATCGAAGAGTTTCCGCTGCGCCGCCGCTTCTGGGAGCGCATCGTCGACGGCCCGATCGGCGCACTGGTGCTGGCCGGCCGCAAGGACGAGGCCGAGCGGGCGCTGAACGCGATCACCGATCCCGCCGCATTCGCCGGCGCGAGCGCGGAAGGCAAAGCCATCGGTCATGTGACGCTGGTCGGCGCCGGTCCCGGCGATCCGGATCTGCTCACGGTGAAGGCGTTGCGCGCGCTGCAGGATGCCGACGTCGTGTTCTATGACGAATTGGTGTCGCCGGAAATTCTCGACCGCATCCGGCGCGATGCCACGCGGATCCCGGTCGGCCGCCGTGTCGGCAAGCCCGGCATCGGCCAGGACGCCATCAACGCACTGATGATCGAGGCCGCGCAGTCGGGCCAGCGCGCGGTGCGGCTGAAGGGCGGCGATTCCTTTATCTTTGGCCGCGGCGGCGAGGAAATCGAGGCGCTGCGCGACGCCGGCGTCGCTTACTCCATCATTCCGGGCGTCTCCGCCGGTCTGGGCGCGGCCGCGCAATTCGAGGTGCCGCTGACCTTCAGGCACGAGGCGCTGCGCATCACCTTCCTCACCGCGCACAAGGCGCGCGATGCCGAGGTCGTCGACTGGTCGGTGCTGACAGACAAGAAGATGACCGTCGTCGTCTATATGGGCATGACCGCGGCGCCCTCGATCCGCGAAGGCATGCTTGCCGCGGGCCGCTCGCCGGAGACGCCGGTCGGCGTGTTCGCGCGCGTGACGCGGCCGGATGCCAAGGCCGCGGTCGGCACGCTGGCGCGGCTGCCCGAACTCGTCAAACAGGTCAATGGCGGTCCCGCCATTCTCATCATCGGCGACGTGGTCGCGCATTCCGCGCCGTGGAGCCGGTCCAACGTCACCCAACTCTTCTCCAACCAGATGTTCTCCGAACTGCTGAAAGCTGCCGAATGACCTCTCCGCTTGAACAGAAGAAAATCAGGATCACGGGCCCCTCGGTGGTGACCGCCAACCGCACCTGGGATGGTGCCGTGGTGTACCGAACCGCCAAGCAAGGCTGGTCCACCGAACTGTCCGATTCCGCTGTCGTCAGCACCTCCGACGCCGCGCGCGCGCTTTTGGCCGAAGCCACCGCCGACGACGTCGGCGCGGTCGGCCCCTACATCGCGCCGGTCGAGCTCAAGGACGGCGGCAAGCTTAAGCCGGGCAATCTCCGCGAACACATCCGCGCCAAGGGCGTCACGATCGATCTTCAGGTGCCGGCGTAAGGCTCATCCATCATGTATGCATATGACGAACTCGACCGCACGCTGATCAACGAGCGTGTTTCGGAATTCCGCGACCAGGTGAAACGCCGCCTTTCCGGCGAGCTCACCGAGGACGAATTCAAGATCCTGCGCTTGCAGAACGGCGTGTACCTGCAGCTGCACGCCTACATGTTCCGCGTCGCGATCCCCTACGGCACGCTGTCGTCGAAGCAGCTGCGCCGGCTCGCCCATGTGGCGCGCCGCTACGATCGCGGCTACGGCCACTTCACCACGCGGCAGAACATCCAGTTCAACTGGATCAAGCTCGCCGAGCTGCCCGACGCGCTGGCCGATCTTGCGGAAGTCGGCATCCATGCGATGCAGACCTCCGGCAACAACATGCGCAACGTCACCTCGGACCAGTGGGCCGGCGTCGCGCCCGGCGAGATCGAGGATCCGCGCATCTGGTCGGAGATCCTGCGCCAGCACACCACGCTGCATCCGGAATTCTCGTTCCTGCCGCGCAAGTTCAAGATCGCGATCACCGCCTCCGAGCACGACCGCGCCGCGATCAAGATCCACGACATCGGGTTGCGGCTGCACAAGAACGCCGACGGCGAGACCGGTTTCGAGGTGCTGGTCGGCGGCGGCCTCGGCCGCACGCCGTTCATCGCCAAGACCATCAAGTCGTTCGTGCACGGCCGCGACATCCTGAGCTATGTCGAGGCGATCCTGCGCGTCTACAACCAGTACGGTCGCCGCGACAACATCTACAAGGCGCGCATCAAGATCCTGGTGCACGAGCTCGGCATCGAGAAGTTCGCCAAGGAAGTCGAGGAGGAGTGGAAGGCGATGGGCGATGTCGGGCTGACGCTCGATCATGCCGCCATCGAGGAGGTCCGCTCGCGCTTCTCCTATCCGCCCTACGAGAAGCTGCCGCACATGCCGGACGAGCTGAAGCAGGCCGCGCATGATCCGCTGTTCGAGCGCTGGCGCAAGAACTCGGTCGCGCCGCACAAGGTGCAGGGTTATTCGATCGTGACGCTGTCGCTGAAGCCGGTCGGTGGCCCTCCGGGCGATGCCACCGCGGAGCAGATGGACGCGGTCGCCGATCTCGCCGACAAATATTCGTTCGGCGAGATCCGTGTCGGCCACGAGCAGAACCTCGCGCTGCCGCACGTCGCCAAGCGCGACCTGCCGCAGCTGTTCAAGGCGCTCGATCGCCTCGGCCTCGCGACGCCGAACGTCAACCTCGTCACCGACATCATCGCTTGCCCCGGGCTGGATTACTGCTCGCTGGCCAATGCGCGCTCGATCCCGATCGCGCAGGAGCTGACGCGGCGTTTCGCCAACCACGACACCGCCGACCTGATCGGCCGGCTGCACATCAACATCTCCGGCTGCATCAATGCCTGCGGCCATCACCATGTCGGCCACATCGGCATTCTCGGCGTCGAGAAGAACGGCGAGGAATTCTACCAGATCACGGTCGGCGGCCGCGCCGACGAGAACGCGCAGTTGGGCACGCTGATCGGCCCGGCCGTTCCCTATGCGGAAGTCGCCGATGTGATCGAAGACATTGTCGAAGCCTATCTCGCGCTGCGCGACCGTCCCGAGGAATTGTTCGTCGATACGGTGAAGCGTCTGGGCGTCGAGCCTATCAGGGAGCGGGTCTATGCCACTCGTTAAGCAGGGAAGAATCACCACCGATCTGTTCGTGCATGTCGCCGACGGCGCCGAGCTGCCGGGCGACGGCGCGGTTTTGGTGAGCGCCGAGCGCTTTCTCGCCGATCCGGAGGCGCTGCTGCGCCGTCCCGGCAAGCTAGGGGTGATCTGGCCGAACAACCGCAATCTCGACGATCTCGTGCCGCATCTCGATCGGCTGGCCTCGGTCGCGCTGGTGTTTCCGACCTTCCGCGACGGCCGCGCCTACAGCCAGGCGCGCCTGCTGCGCGAGCGTTACGGCTATGACGGCGAGCTGCGCGCCACCGGCCAGATCCTGCGCGACCAGTTCGTGTTCATGACGCGCGCCGGCTTCGACGCCTTCGAAGTGAAGAAGGATGCCGATGCCGACGCGTTCGCCGCGACCATGAAGCGCTATTCGGTGTTCTACCAGCCGACCGGCGACGGCCGCGTCACCGCACTCAACCGCCGCATGCAGCTGCGGCACTCGGAGAGCGCCGGCCAGTGAGCACGCTTGCACCAGAGCTCGCAGTGGCGCCGGCCGCATTGCCCGCGGCCGATGCGCTCGATCGCGCGCTGCGCACGGCCTCGCCCGCCGAGGTGATCGCGGCCGCGGTCAGGACGCTCGGCCGCGAGAAGGTGGCGCTGGTGTCGTCGTTCGGTACTGAATCCGCCGCGCTGCTCAAGGTGATGGCGGATGTCGATCCGGCGATCCCGGTCGTGTTTCTCGATACCGGCTGGCTGTTCGAGGAGACGCTGGCTTATCGCGACACGCTGATCAAAACGCTCGGCCTCACCGACGTGCGCTCGATCAAGCCCGATGAGGAAGCGCTGTCGCGCCAGGATCCGGACCGCGAGCTGTGGTTCACCGATCCCGACGCCTGCTGCCGCATCCGCAAGGTCGAGCCGCTGGCGCGTGCGCTGAAGCCGTTCGCCGGCTGGATCAACGGCCGCAAGCGTTTCCAGGGCGGGGCGCGCGCTGACATCCCGGTTGTCGAGGATGACGGCGTCAGGCTGAAATTCAATCCGTTCGCCAATGTCTCGCGCGAGGAGATCGAGGCGATCTACACGCTCGGCAGACTGCCGCCGCATCCACTTGTCGCATCGGGATATCAGTCGGTCGGGTGTATGCCTTGCAGCAGCCGGTCCGCTGCCGGCGAGGATGCGCGCGACGGCCGGTGGCGCGGCCGGGCCAAGACGGAATGCGGCATCCATACGATGAAGATGTCATAGGGCATGGAGCAGGGCGCTCGATCGCGATGACGGTTCATCGCGATTTGGCGACGCGACAAAGCCTTCGCAGTGCGGCGACTTCGTAGCACAAGCGCGCTGCGCCGCCGAAAACAAAGAAAACCGGTTTCGTTGACTTAAGACCACTTCGCCGTGAGTTATGTCTTGCGTGTTCCCTGACATTTCTCAGGTTGAATGGAGACAGAAATGATCCGTCGTATCCTGCCGCTGGTCGCGGGACTGTTGTGGGCGAGCTCGGCTTTTGCGGCCGACTATTCGCTGCTGAACGTGTCGTACGATCCGACGCGCGAGCTCTATATCGATTTCAACAAGGCGTTCGCCGCGGCCTACCAGAAGGAAACCGGCAAGAGCGTCGAGATCAAGCAGTCGCATGGCGGCTCCGGCTCGCAGGCGCGCTCGGTGATCGACGGATTGCAGGCCGATGTCGTCACGCTGGCGCTCGCCTATGACATCGATGCGATCGCGGGCAAGGGCCTGATCGCCGCCGACTGGCAGAAGCGGCTGCCGCTCAACGCCTCGCCCTACACCTCGACCATCGTGTTCCTGGTGCGCAAGGGCAATCCCAAGGGCATCAAGGATTGGGACGATTTGATCAAGCCCGGCGTCAGCGTCATCACGCCGAACCCGAAGACCTCGGGCGGCGCGCGCTGGAATTATCTCGCCGCCTGGGGCTATGCGCAGAAGAAGTTCGGATCAGTCGACAAGGCGAAGAAATTCGTCGCCGACCTCTATCAGAACGTGCCGGTGCTCGACACCGGCGCGCGCGGCTCGACCGTCACCTTCGTCGAGCGCGGCGTCGGCGACGTGCTGCTGGCGTGGGAGAACGAAGCTTTTCTGGCGCTGCGCGAATTCGGCGCGGACAAGTTCGAGATCGTGGCCCCGCCCCAGTCGATTCTCGCCGAGCCGCCGGTCGCCGTGGTCGACAAGGTCGCCGACAAGAAGGGCACCCGCGCCGTGGCCGAGGCCTATCTGAAGTACTGGTACACCAAGGAAGGCCAGGAGATCGCCGCGCGCAACTCCTACCGGCCGCGCGATCCCGAGATCGCCAAGGAGTACGAAAAATCCTTCGCCAAGGTTGAACTTTTCACCATCGACGACGTTTTCGGTGGTTGGACCAAGGCCCAGAAGGAGCACTTCGCCGAGGGCGGCATCTTCGATCAGATCTACAAGAACTGATCGGATTATCAGGGGGATATGTGAGCACAGCGGTTGCACGGCGCAGTACCCTGCCGGGGTTCGGTCTCACCATGGGACTGACCCTGACATGGCTCTCCGTCATCATCCTGATTCCGCTGGCCGCGCTGTTCCTCAAGACGTTCGAGCTCAGCCTCGACCAGTTCTGGGGCATCATCACCAGCCGCCGCACCCTGAACGCCCTGAAGGTTTCGTTTGGGCTTTCGTTTGCGGCCGCCTGCGTCAACCTGGTGATGGGCACCATCATCGTCTGGGCGCTGGTGCGCTACCGTTTTCCGGGCCGGCGGCTGTTCGATGCCATCGTCGATATTCCCTTTGCCTTGCCGACGGCGGTCGCTGGCGTTGCGCTGACGCAGCTGTTCGCCCAGAAGGGCTGGCTCGGCGCGCCGCTCGCCGAGCTCGGCATCAAGGTCGCGTTCACGCCGATCGGCATCTTCATCGCGATGATCTTCATCGGCATTCCGTTCGTGGTGCGCACGGTGCAGCCGGTGCTGATCGATCTCGATCCCGAGATCGAGGAGGCGGCGGCGAGCCTGGGCGCCAATCGCTGGCACACGGTGTTTCGCGTCATCCTGCCGAGTTTGATTCCGGCGCTGCTCACCGGCTTCGCGCTGGCCTTTGCCCGCGCCATCGGTGAATACGGCTCGGTGATCTTCATCGCGGGCAATCTGCCCAATGTCTCCGAGATCGCGCCGCTGTTGATCGTGATCCGGCTGTCCGAATTCCGCTATGCCGATGCCACCGCGATCGCGGTCGTGATGCTGGTGGCCTCGTTCCTGATCATCTTCCTGATCAACCGGCTGCAGCGCTGGGCGCAAGCCCGCATCCCCGTGCATTGAGGTCTCAAAGATGTCGATGCAGACGGGATTGGTGACCTCGACCACGCAACTGCGGACCTACGCACCCGCGACCGATGTCAGCGTGGCGGCGCCGGCGCCGCGGCTCGAGATCGCGCGCGCGGAGCCGGGGACGGCGCAGCGCAATCTGCGCACCGAGCCCGGCCCGGTCCGCTTCATCATCATCGCGCTGGCGATCGCCTTCCTCAGCATCTTCGTCGTGCTGCCGCTGGTCGTGGTGTTTGCGTCGGCCTTCTCGAAGGGGATCGGCGCGTATCTCGCGGCGCTGGCGGAGCCCGAGGCGCTCGCCGCCATCAAGCTGACGCTGTTGATCGCCGCGATCTCGGTCACGCTCAATCTCGTGTTCGGCGTGATCGCGGCCTGGGCGATCTCGAAGTTCGAGTTCACCGGCAAGACCTTCCTGATCACGCTGATCGACCTGCCGTTCTCGGTCTCGCCGGTGATTTCGGGCCTGGTCTTCGTGCTGCTGTTCGGCGCGCAGGGCTATTTCGGGCCGTGGCTGCAGGCGCATAACGTCCACATCCTGTTCGCGGTGCCCGGCATCGCGCTGGCGACGATCTTCGTCACTTTCCCCTTCGTGGCGCGCGCGCTGATCCCGCTGATGCAGGAGCAGGGCACCCAGGAAGAGGAGGCGGCGATCTCGCTCGGCGCCTCCGGCCTGCAGACCTTCTTCCGCGTCACGCTGCCCAACATCAAATGGGGCCTGCTGTACGGCGTCCTGCTCTGCAACGCGCGCGCGATGGGCGAGTTCGGCGCGGTGTCGGTCGTCTCCGGCCACATCCGCGGCGAGACCAACACGATGCCGCTCTTGGTCGAAATTCTCTACAACGAATACCAGTTCGTCGCCTCGTTCGCGATCGCGTCGCTGCTCGCGATGCTGGCGCTGATCACCCTGGTGGCGAAGACCGTTCTCGAGCGGCGGCTCGACGAGGCAGAGGTGCCCAATGGCGATTGAAGTCAGGAATATCGTAAAGACGTTCGGCAGCTTTGCCGCGCTCGACAATGTCGATCTCAAGGTCGCCGACGGCGAGTTGCTGGCCCTGCTCGGCCCGTCCGGTTCCGGCAAGACGACGCTGCTGCGCATCATCGCGGGCCTGGACTGGCCTGACTCGGGCGAGGTCGCGATCGACGGCGAGAATGCGCTCTCGCGCGGCGCCAGCGAGCGTCAGGTCGGCTTCGTGTTCCAGCACTACGCGCTGTTCCGCCACATGACGGTGTTCGAGAACGTCGCCTTCGGCCTGCGCGTGCAGCCGCGCGCGATCCGCAAGGACGAGGCGACGATCCGCGCCCGCGTCAAGAACCTGCTCGACCTGGTGCAGCTCGATTGGCTGGCCAACCGCTATCCCAGCCAATTGTCCGGCGGCCAGCGCCAGCGCATTGCGCTGGCGCGCGCGCTCGCGATCGAGCCGCGGATCCTGTTGCTCGACGAGCCGTTCGGCGCGCTCGATGCCAAGGTGCGCAAGGAGCTCAGGCAATGGCTGCGCTCGCTGCACAACGAGATCCACGTCACCTCGATCTTCGTCACCCATGACCAGGAAGAAGCGCTCGAAGTCGCCAACCGCGTCGTGGTGATGGACAAGGGCAAGATCGAGCAGGTCGGTTCGCCCGGCGAGGTCTATGACAATCCGGCGACCGCCTTCGTGCACGGCTTCATCGGCGAATCCATCGTGCTGCCGGTCGACGTCGCCGGCGATGCGGTGCGGCTGGACGGCCGTCCCCTGAACATTCCGGCTTTGGGCGCGGCGTCGGGCGCGGCAAAACTGTTCGTCCGCCGCCACGACATGGCGGTCGGCCCGGCTGGTACCGGCGCCCTGGAAGGCGCCATCCGACATGTCCGTTCGTTCGGTCCGATCCAGCGCGCCGAGGTGGCCCTGTCGGGGAGCGAGGGCAAGACCGTGATCGAGATCGACGCCCCCCGCGATCGCGAGCTCCAGGCCGGCGAAATCGTCTCCCTGCAGCCCCGGCGCTACCGGATCTTTGCCGCCCAGGAGTAGGGGCCGTAGCCCCTGCGTGAAGTGCCCGTAGCCCGGATGAAGCCCCAACGGGTCGCGCGAACGCACGCCAGATGGCTTCATCCGGGCTACGGGGCCCGGGGGTCGGTGGCCTTTGATGGCCAAAAGTTAGCCCCTGTTCACCATTCAGCCACGGTTGGTATGCAACAACGGCGGGCCAACCTTGGGGGTTTTCAAAAGTGAAACGGACGACGGTCGCCCTGTTCGGGCTTCTGGTGCTTGCCGGCTGCGCCGCCGACACCAAACTCCCGGAAGAACCGGCCATGTATCTCAACATGGCACAGCCCGGCGCGGTGCTGGACAGCCAGGCCGCCGCGATCATGTTCTCGCAGTACCGCCAGAACAATGGTCTTGGTACCGTGGTGGTGGATCCGGACCTGACCAAGCTCGCCGAGCAGCAATCGCAGGCGATGGCCGCCCGCAACAAGATGGACCACGACGTGAAGGCCCCGCTTGGCAAGCGGCTGCAGGCCGGGGGGTATCCAGCGACGGTGGCGGTCGAGAACATCTCGGCCGGCTATCACACGCTTGCCGAAGCCTTTTCGGGCTGGCGCGATTCACCGCCGCACAAGGCCAACATGCTGAAGGGCGGTGTCACAAAAATGGGCATCGCGGCGGTCTATGCTCCCAACACCAAGTACAAGGTGTTCTGGACGCTCATTTTGGCGGCAACCTGATCTCGATAAATTCCGCGTGATCTGGAGCATGATCCGGAAAAGTGTGAGGCGGTTTTCCGGGAAGATCATGCTCAAACAAAGAGCCCCGCATCTCGTTGATTGACGCCGCGGCGAACAGCCGCCACGGTGCGGCTCAAGTCATTTCCTGACCCAACGGTTACGAATGGATACTTCGGATTCCGCGCCGGCCTCGACGCCCGCGCAAGCGCAGCGCGTGCTGGTTCTTCAGGGCGGCGGCGCGCTCGGCTCCTATCAGGCCGGCGCCTTTCAGGCACTCTGTCACGCAGGCTTCGAGCCGGAATGGATCGCCGGCATCTCGATCGGCGCCATCAACGCCGCGATCATCGCCGGCAACGAGCCGGCCAAGCGCGTGCCGCGGCTGAAGGAATTCTGGGAGATAGTGTCGGCGCCGGTGCCGTGGAATCCGGTCTCCAACCATGAGCGCGCCCGCTCGCTGTTCAACGAGACCAGCGCCGCCATTATCGCAACCTTCGGCGTGCCTGGCTTCTTCACGCCGCGGATTCCGCCGGCACCGCTGTGGCCGCCCGGCAGCTCGCAATCGCTGAGCTACTACGACACCGCGCCGCTGAAGAAGACGCTGGAGCGCCTGGTCGATTTCGACCGCATCAACGATCTGAAGACGCGCCTGTCGGTCGGCGCGGTCAGCGTCACCTCGGGCAATTTCCGCTATTTCGACAATTACGAGTTCAGGAAGCTCGGCAAGAAGATAGGCCCCGAGCACATCATGGCCTCGGGCGCGCTGCCGCCGGGCTTTCCCGCCGTCGTCATCGAGGGCGAGCATTACTGGGACGGCGGCATCGCCTCCAACACTCCGCTCGACTTCGTGCTCGACGAGGAGATCAGCCGCGATCTCCTGATCTTCCAGGTCGATCTGTTCAGCGCGCGCGGGCCGTTGCCGGAGACGCTGCTGGAGGCCGCCGAGCGCGAGAAGGACATCCGCTATTCCAGCCGGACGCGGATGAACACCGACAAGAACAGGCAGATCCACAACGCCCGCATGGCGGTGCGCGACCTGATCGGCAAGCTGCCCGATTACCTGAAGAACGATCCGTCGGTCGAACTGCTGCGCAAGGCGTCCAAGGAGAACACCGTCACGGTGGTTCACCTGATCTACAAGAGCAAGAATTACGAGAGCTCCTCGAAGGACTACGACTTCTCCCACGTTGCGATGGTCGAGCACTGGGGCGCGGGCGTCCGCGACGTGCATTTGTCGATGCGTCACAAAGAATGGCTAGAACGGCCGCAGTCCGGGGAGACCATGGTGACTTACGACCTCACGGGGGATGAACCCACACCCCCTGAATCGAAGCCCCCTGCAAGCAGATAGGAGCGAAGAACAATGGGTACGTTGACAGGCAAGACCGCCGTGGTGACCGGCTCGACCAGCGGCATCGGATTGGCTTATGCGCGCGCCTTCGCCGGCGCCGGCGCCAATATCGTGCTCAACGGCATGGGCGTGCCGGCCGACATCGAGAAGGAGCGTTCCGGCATCGAGACCGACTTCAAGGTCAAGGCCGTGCATTCGCCGGCCGACATGACCAAGCCGGCCGAGATCGCCGACATGATCGCGCTCGGCGAAAAGACCTTCGGCTCGGTCGACATCCTCGTCAACAATGCCGGCATACAGTTCGTGTCGCCGATCGAGGAATTCCCGCCGGAGAAGTGGGAAGCGATCATCGCGATCAACCTGTCGTCGGCGTTCTACGGCATCCGCGCCGCGGTGCCCGGCATGAAGAAGCGCGGCTGGGGTCGCATCATCAACACGGCTTCCGCACACTCGCTGGTCGCTTCGCCCTTCAAGTCGGCCTATGTCTCGGCCAAGCACGGCATTGCCGGTCTCACCAAGACGGTGGCGCTGGAACTCGCGCAGCACAAGATCACCTGCAACTGCATCAGCCCGGGCTACGTCTGGACCCCGCTGGTCGAGCACCAGATCCCTGAGACCATGAAGGCGCGCAACATGACCAAGGAGCAGGTCATCAAGGACGTGCTGCTCGCCGCGCAGCCGACCAAGGAGTTCGTCACCTCCGATCAGGTCGCAGCGCTTGCGCTGTTCCTGTGCAGCGACGATGCTGCGCAGATCACCGGCTCCAACTACTCGATCGACGGCGGCTGGACCGCGGAGTAATTTTCCGGCGCGATTTGGCGGCCTCAGAACAAGCCGGCCCTGATTGGATCAGGGCCGGCTTTTGTTTTGAGGCTGCGATCGTCGCCAGCGCCTGGAGCCATCCCTTTTTCGGCGAGATTTCGCAACTTTTTCCGATCGGATTCAGGACGATTTGGCACGCCATGAGATGATGGCATGGGCATTCGTAGCGAGGAGCAAATCGGATGGAGCAGCGGCAGCCAGATGACGAGGTGATGGGCAAATCGCATTCCGAGCTTCGGCCCGCCTCCCAGCTACGGCTCAAGGGTCAGGTGGTCCTCGCCGGGAGCGCCGGTTACGACGAGGCGCGCAGGGTCTGGAACGGTGCCGTCGACAGGCGGCCGGCCATGATCGCCTACTGTGCGGATACCCGGGACGTGGTCGAGGCGGTGACGTTCGCGAGGTCCCGCACGTTCCCGGTGGCCGTTCGCAGCGGAGGCCACAACGTCGCCGGCCTCTCGGTCTGTGACGGCGGCATCGTCATCGACCTGTCGCGGATGAAGCGCATCGACGTCGATCCGGTCCGACGCACCGCGCGCGCGGAGGCCGGCCTCGATCTCGGCGAATTCGATCGTGCCACGCAGGCGCACGGCCTCGCGACCACCATGGGCGTCAACAGCGACACCGGCATCGCCGGGCTCACGCTTGGCGGCGGCTTCGGCAAGCTCGGGCGAAAATTCGGATTGACCTGCGACAACCTGATTGCCGCCGAAGTGGTGACAGCCGAGGGACAGGTCCTAAGGGCCAGCGCGACCGAACACCCCGACCTGCTCTGGGGCTTGAAAGGCGGCGGCGGCAATTTCGGCATCGTAACTGCGTTCGAATACCGGTTGCATCCGATCGGCACGTCGTTGCCGGTCGCGTCGACGCTTTATCTTTACGATCGGGCGCGCGAGGCCATGCAGTTCTACGATGAATTCGCGCGAAACGCTGCCGATGAGGTCAACGTCGATGCGGCCCTTGTGACGCTGCCGTCGGGCGACCGGTTCTTCAACATCTCCGGTTGCTACGTCGGCTCGCATCGTGACGGCGAGCGCGCCCTTTCGCCGATCGTCAAGTTCGGCTCGCCCCTCGAGACGCGCCTCGCAACCGTCCCCTATCTCGAGATTCAGTCGGGTGGCGATGCCCTGTTTCCGCGGGGACGTCGCTATTACTGGAAGGCGCAGTTCCTGCGCGAAATCGGTGCGGGCGCGATCGACGCGCTGCTCGACGCCTATGCGAGAGCCCCCAACACCTCGTCCTTGCTGGTCCTCCAGCATGTCGGCGGCGCAATTGCACGGGTTCCGGTATCGAACTCGCCTTACGCAAACCGCGATGCGGCGTTCGACTGCTTTCCGGTCGCGATCTGGGACGATCCGGCCGGTGACGAGGCGAACATGCGTTGGGCGCGCGAGCTGTGGAGTGCCGTCAGGCCCTATTCGACCGGCGGCGTCTATGCCAACAACCTGGGGGATGAGGGCGAAGAC